>SIBE01000009.1 GCA_009695265.1 Pedosphaera sp. | reverse complement strand
CCGCGAAGAGAAAGGGATGGTTTCTGATCAAAGTTCCGTATCACACCTATGTCCGTGATGCGGCGGGGCTGCACGTGGGGGACACGGTCAGGCTGATGGGGTTTGACGTGGGGCAGGTGACTCGGATTGAAGGAACTCCGGCCGGGAAAGACAATTGGTTTAACGAGAATAACTATAATGTCTTCGTCCAATTCGAGATTCTCGAGCCCTATTACGGTTATGTCTGGACCGACTCGAAAGTGCGGGTTGGCACCGGTGACTTTTTGGGTAAGCGGGTTATCGAGGTGACGAAAGGAACCACCGGCGAGCCGAGTGTTGAACCAATCATTCCAGGTTCCCCGATCCGGGTGCTCAACAAGGATCCTAAGAAAACCAATGATTACGTGCTCCTCTCAACACAACTTCAAGGGCCGTGGATTCAAGCCGAAGAATCTCCCGCGCTCATGGTCCGGTTGGAACAGATTGCCAACCGAGTCGAAGAGGCGTTGCCGGGGGTTTTCAATTTAACCAACCAATTGGGCGGTATCATATCGAACACCGTCAGCCTCACCGCGAATCTTAACAACACCGTTGTCCAAACGCGGCCGCTCATGAGCAATCTGCTCGCTATTACCTCGCTCTTGACGAACGGGAATGGATCCTTGGGCGATTGGTTGATTCCAACGAATGTTAATTTGCAATTGCAGCAGACGCTGGCCTCCGCCAACTCGACGCTGGCAACCGCCGACACGAACATTACCGTGTTGGCGACGAGCTTGAATCAGACCTTGCTGAACTTGGCGAACATCACGAGCAATCTCAACGCGCAGGTCCAAACGAACGATCAGATTCTTAGCCAGGTTTCTCACACCGTGGTGCAGGCCGATGATCTGATGCAAGGGTTGAAGCGCCACTGGCTCCTGCGATCCGCGTTTAAAGAGAAGGGGACGAACAATCCCCCCCGGGCCCCACGCCCTATGCCGCCCAAAGCGGGAAAACATTGAGATGGTTAGGGTGCCGAGTCGTCGGCGAGGCAAAATCCGGATTGAATCATTTGACCGTGTGAGTGTCATTCCCTAGACTGCGCCACTTTATTCTATGAACGTAATGATTTGCGATCCGATCTCGCCCAAAGGCATTGCGCTTTTTGAGCAGCAGTCGGAGTTCAAGGTGATTGTTCTGCCAAAGCGCCTGTCCGAGCCCGAGTTGCTCCCGCTGGTTTCAGATGTTGAGGCAATGGTGGTTCGTTCCGAGACGAAGATCACGCGCAAGGTAATGGAGGCGGCGCCGAAGCTGCGGGTTATCGGACGAGCAGGCGTCGGTGTCGATAACGTCGATGTGGACGCGGCCACGCAGCGTGGGATCGTGGTCATGAACACTCCGAGCGGGAACACGATTTCCACCACCGAATTGACCTTCTCGATGCTCATGGCTTTGGCTCGAAAAGTTCCTCAAGCACACATGTCGATGAAAGCCGGCGAGTGGAATCGCAAGTCATTCCATGGAGTCGAGCTTTACAATAAGACGTTGGGTATTCTCGGGATGGGACGGATTGGGAGCGAGGTGGCACGCCGGGCGATCGCGTTCGGGATGCGGGTGTTGGCGTTCGACCCCTATCTGGCGTTGTCGCGAGCCAAGGCGCTCCAGGTTGAGCTTGTGGAATTGGATGAGATGTACACGCGTTCGGATTTCCTTACCGTTCACATGCCGATGACAGACGAGACTAAAGGGATGATCAACGCCGCAGCGTTCGCGAAAATGAAGAAAGGAGTGCGCGTCCTCAACTGCGCGCGTGGCGGCATCATCAACGAGGCGGATCTCGCGGCGGCGATTCAAGCTGGCCATGTCGCTGGCGCTGCGCTGGATGTGTACGAACTAGAACCCCCGCCAACTGCTTTCCCATTGCGCGACCTGCCGCAAGTGATCATGACACCTCACCTGGGCGCGAGCACGGAGGAGGCGCAGGAAAATGTCGGGATTGAGGTAGCAGAAGCGATCACCGATTACTTGATCACTGGCACCGTTCGAAACGCGGTGAATTTGCCGAACTTGGATGCCAAGACGTATGCGCTGGTAAAGCCGTACTTGCACCTGGGCGAAAAGCTCGGGCGCCTCCTGGCACAACTGGCCCCTAAGCGAAACGATCGTTTGGTCGTCACGTATGGGGGCAGGGCTACAGAAGTCCCAGGCGATCCGATAACGCGTTCAGTCCTGAAGGGGTTCCTCGCCGCGGCCGGAGGTAACGAGGTCAACCAGGTCAATGTGCGGACACTTGCGCAGTCGTTGGGCTTGCTCGTCGAGGAAATCAAGTCGAACGAAGAGACGGATTACAATGAATGGCTCCACGTCGCCGTCTTTTCTGGAGATCAAAAGGTTTCGGCTGGCGGAACTTTTTTTGGCAAACGGAATGAACCCCGCATAGTCCGGGTGAACGGCCAACCTGTGGAAATTGTCCCTTCAGGCGTGCTCTTTCTGATGAACAACAGAGATCGGCCTGGCATGGTTGGCTATATTGGAACGATGATGGGCCAGCATAAAGTGAATATCGCCAGCATGAGCTTGAGCCGCGAGAATCTGGGTGGCATGGCGCTCACTGTCCTCAATCTGGATAGCGTTCCGCCTCAAACACTGCTGGACGAGATTCAAAACGATCCGGACATTAGCAACATCCGTGTGGTGAAACTTTAGCATTCAGGCCAATGGGCGGTCGGCGGCTGAAAATCTTCTCGGCTTGAAGCGTGGTTGAAAGTTAGTATTACAGTTTGGTTTGATACGTAAGGTCGCAATGAAATCATTTAACAGTCGGTTTGCTCATGGGCTCATCCTAGCACTCACTTTGTCTGGCGCGGTCCTCGGGGCCGAACGGAAACTCGAGAAAACCGCAGCCCCTCCCCCGAGTGCCGCGACGTTATTTGGAGATAAAATTATCGCCAAAGGAAAAGACGTTGAGGTCAGGCAAAGCCAAGTGGATGACATGTTCATCACGTTCAAGTCCAACCGCGCCGCAATGGGGGAAAGGGTTTCAGAAGCAATGCGTTCAAAGGTCGAGGCTGATATTCTTGAGAAATTGATCGCAACTCAACTCCTCTTAGGCCGGGCGACTGAAGCTGATAAAACCAAAGGGAAGGAGATCGGTGAGTTATTCGTCGCGGAGCAGAAAAAGCAAATGCCTTCCGAAGAGTCGTTCAATAGGCAATTGATCTCGCTGGGAATGACGCCCGAAAAGTTCCACGCGCAAATTCTTGAGCAAGGTGTCGTCAACGCTGTCATCGATCGCGAGCTGAAGATCAAGGTGACCGTGACCGAGGCTCAAATGAAGGAGTTTTATGAGAAGAATCCTGGTTACTTTCAAGAGCCTGAATTGGCCAAGGTTCGCCACGTCTTGATTTACACCCGCGATCCCGCAACCGGCCAGGAATTGTTGCCGGACAAGAAGGTGGAAAAACAGCGGTTAGCGCAGAAGGTCTTGACCCGAGCCAAGGCCGGTGAGGATTTTGCCTGGCTAGCGAAGGAGTTTTCCGAAGATGCCGCCTCGAAGAATCAGGGAGGGGAATACACTGTCGCACGGACGAAGGACAACGAAAGTCGAGTTCCGGAATTTGAAGGGGCGGCTTTTTCTCTGGGCATCAATCAAATCAGCGAACTGGTCACGACTCGATACGGCTATCACATTATTAAGGTGATCGAAAAGGTTCCAGTGAAGCAAATTGATTACGCCAAAGTGGAGGGCAGGATTAAGGAGACTTTGGTGAAAGAAGAGGTGCAGAAGCAACTGCCAACCTTTGTGGTTTCACTGAAGACGGAGGCTGGCGTTGAGATCGTCGTTCCCGACAAGAAGAAATAAGGTCTCTGCGTGGGACGGCACTGTGTTGGCGGGGGAGCCCTCGACTTCCCGATGACTGGAGTGTGTTCTGGGGAATGAATCGGGTAAAGTAGCCGGTTCAGCTAATGCCGGAAATGCCGGATCCCTGTGAAAACCATGGCTACGTCTCGCGCATCCGCAGCAGCAATGACTTCAGGATCTCGCACTGAGCCGCCGGGTTGAATAGCCGCCGTCGCCCCCGCTTCGGCAGCCGCAATCAGTCCGTCTGGAAAAGGAAAAAAAGCATCGCTACACACGACGCTGCCTTTCAACGAAAGCTTGGCTTCGCCCGCCTTCCACACTGCGATCTGACTAGAATCGACACGGCTCATTTGTCCGGCGCCGATGCCCACCGTGCGATCGGGTCCAGCATAGACGATCGCGTTAGACTTCACGTGCTTGACCACTCGCCAGCCGAAGAGCAGTGCTCTCAGTTCAGTTTCGGTGGGAGGCCGCTTCGTGACAACTTTGAGACCTGATTGGGTCACGCTTTTCAGATCACGCTCTTGAATCAGAAATGAATCGACGCCGACACTACGGACTTCCAAGGGGCTTGCCGTCGCAGGGTTGGCCAGCATTTTCAGCAGGCGTAGATTTTTCTTTTTTTGCAAGAGCGCCAAGGCTTCCGGTGCGAAATCCGGCGCGACGATGACCTCGCTGAATATCTCTGTGATAGCCTCGGCACAGGGTAGATCAAGAGTCTGGTTGACCGCGATGATCCCTCCGAATGGCGCCTGTTTGTCCGTGGCGAACGCTTTGTCCCACGCTTCGCGCAGGCTCGCAGCTTGGCCGACGCCGCAGGGGTTCGTGTGTTTTAGAATGGCCAGCGTGGGGTCGTCGATTAAGAACTCGGCAATAAGCTGCGCGGCGGCGGTGAGGTCGAGAATGTTGTTGTAAGACAATTCCTTCCCATGCAGTTGGTGAAAGAAACGGTTGAATCCTCCATAAAGCGCCGCGCGTTGATGGGGGTTTTCGCCGTAGCGCAGCGATTGCACCCGCGGTGCGCTGAGGACTAATTCCGCAGGCAAGTGCGGAGGAGCATCCGGCGCATACGCTGTGTTGATCTCGGATTCTTGAAACCGCCGCGTCAGATAATTTGCAATCGCTGCATCGTAGCTCGCTGTTCGACCAAAGACTTTGGCCGCAAGCTTCCGACGCAGCTCAAGCGTGGTATTGCCACTCGCTTGGATTTGCGAGGCGACCTCGGCGTAGTCGTTTGGGTCCACCACCACCGTGACGCTTTCGTGGTTCTTCGCCGCGCTGCGCAGCATGGAGGGGCCGCCGATGTCGATGTTCTCAATCGCATCGTGCAAGGTGACTTCGGGTTTGGCGACGGTTTGCTCGAAGGGGTAGAGGTTGACGACCACCAAATCGATAGGGTTGATCCCGTGTTCTTGAACAGTGGTTTGGTGGGCCGGGTTGCTTCTGATGAACAGCAGCCCGCCATGGACTTTCGGATGAAGCGTTTTGACGCGTCCATCAAGCATTTCCGGAAAGCCAGTGTAGGAGCTCAGGTCGATGACCGGGACTCCGTGCTCGCGCAACGCCTTGGCCGTCCCACCCGTGGAGATCAATTCCACACCCGATTGAGCCAGCGTCTGGGCGAAGGGGACCAGCCCCGTTTTATCCGAAACCGAGAGCAGAGCACGTTGAATCTTCGACATAAATCGCGGATAAGATCGTTAAGAAAACAGTCGGCAGTCAACCGGCAAATGAGAGGACTTTATCGACTGAAGCAAAGCGTTGGCAGAAAAGGAAAATAAGTAAACGAGATCAAGGCTTCATAGCCACCACCTGAACCTCTACTTCGTTCTTCAGCCGATTTGCTATAAACCGGAGCAATCGGAAGCCCGTTTCACCCAGGGAAAGCCTCGCTGCCCAAACGGCCGCAAAGCGCTCCTGCCCAAATCGTCCGATCCTCGCCTCGCGGACTTCGAAGCCGGTTTCAGCCACCAGTCTGCCGAGAGTTTGTACATTCCAGGAGTAGAGATGGTGGTTGGGTTCAACAGGATTATAGGTGCGGAATCGCCGTTCCTTTTCATAGGGGACGAATAGCAGAAGCTTGCCCCCTTGCCGCAGCAGTCGGTGAATCGCTGTCAACATTTCGGGAGGATGCAGAGCGTGTTCAAGGACGTGATGACAAATGACCACGTCCATCGAACCCTCGGCAACCGTGTTGGGATCTGCGACAAATTCAATGCCTTGCTCCCGGATCACTGGCTCCAAGAATTCGGCGACATCCGATCCCAAGCGTCTCCTGCATCGGAGTTGCGCCAAATTCCAGCCGAAGCCAACTCCATACTCGAAGACGGTTTCTTCCCTCGTCACGTGAGGAGAAATCTTTTCCGCGCGCAGCCGTGCGACCCAAGGAAAAGCTTGATCGGGCACAGACCGCTTGGATTCATGGTAATGCCTCCCCTGTTGGCCCTGGTAACGTTGCTTGGTTTTGTCTTCGAGCAGTGTCATGAGATTCATCTCCCATACGAAGTCTGGGAGTACTTACATCGAGGGTGCATCAACGCCGTCATCTGGCGAATCGAGCGAATAGGTTCTTGGTCATTTGCTGAACTCGGATATCCGGACCTGTCGGAGTGCTGCCGTGCGCCGCAGGCCGCAGATAACCCGGAGGAGCGCTCAGGCCGTCGGACAACCAGATCGTCGCCGCGTTGAAAACCAAGTTGCCTTTTGAGCTTGGATACAGGGTCGCTGTGTAGTCCACGCCTTGCGGTTTGCCACCACTGAACACTGGGCCTTCGGCCACAATCTCCAGGCCGGGTCGGGACGCCGGTAAACCGTGATGTTCCCAGCCGACCAGACCGTGAATGGAGTTCCCATTCTTCAGTAGGGTCCGGCGTGTTATTGGCGAACGAGTAGATTGCGGCGCAGATTGCATGTTCAGTAGGTGGTCAGCCATCAACGAATATCAAGATGCCGATGCGTTTAGCAATCATGACTTTCCCCTACGGTACAAAAAAAGTGAGGCTGGCAAAGACCAGCCTCACATTGAGTTATTTTAAGTTCCTCGGCTAAGGGGAGCGACTTAGTAGTCCATTCCACCCATGCCACCATGACCACCGGATGCAGGAGCTGATTTTTCCTTCTCCGGGACTTCTGTGATGAGGCATTCGGTCGTGAGCAACAGACCCGCGATCGAAGCGGCATTCTGCAAGGCCGTCCGAGTCACTTTTTTCGGATCAACCACACCGGCTTTGACGAGGTCTTCGTACTGGCCAGTGCTCACATTGTAACCGTCATTGCCTTTCCGTTTCTTAACTTCCTGGACAATGATCGAGCCTTCGACGCCAGCGTTCGCGGCGAGGGCGCGCAACGGCGATTCAATCGCTCGCTTCACAATCTCCACTCCGATCTGTTCGTCACCCTCAAGCTTCAGCACGTCGATGGCCGCGATACACCGCAGCAGAGCCACTCCGCCGCCAGCCACGATTCCCTCTTCGACGGCCGCTCGCGTTGCGTGCAAGGCATCTTCGACGCGGGCCTTCTTCTCCTTCATCTCCGTCTCGGTGGCCGCGCCGACATTGATTACGGCGACGCCTCCAGCCAGCTTGGCCAAGCGCTCTTGCAGCTTCTCGCGATCGTAGTCCGAGGTGGTCTCCTCGATCTGACGGCGAATTTGGTTAACTCGACCCTGAATCTCAGCAGACTTTCCGTATCCTTCGACAATCGTCGTGTTTTCCTTGTCCACGACAATGGATTTAGCCCGGCCCAAGTCTTCGAGTTGGATATTCTCGAGCTTGATGCCGAGATCTTCCGTGATGCACTTGCCGCCTGTCAGAATGGCGAGATCTTCGAGCATGGCTTTGCGGCGGTCGCCGAAACCCGGAGCCTTGACGGCGCAGGCGTGCAACGTGCCACGCAGCTTATTCACAACCAAAGTAGCGAGGGCTTCGCCTTCCACATCTTCAGCAATGATCAAGAGCGGCTTGCCCACTTTGGCAACCTTCTCGAGGACTGGCAGCATGTCCTTCAAGCTGCTGATCTTCTTCTCGTAATTCAGAATATAAGCGTCCTCGAGTTTGACTTCCATCGATTCGGCATTGGTCACGAAGTAAGGCGAAAGGTAACCTTTGTCGAACTGCATTCCTTCCACCACTTCGAGCGTGGTCTCAATCGACTTGGCTTCCTCAACAGTGATGGTGCCGTCCTTGCCGACCTTATCCATGGCATCAGCGATAATCTCGCCGATCGTTGTGTCCCAGTTAGCGGAGACCGTCGCCACTTGCTTAATCTCTTCCTTGTCCTTGACCTTCTTGGAGATCTTGGCGAGGTGATCGACTGCTGCTTCGACAGCTTTCTGAATACCTCGTTGGAGGCTCATTGGGCTGGCTCCCGCAGTCACGTTCTTCAATCCTTCGCGGAAAATGGCTTCCGCCAGGACTGTCGCGGTCGTGGTTCCGTCACCAGCCGCATCGCTGGTTTTGCTGGCCACTTCGCGCACCATTTGAGCGCCCATGTTTTCAAACGGATCTTCCAGTTCGATTTCCTTGGCGACCGTGACGCCGTCCTTGGTCACTGTCGGGGAACCAAACTTCTTGTCCAAAACGACGTTTCGTCCTTTGGGACCTAACGTGGCCGTCACAGCACGTGCTAGTTTGTTAACGCCTTTTAAGAGTGCTTGACGTGCCATCTCGTCAAAAATGAGTTGTTTTGCTGCCATAAGTTTTAATTTCGAAAATTGTGGGTGTGTTACAGTTAATCGTTGATTACAGCCAGGACGTCGTCGCAATTCAGAATCTTGTATTCCTTGCCGTCCAGTTTGATCTCTGTGCCGCCGTATTTGCTGACCAGAACGCGGTCGCCTTTTTTGACTTCAAACGGAACTTTCTTGCCATTGTCATCCGTTTTACCGGTGCCGAGGGCAACGACAATGCTTTCCATTGGTTTTTCCTTAGCGGAGTCAGGGATTATGATGCCGCCCTTCTTTACTTCTTTTTTTTCTTCCACTGCTTCGACCAAAATACGATCTCCGAGTGGTCTTACATTTATAGCCATAGGTTTGTTATTTATTTTGTTGTTTTGATTTTCTTAATGAATCAAATCCCGCCGCACTCGCTGCGGGAAAATGTTTGTCGTGTCACGCCAGGTCAAACGGTTTCAATTCACGCTTTCCAAGCGAAACACTTCCGCTTACTTCTTTTCATCCACCACTTCGGCATCGATGATAGGACCTTCATCCTTGCCTGATTCCGTCTTTCCGCCCTGATCTGAGCCAGTGTGTGCTTTATCGGCTTTGGCTTTTTCAGCAGCCGCTTTGTAAAGCTCAGCTGAAACGGATTGCCATACATCATTCAACTTCTCGCTCGCTGACTTGATCGCCGCTGTATCGCTCCCTTTAATAGCTTCTTTGGTTGCGTTTACCGCTTGTTCGATCTTTGTCTTGTCGTCTCCCGATATTTTGTCTCCGTTGTCCTTCAACATTTTCTCGGAGCGATAGACCCCATTCTCCGCTTCGTTGCGGGTCTCGACTTCATCTTTCTGTTTCCGATCATCTTCAGCATGCAATTCCGCATCCTTCCGCATCTTTTCGATTTCCTCCTTCGAAAGACCACTGCTGGCGGTAATTGTGATTTTCTGTTCCTTCCCCGTTCCGAGATCCTTGGCGCTGACATGCAAGATGCCGTTGGCATCTATGTCGAAAGTTACTTCCACTTGCGGCACACCTCGTGGCGCCGGCGGAATATCCGTTAAATGAAATTTCCCGATCGTTTTGTTGTCGCGGGCAAACTGTCGCTCGCCCTGGAGGACATGTATCTCGACGCCCGGTTGATTATCTGACGCAGTCGAAAAGATTTCCGACTTGCGTGTAGGAATCGTCGTGTTGCGGTCAATCAACTTCGTGAACACTCCACCTAGGGTCTCAATCCCTAATGAGAGCGGGGTCACATCCAGGAGCAAAACGTCTTTGACTTCTCCTTTGAGAACGCCGCCTTGTATAGCTGCGCCGACGGCGACGACCTCATCTGGATTGACTCCTTGGTGTGGAGCTTTGTTCACCAGCGAGCGCGCTATCTCCACGACATGAGGCATTCGAGTCATGCCTCCGACGAGAACCAACTCATCCATCTGATCGTTGGTGAGCCCGGCATCTTTCAAGCAGCTCTTAACCGGCGGCACGGTTCGCTCAAACAAATCGTCGCAAAGCTGCTCCATCTTAGAGCGAGTCAGCTTCATGCTAATGTGCTTGGGACCGCTAGCGTCAGCCGTGATAAACGGAAGATTGATGTCGTATTGTTGCGAACTGGACAGGGCGATTTTTGCTTTCTCCGCTTCCTCTTTGATTCGCTGCAGAGCATCCGGCTGCTTTCGCAAGTCCATTCCTTGCTCTCGCTTAAAATCATCGAGAATCGAATCCATGATTCGATTGTCCCAATCATCTCCTCCCAGGTGCGTATCCCCGTTGGTCGCCTTAACTTCAAAAACTCCATCTCCAATTTCCAAAACAGAAATGTCGAAAGTTCCACCGCCTAAGTCATAGACAGCGATCTTTTCGTCTTTCTTCTTGTCTAACCCGTAAGCCAGAGCAGCCGCTGTCGGCTCATTGATAATGCGTAAAACCTCGAGGCCAGCAATTCGGCCGGCGTCTTTCGTCGCTTGCCGCTGCGAATCATTGAAATATGCCGGAACAGTAACGACCGCTTGAGTCACCTTCTCGCCAAGGCGGGTTTCCGCATCCGCTTTCAGCTTGCTCAAAATCATTGCTGAGATCTCGGGCGGACTGAATTGCTTTGGTTTGCCATCCACATCCACTTCGACGGCGGCATCTCCGTTGGCGGCTCTTACGACTTTGTAGGGAACCCTTTTGATTTCTTCCTGAACCTCATCGAATTTGCGACCCATGAATCGCTTAATCGAATAAACTGTATTGCGAGGATTTGTAACGCCCTGACGTTTCGCGGGATCTCCTACAACTCGCTCCCCCGACTTTGTGAAAGCAACCACCGAAGGAGTGGTGCGCTTGCCTTCTGAGTTTTCCAAAACGACAGGCTCTCCTCCCTCCATGACAGCCATGCAAGAGTTCGTCGTTCCAAGATCTATACCAAGTACCTTCGCCATAAAATCTTATGAAATTTTCTAAACCCCTATAGCACCGACAATGCCAGCCCTCTGAATAGTAATCTAATGTATTGCTTATAAACAGGTTGATACAGAACCGAATGCAATCCACTAGCACGCTTGGTTGCGCCATACGCGCCATTCTGACTCGCTCATTTGATCAACGTCTCACATTTGCGGCACACCTGCGCGGAGGATTGAAGCTTGGACGGCTATAGAAGAAAAGCCAGTGAATGGAAGGGTGATCAGGCTCGTGTTCGGTGGAGCCGACAAAAGGCGGTATTTATCGTCGCAGCTACAAAAAGCGTGCTCAGCCGAACTCTTTGGATTAGCCTCCTTCACTCGTTCCCATAACTGTCATGGGCGCCGAAGAAATCGCGGCGCTCGATGTGAAAATTCAAAACAAATAGATTAGGATCACGCTATGGCTGAAAAGATTGGATTCGTTGGTGTAGGGCGGATGGGTGCAAACATGGCTCGCCGCCTGAAAGATTGTGGTTTTAACGTCAGTGCTGTCTATGATGCCAGACTCAAAGTTGCTAAGGAACTTGCAAAAGAATTGGGCTGCGAAGCTTGTCGTCAGGTGGCCAAAGTCACTGAGTTGTCGGATGTCATCATTACGGTCGTGAGTGACGATGCGGCGATGGACCAGATCTATGCTCCACAGGGCAAAAGCCTGCTGCACAAAGCCCAGGGCCGGTTGTTCATCAACTGTGCGACTATATCGCCCAAGACGCATGTCGAAGTCGAAGCGCGCGCCAACAAGGTCGGGGCGATGAGTCTCGAGGCTTGTATGGCTTCGAGCATCACGCAAGCGCGCGAAGGAACGCTTTATTTGATGTGTGGCGGTAGCCAGGAAGCATTCAACCGAGCCAAGCCGATTCTGGAGAAGTTGAGCAATTCGATGCGTTACGCTGGGAAAGCTGGCGAGGCCGCCAAAGTCAAAGCTCTCGTGAACATGGTCATGAACATTAATACGGCCGGCTTGGCGGAAGGGCTGGGATTGGGAGCTACGCTCGGCCTTGATTTGCCGCTGTTGCGAGAGGTTTTTTCTCAGACGGGCGCTAATTCACGCGTTCTCGCGACTGACGGCGAAGACATGCAAAACCGCGATCACAGCTGCTTCTTTTCCGCGGCGCATGCCGCCAAAGACTCCGGCATTGCGCTACAACTGGCGAAAGAGCAAAAACTCAAGCTGCCTTTGGCTGAGGCCACAAAAAAACAATACGATCGGATGGTTGCGGAAGGCTTGGGCGAGTTGGATAAATCGGGGATCGCCGAACTAACTTTCAAAGGCCGACACAAGAAAAAATAGACCCGCTGATATGACGTCATTAGGTCGTATCGACAAGGCAATCGCCAAGACGGAAGCGATCAGTTGGCAAGCAGGTAAACCAGCCGCACGAAAGCCTGATTATCTGGCGAAAGAAGAACCGCTTGAGATTCGTGTCCGCGGGAGAAGCGTCGCGGTCACAATGCGCACGCCTGGGAACGATGAAGAATTGGCAGCCGGCTTCCTTTTAACTGAGGCAATTATCCGGAGCCGCTCGGATGTCACGGAAATTGGCCCATGCCAGCAAGGCGAAGGAGCGCACTACGAAAACACGATCAATGCTTTTCTCGCGCCTGCTGTCGAAGTGAATTTTGACCAATTGACACGGCACGTGTTTGCTTCGTCGAGTTGCGGGTTATGCGGGAAGGCTTCCATCGAGTCCGTGCATCAGCACTTTGCTCCCGTTGAATCCGATTTTTTCATTTCTGGTGAGCAGCTACTCCTAATGCCTGATCGGCTTCGTTCAGCTCAGGAGGCGTTTAGTTGCACAGGCGGCTTGCACGCGGCGGCAATCTTCGATGGGGCCGGTGAGTTGATCGTTTCACGCGAAGATGTGGGCCGGCATAACGCTGTGGACAAAGTGATCGGTCATGGATTCCTGTCGAATTCTTTGCCATTTGATCGTCATGTGTTGTTGGTAAGCGGCAGAGCGTCGTTTGAAATCATGCAAAAGGCTCTCGCGGCGCGAATCTCGGTGGTGGCGGCACTTTCGGCGCCGTCGAGCTTGGCGGTAGCGTTCGCCAAGGAGAGCGGACAGACATTGATCGGGTTTTTGCGAGAGCGAAGCTTGAACCTTTATTCTCACCCAGGGCGTGTTCTGGGAGCAGATTTCTCCTCTGATCGCACGTCCTAGTTTACAGAAAGCTCTTCGGAGACTCCGCGAACGATCTTGGGGAACTAAGTCCTTTGCTTGCTTAAACGGGGTTTTAGTCTATTTTTTGAATCAATGACCATGTGCAAAGTTAGTTCGTCCCTGCATTTTGTTAAAACACATTCCCAGAGTGCGCAGGAGAGTTCCACGGAAACCGATTGGGTTCCCAACACGGATGTTTATGTTTGCGAGGAAGGGTTGGTGATAAAGGTCGAACTGGCCGGAATGCGTCGGGAGGATCTTGAACTTGTCGTCGAAAACAATCGGGTGAAAATTACCGGCCATCGGCCAGACGGCTGCCGTAAGGCAAAATGCAAATTCCTTGTGATGGAGATCAATTACGGCGCTTTCGAGAAAGTCATCGAATTGCCTAAGGGCTACGATCTGGGCCAAGCCCGGGCCGCTTACCAGAACGGTTTTCTGCGTATTGATGTGCCTGCCCAAGTAAGAGCGGTTCTACAGCGGGCTTCGGGAGTCATCTCTTCGACCGCAAAATAACAGGGCTTCCGTGAGCTTTCGGTGCTCTGCGGCATCTAATGACAAAAGGGCCATGCGATGACTTCACCTGACACGGAATTCATTAGCATTCTCGGCACTGCGGCCGGCGGGAGCGAATCGTCTCCGCCAAAAGCCGGGGCGAAATCATTGCCTGAGGTGCTGCCGATTCTTGGGTTGTCAGACATTGTCATCTTTCCTGGGATGGTGACGCCACTCCTCGTGGAGTCCGCTCAAAGTATCCGTTTGATCGACGACGTGGTGGCTGGCGATCGCTTTATAGGTTTGGTTCTCCAACGTCGGCCCGAAGTCGATAACCCTCTCCCTCAAGACCTGTGGTTGCACGGCTGTGCCGCGCGCGTGTTAAAAATGCTGAAGTTTCCGGATAACACCGTTCGCGTCTTGATCGAGGGCTTGCGGCGTTTTCAGATTAAAGAATACGCAACTCAAGATCCTTACCTTTGCGCCCGCATCGAGGTTTTAAAAGAGATCGGCGAAGACTCGTTAGAGATGACCGCGCTGGCGCGAAATGCGCAGCAACGGTTTCAGGAAATCATCAATCTTTCCCCATCCCTGTCCGACCAAGTCAAGATCACTGCGCTTAACTCCGAAGCGCCCGGCAAGTTGTCGGATCTGATCGCCGCCAACCTTAATCTGACTTTGGAAGAGCGTCAGAGTTTATTAGAAACGAATGTCGTCAAGGACCGCTTGAATCGGCTCCTTCCTTTGGTCAATAAAGAATTGGAGGTATTGACGTTGGGTTCGAAAATCCAAAAAGCGGTGGCTTCCTCGATGTCCAAGAGCCAGCGCGATTTTTTCCTGCGCGAACAAATCCGTGCCATCCAGCGTGAGCTGGGCGAGAACGACTCGACTGCCACCGACATCAATCGTCTCCGGGAGCAGATCGAATCGAACCAGCTTCCTGAGGAGCCCAAAAAGGTTGCGACAAAAGAATTGGAACGTTTGCAGCAGATCCCATTTTCCGCAGCGGAATACACGGTTTCCAGAAATTACCTCGATTGGCTAATCAACCTGCCTTGGACTAAATCCACCGAGGATAAGTTGGATTTGGCAGCGGCAGCGCGCATCTTGGACGAACAGCATTACGGTCTGTCCAAAGTCAAAGACCGACTTCTGGAATACCTCGCAGTCATCAAGCTGAAACAGAAACTGAAAGGCCCGATCCTCTGCTTGGTAGGGCCGCCGGGCGTCGGCAAGACATCCCTCGGTCAAAGTGTCGCCGATTCGCTCGGTCGGAAGTTTGCCCGCATTTCCTTGGGGGGAATGCGCGATGAAGCGGAAATCCGTGGCCATCGCCGGACCTATGTTAGCGCCTTGCCAGGGCGCATCATTCAGACGCTGCGACGGGTCGAAAGCAATAATCCGGTGATCCTGCTCGATGAGATTGATAAGGTGGGCGCGGACTTTCGCGGTGATCCTGCCGCCGCCCTGCTGGAGGTGCTGGACCCGCAGCAGAATTCGACCTTCACCGATAACTACCTGGATGTGCCATTCGACTTATCACGTGTTTTGTTTGTTACCACAGCGAACTGGCTCGATCCGATTCATCCGGCGCTCAAGGACCGGTTGGAAGTCATCGAATTGCCCAGTTACACTGCGGCTGAAAAACTCCAAATCGCGAAGCGTTACCTCGTTCCTCGCCAATTGGAAGAGCACGGGCTGAAAAAGAAAGTGGTCAAATTCCCCGACGCCACCCTTCGGCATATTATCGAAGATTACACGCGTGAAGCGGGGGTTCGGCAGTTGGAGCGTGAGATTGCCAGCTTGACGCGCAAAGCGGCCCGCGCCGTTATTGCCAAACGAGAGATGCACCAACCCCTGGTCATCACTCCGGAATCGCTCTCAGACTACCTCGGGCTACCCCGGTTTATTTCCGAGACAGCCGAGACGATTACTGAATACGGGATCGCCATCGGTTTGGGATGGACGCCTTTCGGCGGTGATATTTTATTTATCGAGGCGACTCGTATGCCTGGCAAAGACAAATTGCTTTTGACTGGTTCCCTCGGCGAGGTCATGAAGGAAAGCGCTCAAACCGCGCTCAGCTACCTTCGAAGCCAAGCCAAGCAATTGAAGATCGACTTGAGCGATTTCGACAAGTTTGACATCCACATTCATGTTCCGGCGGGCGCGACCCCCAAAGATGGACCTAGTGCAGGAGCTACGATCGTCGTCGCCCTTGCCTCCATCTTTCTGAAGCGCCTCGTTCGATCGGATCTCGCTATGACTGGGGAAATCAGTCTTCGCGGCCGGATTTTACCGGTGGGTGGAATCAAGGAAAAAGTCTTGGCGGCATCACGAGCGAAATTGAAGCAAGTCATTTTGCCAGCACGCAACCGCAATGATTGGCTCGAAGTTCCGGCGGAAGCCCGCCAGAAACTTAAGGTCCACTTCGTTCATCATATCAGCGAGTTGCTTCTGCTGGCCTTGTACCCCTAATGAATCACACTCGCTTCCTCCTCTTCCTACTCGTAGTCGCGGCGTGCCGCCCTGGTCCGGTTTGCTCCGCTCAGCGCGAGTTCGGCAAGATCCTAGATGCTCGCGAAGGTAAGGCGCTCGCGGAGGATGTGATCGCTCAACGGCCGGAAAAAGACGCGGTCTTTTACGGAACTCTCAAGATGCGCGACGGCGATGGGAGACGCCGCCAAGTTCCCATCAAGTATGCGATCAAGGTCGGCGACGACGGTTGGCAAGGCGTTTACGAAACGCAGGCGACCAACGGATTGCCGGCGCAACGCTTGGCCATAATTCATAAACTCCGACAGCCAACTCAATATATTCTGACGCCGTTCGCGGGCGCAGGGATTTCCGCTCCAGACTCAAGCGTGCTGCGCGGTCCCGATGCGTCTATTCCTTTTGTCGGCTCTGATTACTGGCTCTCAGATCTAGGTTTGGAATTCCTTCATTGGCCCGATCAACGACTCATCAAAGATGCCAAAATTTCGATGCGTTCGAATCGCTCGTGCAAAGTTTTGGAGAGCTTAAATCCAAACCCAGCACCAGGCGACTATGCGCGCGTCGTCTCATGGCTCGATGCTGAAAGTGGCGCGCCGATTTATGTCGAGGCTTACGGAAAGGATGCCAAGCTGTTGAAGACTTTTTCATTGCACAAGTTCCAGAAAGTGAACGGTCGATGGCATCCGACGGACCTTGAACTTCGCAACGAGAAAACGGATTCTCGAACCAGCTTGCAGCTCCAGTTTGAAAGCGAATGAACGTCGGCTCGACCCACCTCGCGCTCTACCGCCCAATGTTTCCGCACCTTGTCGTTCCTCTTGAGCGCGGTGGTCTTGTCGATGGCCACCACCATCGCCTTGCCGAAGAAGCCGCGCCCGAGGAAGTGCCGCAGGATGTCCTGCGCCACCGTCTCCAGTCGGTCGTCGCGCTTGAGGATGTGGTACTGCCGGCTCAATTCCCGTTCGAGCTGCAACTCCCGCGGGCGGTTCTCGTAGAAGAGCGGCACCGTCGCGCCGTCCTCGACGGATTGCTGGAAGTCGTAGATGGAAACGACCACAACGCGCGCGAACGCGAGGTGTGACTTGGGGAAACTGACTGGTGGCGGGCTTGGGAAGCCAAATCGCCGAACACGTCTTTCGTCCGGGAGGGACGGGAGCTCTGGGAAAAGGGATACCTTGCCGCACCTTGAAAATATTTCATCCGTCTAACTGTCTCGCCGCAGCAAGCAACGTCTCGCGAATCCAGTCGGCTTGAGACTGGCCGGAAGCCATCACCCGCCGGGACGCCCGCCGTTGCGCTCAGGATTCGATTTGCGAGGCTTTGCCGGGAACGTTGAGGGAAGGGCAGTCCGGGTATTTGAACACCTCAGAACCTGAGTGAACAGATCGGGATGATCCTTGAGCAAGCGAGCTTAGAAGAGGGTGCGGAAGTGCTCGCCCAAAGGTTTGTGATGGAGCAGGAAACTATTTTTGACCGCGACCCAGGTGCGTCCCTCCAAGCTCAGACCGCCGCCTGGAATGAGATAATGAATGTGAGGATGAAAGATCAAGGAGTGCGTCCAGGTGTGGAACACACCCAGCATTCCGAGTTGCGCGCCCAAGCGTTTGGGATTGGCCGCCAGGTCCTGCAGGGCCTTGGGCGCTGGTGGCAAGGAGCAGGTCCAAGCCGATGCGTAGATGCGAGCGGATGAAGAGCCGAAGGGCCTCGGGCACTGTGAAAGTGATGAGAAAGTAAGGTTCCCTTGTTCGCAGTCTTCGATTTGCCCTTAGGGCGTGAGCAGCCTCTCCAGGATTGAAGTCACGAGTTGTGTCGCACCCAGATGACTGAGATGCCCGGGGTCCTCGTAATAGGACTGGTTGCCTTCATGAAATCGGATGTCGCGTTCAAAAGTGAAAGTCTCCAGAGGCTGAATCGCGCCAAAACTTGTCTTTGATTTCAGAGTGTCGAGCATACTTAGCGCTGATCGATTCTGGATGAAGTAATCTTCCACCGAAACCAAAAACCGAGGCAACTGCCCTCGTCTCATCAGCGTTCTTGCCATGAATATCGGGACATCGCGGTCCATTCGCGGGATAGGATAAACGACAACCACCTTTTTGCCTGCTTCAGTGACTGTTCTGATCGTTTGGTAAAGCCCCTCCTCCATAAGGTGACGCCCTTCCTCGACGGTGTTGTGCGGGTTTTTGATTCGCTGCTGGGCTTTGCGGTCTTTGGGATCGACATCCAAGTATATTGACCAATTGGCGCAGATGATCACGGTTTTCCACTGTCCCTTCGCGATATTTTCCAGTGCTTCTTCTGAAAAGCGTTTGCTGTATTCGGAAGAGATGATTCCCCTGCCCGGAATGGTGCTCGGCGCCACCCAGTATGCACCCGCGCGATGGCGGGCAAGAAGTTGTTCATGCATGGATCCGACCAGGCACTGCGCATGGCTGTCGCCGAGTAGAAAAAGTTCCGGGCTCTTGCCCTGCTCGCCGATGGTAGTAAACGTCGCGGCAGGCGGTTTCCTGGCGCCGGCCTCCGGCAGCACCTGGCGCAACCAAGCCTCGCATGGCGCTTTCACATACCCGTTATGCAGGCGCACGAACTTGGCAAACCCTGCCAGGCCGATCAACAAGGCAAGCCCGACCCAACCGAGCCTGGCCAGGACGACCGGGTTCCTGGCGTAACGTATGGGGTTTTCGATCGCGTGATGGACGACGATTGCCAATCCGAAAGCGATAAAAATGCCGGTCCATTGGGGCCCCGTGCTCTCCAATCCCAAGTGCGCCTTCTGGAAAACCAGCACGGGCCAGTGAATAAGATACAAACTGTAGGAAATTCGGCCGACGTACCGGACTGGAGATAAGGTTGCCAGCCGGTACAGCGGCGTTCTGGTCCCGCCCAGACGGGTCAGAATCAAGATGGCCGTGCCGATGACCGGAATGAATGCGACTGGGGCCGGAACCGCAGATCTTTCGGTAAAAACAACGAACGACGTCACGCACATCAACAGACCGGCCATCGCCAGGATCGGGTCGAACCTGCGGGGCGATGCCATCGGAAACCGGTTTTGAAGAACCGCCACGAGAACGCCCACGCCCAGTTCCCAAGCCCTGCTTTCAAGATCATAAAAAGCCCGCGCCGGTTTCCATCGTGTGATTAGGAGCGATACGATGAAAAGCACCACGACCACGGCGGCGGCCTTGAGAAAGAAACGTCCACGCTTCTCCTCACGCCTCCAGAAGAATTGGAGAATAAACGGGAAAACCAGGTAGAATTGCTCTTCCACCCCAAGTGACCAGGTATGGAGCAGCGGATTCGTTTCGGCCTGCGGGTCAAAATATCCAGCCCCTTTTGAAAAATGGTAATTGGAGAACGAAAGACAGGCGGCAAAGCTCGAGCTGGCCAGACTCTGCAGTTCGTTGGGAAAAAGCACCTGCCACCCGGCCATCCATGTGAGCACCAGGGTCAGCAAAAACACCGGCAACAACCGCTTCGCGCGGCGTTGATAGAATTCCGGCAGAGAAAAATTGCCGTTCGCTGTCTTTCTCAAGATCAGGCGGGTGATCAAAAAGCCCGAGATCACAAAGAAAACATCCACGCCAAGAAAACCGCCGCTCAACCAGCCCGGCGTGGCGTGATAGGTGACGACCGCGACGATCGCAAGCGCCCGGAGACCATCAATTTCTTCGTAATAGTCGGTATCGGCCCTGCTCATAGCCGTCGCATTACTCATTGAGCCAATTGGACCCGAAGAAAGTCCGGGCGTGCCGACCGGAGCTTCGTCTCAGGCGCTGGCGATGATGATGTGTGGCAAGAGGCATTCCATGGTTGGCTCCCCAATGTGAATCGAAGTGCGTTGTGAAGGCGACCGTAGTGAATGGTCAGTCAATAGTATCGTTCACTAATTCAAGGATTCGGCAATCGCTTTGGTTAGGATCATCAAACCGAACTTGAATCCAAACACAATCTCAATCTTCCCGGTTTCCCTTTCATCATTCCATCCGAGCGCGAATGGCCTCGGAGCGAGGCCCTCCAGGCCGCGGCACGTTCGCCTGATCCGATGATATCAATATGCCTCACGCCTCGTCCACGTTCCCACCCGCTGCCGCCTGGAAGGCCGTGCGCCAAAAATTGCGACCGCTGCGATGGCGTTCTCTTCATTGTCGTTCGCAGCGGTTCCATGCCTAGCTCCGCTGCTCCTTCACAGACTGACTCCGTTCGTCCCTCTCTTCGTCTCGTCTGTTCCGAGCAGCTCCGCTCACCGTTCCGCAGTTCACTGGGCTGGGGCCAGCACGACGCGGAACCCGAGGTAGCTGAGCCGGTACGACGGCGAGTCGAAGCTGCGCCGCGCCGACCGGCAGTAGCGGCTGACGAGGCCCCAACTGCCGCCACGGATCACGCGGTAGGAGCCCGATGCCGGACCTCGCGGGTCGCTCACATTCCCGACAGGATAACCACCATACCAATCCAAACACCATTCCCATACATTCCCGTGCATATCATATAGTCCAAAGGCATTCGGCGCGTAACTCCCCACCGTCGTCGTCCGATCCAGATAGGTCCCGGTCGGATCAGGGCCCCAGAAATTCGCCGTCCCTGAACGCAAATCGTTGCCGTAATGAAACGGTGTGCTAGTCCCCGCACGACACGCATACTCCCACTCGGCTTCCGTGGGCAACCGATATACCCACCCCGCAGGCAAACGCCCGGCCGCCTTCTCTGACACCGTCAGTTTTCCGCAATAGTCCGTGGCATGGTTCCAACTCGCTTGATCCACTGGTCGGTTCAAGTCCGGGGTGATTGCTTTGCCATAAGAGTCCTTTGTCGTGAAATAACTCGGATTGTTCCCCATCACCGCCAAATACTCCTTCTGCGTCACCTCATACTTGCTCATGTAAAAACCCTTCGTCAATGTCACCATGCGTTGTGGGCCTTCGTCAGAATCGCGCTCCTTTTCCGTCGTCGGACTGCCCATCGTGAACGTTCCAGCGGGGATGCGCACGAACCCGACAGGCGCAGTAAGCAATTGTTCAGTGGGCGCCTGCTCAGCCACAGCTCGGTAAAGGCGTGGGACCGAGCCCACATCCAAATCCACCACCGTCGCTTAGGCCGTCCCCAACGTCACTTTTTTCAGCAAATGCCACTCCGACAGCACTCCATTCCCAAGGCTCGTTGACCACTCCACTCGGGCCGCGGTTCCCGAGGGCCCATACACCGTGATCTTCGGCACCAGGTCCACCCCAACCTTAAGTTCCGTGGCGGTGGGTTGTTCCCCTGCAACCAGGCGGATCGGCAGGAGGCAGGTTAGAAGGAGGATGAGTCGGACAGATTTCATGCTGGCACTTATAGCCCCAATAGACGCTCACCGTGAATGGTTTCTCGTGGATACCTTAGAGTGTTATTCCGAGATTCATTCGTCGCGATCTTCTATTGCCTGTTTGAACCATGCCTGTCCGGTTAGCAGACAATTCTGAAGGAGCGCGGCCGTGTGCGAAGCACCAGCCGCAGCAGTGCAATAGCTTCTGCGGCTGGGTTTCACCACAGCCGCGCTCCACTGATGCTTTGGCAGCTAACCCGATAGGCGCGGTTTGACCTTGAGAGCATCGCCCGCGGCAAGCGCGCCGTTGAGTAGCATCGTGTCGTGACGCACGCAGAGGCGAAGAAACGCATGGCGCGATGGCTGAGATAATTTGGACTGAATCTGCCCTCCAAGCGCTCGACGCCATTGCTGATTATATCGCGCTCGACGACTCGCAGGCAGCGGGGCGTCTGGAACGTTGAACGAAGAGCGGATAGTTTTGGCCGGAGCGAAGCGGAGCGCCGAAGCTACACGTCGTTGAACGAGCCCCGAGAGTTCAGTAGAGCCTCTGTGCTTTGCGCTTTGCTTTTGGAGCCCGGGAAGGAGTTTTGAGAAACTGCGGAAATTTTTTTGCGAGGAATCGAGAGTTGGAAGCAGGGTTGGGAGTCCGGCTTGGCGAGTTTCGTGATGAGTTCGTCCAAGGCGTCGAGCGCGCCGATCTGGGGGGTAGAGATGAACTTCCGGGCTGCCCTGGGGAGCGGTTGCAACGGCGACTGATTCCTTGTGAGCATCCGAACCGAGGTGTAATACTTTCTTCATGGCCGTTTGCTTTCGTATTTTGTTTATCACCCGCACCGATCACATGGATGCCTTTGAGCAAGTGGATAGATCATCACCCCCCGACACCCAGCGCTTGCAACTCCTATCAGGTGCCCATCATGGCCTTTTGCGAATCAGTAGGGGCTTGGCGGCATGGCGCGCATGAACATTCGTTCGTATTCACAATCTGATCGTCACTCGTGTCTTGAGATACTCGAAAGCAATACACTTGAGTTTGTAATCCCGACGGACTCTGGCGCCTACGCTACATTCCTCGACAACATTCCAGGCCTGTATTTTGTCCTGGGAGAGTTCAGCCAGATAGCTGCCTGCGGAGGTTGGGCCATGGACGCTGATGGTGTAGCGGATCTCACATTGGCAATGGTCCGGCGCGACTTTCATCGTCGTGGCCTGGGTCTCGAGCTTCTTCGTTCCCGACTCAACGCCTTCCACAGCGAAACCCGAGCAACGCTGGCTCGCGTTCGGACCACTCAACTTGTGCAGGGGTTCTTCGTCCGTGGAGGTTTCGGCGTGGTCGATGTTGTGCTCAACGGCTTTGGTGAGGGTCTGGATAAGGTCACGATGGAATCCGTCCTGCCGCCGCCTAACTTGCTTCAGCGAACCCTGCATGGAGCTCTGGTTTGCAATCGAATGCCCTCGAGGGCCGGATCGCTGAGTTTGGGTCGTAGGGCGTAGAAACAGGGAAGGCTGACTCTATGAAGATGAACAGATTGATTCCGATGCTGCCGGTCAAGAGCATGCCAGCAAGCGTGGACTTTTACTGCAAGATGCTGGGTTTTGCGGTCGAGAGAAGAAACAATGATTGGGGCTGGGCAATGCTTCGCTTCGACGAGTGTCGTCTGATGGTGGATCAATCGATCAATGCGCAGCCAGGTGAGCCTCGCGACTCGATTCTCTATCTGTACCCGGATGATATAGTCGAGTATCACAAGCAGGTTCGGGCGAGCGGCTTGGCTGTGCCAGAACTAGACGTCACCTTCTATGGCTTCACGGAGTTTCGAATAAACGATCCGGATGGAAACCGATTATGGATCGGACAAGACACATCGTTAGACGGCAGCAAGCACGCTCATCGAAACGAACCGCAGGTGTCCAAAATCGAACGACTCTTCCCGATTCTCGTGTGCGATGACATCCCCGCAGCTCATGACTTTCTCGTGGACGCTTTCGGCTTCAGCTCAGGCGGGATTCACCGGACTACCGAAGGCCAGGCCGTCCATGCCGAGGTTCGCGCGGGTGATCTTGTTATTTGGCTTCATCGCGTGGCCGCCGATCTGAAGCTGGCATCGCCCCATTCGATGCCCGCCGCCACCTCTGGGCTTGTCGTCTATGTCGATGATGTGGATGCCCACTACGCGCGAGCACGAGCAAGGGGAGCACGACCAGAGAGTGAGCCCAAAGACATGCCTTATGGCCAGCGCGAGTATGGAGTTTCAGATAGGGAAGGGCATCGATGGTGGTTCGCTACTCCATTGCCATAGCACTTGTATAGCGAAACACACGTCGCTTACTTTGAGTTGGGATCAGTCCCACATTTGATGAGAATTGTAGTCGCCTAATAAGAAACCTAAAGCCAACGAAACAAAGTAATGAAACTATCCAACCTTAGAATCCTTGTCTCACGCTTGACCTGTCTGTCACTCGCGATGGTGTCTTCGCTCGCAATCGGCTCCGCTTGTGCTGCCGTAAAGGAGGCAAGCGAGAAAACAAAGATCGAACAGCGGGAGTGGGGGAAGACGCCGGATGGAACAGGCGTGAGGCTTTACACGCTTTCCAACGGCAAGGGCGCGATTGCGAAGGTCATGACTTACGGCGCGATTCTCACTGAGCTGAGAGTGCCTGACCGGAACGGCAAGTTTGAGAACGTCGTTCTAGGCTTCGATAACCTCGATCAATACTTGCAGGGCTCTCCCGCCGCAGCCGTTATTGGCCGTGTCGGGAACCGTATTGCCAAGGGGAAATTTACTCTCGATGGAAAGGATTACACGCTGGCTGCCAACAACGGACTGAATCATCTCCACGGCGGACGCAAAGGATTTGACAAGATGGTGTGGAGTTCCAAAGCGCTTCCTACCACCGCGCACGAGGCAGCCGTCGAGCTTACCTATTTGAGCAAGGATGGAGAAGAAGGCTATCCGGGAAACCTCGCCGTCACCGTGACTTACACCTTGACCGACAGTAACGAATTGAGAATCGACTACGCCGCGACTACGGACAAAGCAACTCCAGTGAACTTGACCAATCATGCCTATTTCAATTTGGCCGGATCGGGGGACGTCCTGGGTCACGAACTGATGCTCACCGCCGATCGCTATACTTTAGCCGACGACGCCCTGATTCCCACCGGAGAAATCGCGGCCGTCAAAGGCACACCGCTGGATTTTACGAAGCCGATGACGATCGGCGCTCGCATCGAGCAACTCAAGCCGGGGCTCGGTGGATATGACCACAATTTCGTCTTAAACAGCCGTGGAAAATCGTTGGCGCTCGCTGCTCGAGTTTCCGAGCCAAGGACAGGACGAGTGATGGAAGTCCTGACGACCGAGCCCGGCGTCCAGCTTTACACGGCCAATCATCTCGATGGCAAACTCACTGGCACAGGCGGCGTTTCTTATTTGCGTCACAGTGCCCTTTGTCTGGAGACTCAACATTTTCCTGACTCGGTGAATCATCCGAAGTTCCCCTCGACGATCCTGCGTCCAGGGCAAACCTTCAAATCGACTACTGCCTTCAGATTCGCCACTCGATAGGAACCGGTTTCTAATGAGAGTCGGGCAGGGGAACGGAATGCTTAGCGCTTCCTTTCGAGTTGGCGTCCGACGCCGAACTGATCTCCGGCGCGAATGGGCTTGTCACCTTCAAAATCGATTTCCAATAGCTTCTCGCTTTGCACGTCGATTCCCTTTTCATCCTTCAATCCTGCGATGATTTTGTGTGATGCGACTTCGATCACATCGCCAGTGGACGGGTAAGCGAAACGTCCATCGATACTGAATGTAACCCAACCAGGCTGATCGCGCACCTCGATGCTTCTGACCTGTTTCGGCGGTGTTACTGTCGCATCAAAAATATGGAGCCGACTGTTATGAGCGTCGGTTAGCCAAAGCTCTTTTTCATCCGGGGTGAGGCCAACGCCATGGCTGGGGCAGCCGTGCCGTTTGGTCGGGCCTTTCTCGAATCCCTTTACCTCGACGCGGTGCAGCATTTTCCCTGTGGTCAGATCGCCAACCTCAAATCCGAGCAGGTCGTTGATATTTACGAAGCAGAGCGTTTGACTCCCATTGACCGTGAATGGACGAATGAACGAGCTGAATGGCCCGACGGTTTTCAAGGACGTGTGAGTCGCCGTGTCAGCCACTGTGAGCAGCGGCGATCTCAACCCCGCCAGGTAAGCGCGTTTGCCATCACCTCCGTAAACCGTGTTGTGCGCGCCAGAGTTCGGCACGATCTTCGCCAAGACATCTCCAGTGACCGCATCGACCACGTGCCAGTGCGGTCCCTCAAGCGAAGGGAGGTATATCACCTTTCCATCTGGCGACATTGCCATGCGATCGCAACCTCCCGGGTAAGACCTTTCCCAGAGAACCATTTCTGTCACCAAATCGACGCACGTGAGGGTGCGAGTGGTGCTGACGTAGATTCTCTTCAAGGCAACGCTGGCGCACACTCCTTTGACGTTGAGAGGCTCATTCTTTTCATTCAGACCGGCCGTCTTGATTCGCTTCACGAACTTGTGTCCGTGATCGATGTCAAACACCAGGATGCCATGGCCGCCGTACTCGAGATAGTTTCGAATGCCAGGCTCGGCCACGTAAAGAAGCTTGCGCTCCGGCATCTTGACTTGAGCGGTTGCAGCCTCCGCCGCAACAACCCATTGCATGGACACAGTTAAATGAAGCGCGCAAGCGCACAGAACAGACCAAATCGGCTTCCAACTGGGGGAGAGTTTGCAGGACATGAAATCATGTTTAGCAAGCGTTCGGTTCTAATGCAAGGCGATCATTGGGCTTCGGGAGGTTGATCATTTTGCCTGCTTTGGGGTCTGCCTGATCGAAATGCTCCTCTCGGTTGAACCAAGGTTCCTGGTTGTTCAGATCATGCCTGTCCGGTGAGTTGCCAAGTCTGAAGGAGTCCGGCCGTGTGCGAAGCACCAGCCGCGGCAGTGCAATAGCTTCTGCGGCTGGGTTTCACCACAGCCGCGCTCCACTGATGCTTTGGCGGCTAACCGGATAGGCACGGTTCAGATGAGCTTGAGAGCGAGTTGGCACGCATCGCGCAGACTCTGGGTGAACGCGACCCCTTGATAGGCGATGTCGAAAGCCGTTCCGTGATCGACGGAAGTGCGGACGATGGGCAGGCCGAGCGTCACGTTGATACCGCCTTCGAAGTCGAGCAACTTCAGTGGAATGTGTCCTTGATCATGATACATACAGACGACGGCGTCGTACCTTCCTTTGACAGCTTGCATGAAAATTGTGTCGGGCGGGAAAGGCCCGTGAACATCAAATCCTTGAGCCCTGGCGTCCGCAACGGCGGGCAGAATTTCCAAGTCATCCTCGAAGCCAAAAGCGCCGCTCTCACCCGCATGTGGATTCAAGCCAGCGACGGCGATCCTTTGTCGTGTCCGCAGTTTTTTCAACGCGTGATTGGTGAGCTTGATCACATTGACGATTCGTTCGCGCTTCACACTATCGATTGCTTTCCGCAACGCGACATGGGTTGAGACATGGGTCACGATCAGCTTCTCGGACACGAGCATCATTGTGTAGTTCGTCTCATGGCAAAGGTTCGCGATGTATTCGGTGTGGCCGCAGAAATCCGGTTCGCTCAGGCGCGTGGCCTCCTTGTTGATCGGCATCGTTACCAGCGCTTCGATCTCCGTTCGCAACGCGAGTTGAGCCGCTCTCTCGACATACTTTAATGCAGCTTGTCCTGACAGTTTCGAGAGTTTCCCGATCTTAATCTCTTGCTCCGGCAAGAGCGCAAGGTCGAGCACATTGACAACATCGGGTTTCCGCTCGGCGGGTTCCCTGATCCGTCGCAGCGGTGCGTCGTAATTTAGCAAACGATTGCACAAGCTCATCGCCGACCAGTCGCCGATGACAATAAAGTCCGGCGGCAGCTCCTGTTTCATAAAAGCGTGCAGGATGATCTCCGGCCCTACTCCGCTGCTGTCGCCCATGGTGATGGCAATTAACATTTCGCTCTTTGCTTTAGGATTCCCTGAATTTGAGTCAATACGGATTCTGCGCCGAAGCCGCCAGACTTACTGATGACCACCAATCCATTTGAATCAGCCACTTCCGAAACGGTGATGCCCGGCAACAATTCTCCATGCGGAAGAAACCCAGGCCAGCGCAGTTCGCTCGCGATACCGACCAATGTATCACCACCGAAAACCAGCAACAGCCCGACTTGACTCCGCGCCAAGAGGCGCCCAACCAACCGGCCCGTATTACGTGCAACGCGCTCATGAATCTTCAAGTGCGACAGATTCGCAGGTGCTGGTGTTGCCGCAAAAGCACTCAGCTCATCGCGATGACTGACGCTTCGCAACAAAACGTCTTTGCCCTGGGAAAGAAGGTCGCCCGTCTCGCTGACCAGGGTGTCGGCCAAGGACGACTCCGCTCCGTCCGACGCTAGAAGAAGTTCCGGTGCGATCCGCTTCCACGGAAAGCCAGACCTTTCGGCGTGGGCGAGTTGTTGCAGCGAGACTTCGTTCAGACTTCCGTTGACCACCAGCATCGGGAGACGATAGCTCAGGTCGGGTCGTTCGGTCTTCCGAAATTCAATCAAGTCAGGCAAACACTCAACGAATCCGGCCGTGCCTGCCAGGACATGAAGGCGGCCGATTCGCTTGATGGCTTCGCCGACCTTCCTCAAATCCCCTTCCACTTCGGCATCGAAAACGACGAAGCCATTATGTTGATCCGATAAATGCAGCTCGCCGAGATGATCGAGTGAAATCAGTCGAGTTGGCATTTGCGACTGTTGTGCCAGAATGTTTG
This sequence comes from Pedosphaera sp., assembly GCA_009695265.1. Taxonomy (GTDB): domain Bacteria; phylum Verrucomicrobiota; class Verrucomicrobiia; order Limisphaerales; family SIBE01; genus SIBE01. The sequence continues at coordinate 9,102 of SIBE01000009.1, read as the reverse complement.
CGACTCGGCTTTCACGGATCGGATTACGCGGGTCATGGGCGAAAGCGGATTCATGCAGCGGTTTGCCACCGAGGAGTTGAATGCCGTTTCGAGTCGTGCGTCCCTGCTGTGGCAGCGCGGGCACGAAGCAGAGCGCCGATTTTCCTGAGGCATGGAGCAATGCCTCCAGCTCGCTCCCAATGTTGCCGCGCATCGTCGAATCGGTCTTCTTGTAAAAGTAGGTGATCCCGGCCCTCCGAGCCCGGCTGACAAGTGAAAAAATGTGTGACCTGGCTTCCTCCGAGGGCAGATGCCGGCTTTCCGAATCCACCACGACCACTTCGAATCGCTCGTAGAGTTCTGCAAAATTTGCTTGCCGATCTGTCGTCACAAACGATGAAGTGCCGCTCTTGGCGAACTGGGCTCCGGCATCGTTGGCACCAGTCAGATCATCTGCAATGACGAGGAGCTTAGGCATTTTCTGCAAAAAAGAGTTGTCGCGCCCACGCGCCACCAAATCAAGCCTGACTGCTTAAAAGTAAAACATAGGCGGCCCATGGCGCGGATATTGGTGCCCCTCCCGCTGAAGCCGGGACTACTTACCGCAGCACAGTTTTTTTTGACTTCAAGCGAACGGAAGCCAAGGCGAGAATTCCGTGACCGAGTTGACAAGAACCGGTGCGTCTTGGTCATTCGTGAATTCACTTCTCGCTTTTTTTGCGGCCTGATCCTTCGGCTGCGGGCGCGCTTGCCGGGCGAGCGGACGCAGCTCTCGTCCCTTCATCAAACGTGACTCCGGAGAAATCGAGCTTATAAATCATGCCCTCATAGCCCACGACATAGATTTCACCCTGTTCATCGCTGGCGAATGAAGCAATCCCCTGCGGCGATGTGCCGATTTGTCGGATGGTCTTTAGCACGCGATTCTCTTGAGTCAGCCCCCAGATGCGTTTGGAGGTGTAGTCGCCGCAGACGTAAACGCCGTAGAACGACGACTGCTTGTCGCCTCGATAGACGTAGCCGCCGGTAATCGAGTTGCCGTATTTTCGCTTGTAGGCGAAGATTGGCGGAACGTAATTCGCCCCGTCTTTGCGGTAGCGATTCGAAAACGGCTCAAACCCTTCGTAAACGTTCCAGCCGTGATTTTCGCCGCGTCGCACGATCGTCACTTCTTCCACTCGATCCTGCCCGACATCGCCGACCCAAAGATCGCCGCTGGTGGGATCGAAGCTGAACCGCCACGGCTCGCGGAAGCCAGCCGCCCAAATCTCCGGTCGCGCGCCAGGCAGGTCGCGAAACGGATTATCCGCGGGAATGGCGTAGGGGAGACCCTCGCTGGCTTGGTCCACGTCGATGCGCGTGATCTTGCCGAGAAGGGTCGTCATGTCCTGTCCGTGTCCTTGTGGGTCCTGCTGCGGGCCAGTATCACCCATCGCGATGTAGAGCAAGCCATCTGGTCCGAATTGAATACAGCCACCGCTGTGGTCCTGGGTCGTGCTGATGATCTTCAGCAGCCGACGCGAAGGTTGCCCGGAATCGTGCCGGAAGTCCGGCGCGGCCTGTTTCTCCACCACCACTGTCGCGATCTTGCTGTCCTCGAACACCTGGTGCTTGAGGTAATACTTCCGGTTCTCCCTGAACTTCGGGTGAAACGCCCACCCGAGCAGCCCGTTCGGTCCCCGCTCGTTGAAGAGTTCTTCACCAAAATCGGCGAACAACGCCTTCGAGTCGCCGTCCGATTTCTTATCGAGCAGCCAGATTTTCCCCGTCTGATGCACTACTAAAAAGGCGTTGCTAATGCCTGGAACCTGACCGAACCACACTAATCCGTAGCGGATGTCTCCCGGCTTGTGGACGAACGCGTGTGGGAATCGCAGATCCTCGGTGAAGAACGGGCGAACGCTGATCGGCCTTGGTAGCTCGGAAATATCGATGGGCATGCCGCGATTGCTCGTGAGCGCGTTGTCGGGTTGCTTGAGCGTGACGAGATACTCAACCAGGTCGGTGAACTCCTGTAGCGACAACAACGCGTGCAAGCCTTCCGGCATGAGTGAAACCGTGCTGCCGCGCTGCGCTTTGATGTCGCGGGCAGCGATCCGAACCAGCTTGCCGTCCGCCAACATGAGTTCGGTCCAGGCATCTGTGGCCTGTTTCACAATCCCGAGATGTTCTTCGCCCGCCTTGGTCTCCAGTGTCGTGGTTCCGTAGCCCACGGCGATGGTTGAGGAAGGTTCGAGGATCGACTGAATCAGCTCGCGCCGTGGAAACTTGTCGCCGACCGCGAACAAATCCGGACCCGCCTTGCCGCTGCTTCCATCCACCGTGTGGCATTTGAAGCAGGCGCCCTTTTGTTCGGCGGAGAAAAGCTCTCGACCGCTCTCTGGGTTTCCTTCGCGACCCAGCGCAAAGTCGCGATACACCTTCAGGGTCGCAGGCGTCGAGGACGTCGCAGATTGAGAGGGTGCCGCTGCCGCGCATTGAGCGGGAGCGGCGAAAGACAAAGTCCAACAGATTGCTGACGAGATGCTGAACCTCTTGAACACGTTCTTTACCTTGTTGGACCGTTTGAAATGGTGGAACACTCAGTAACGCTCGCAAAGGGACTTCGGATGTTCAAGACAGTTTAAAGATGAAACGAGCTTTAGGAATGAACACCAGCCAAAGCGCTGAACCGGAAAAGTTAGGCAAATTAAACATCAACCACGCTGTTTTCAGGACAATCACTTCTTGCAGGGGCGGAGCGACAGGCGAGCGATTCACCAATGGGGCAGATGGTGCCTGAGAGAATGCCACGAATGGCGTAAGCCGTAGAGCATGGACGCCAGACCGAGGCTCCAGCAGAAGAGAAGCATGGTCTGTCGTGATGAATCGTTCCCGAACGCCACCACCGCGAGAGCAGACGCTGCGCGCAGGACCTCAGGCAGAAAAAAACCGGCCATCGCCAATCCGGCAACCAGTGAGAGCAACCACAGCAACCTAGCAGGAGGCATGGATAGGTAGCGCCCTGGGAAGGGAGCCATCGCCTGACGATACTCCCGTTCGTATTGCGTTCGCCGTAATGCGACTTCCGCAGGCATCAAACGGGGGCGTGGTGCCGGAAGCCTCGTCATCAGAGTTGCTTTGAAGTCTTCCGGCAAAGCAGCCGTGGAGTTGTGCCGGGTGAGGCGCGCATCCAGCCCAGCCCAAACGTCGTGAAACTCCCGGCACGTCGCGCACTCGGCCATGTGCATTTCCAGGGCCACTTCCGTTTGGATGCTTTTTCCAGCGTCCAATAGATCGCAAACCCGGCTTTGGCAATCGTAGCAGTTCATGCTCGTTTGGTTTGTGAACCGAAGATCTGACTTTCGTTTAAGAGCGCTAGCCGAGCCAGTTCCTTGCGAGCGCGAAATAGGTTGGTTTTCACGGTGCCAAGAGGTTGACCCAGCAGTGAGGCGGTTTCCTCATACGACTTTTGCTCCAGGTAAAACAGCCGGAGCACTTGCTGATATTTCTCCGGCAGGCGAACCAACATCGGTTCAATATCCATGCCGGAAGCGACCTCCGACGAATCGGCGCCAGCGAATGATTCCAATAGGCCGGCGAACTCTGGTGCGTCGAGCGGTACCGTTGGCCGACGAGCAGCCCGGGTCAGTTCTGTCAGGCAGACATTGCGAGTGATGGTGTAAATCCACGTCGAGAGCGAGGCGCTGCCATTGTAGGTAGGCAGAGCTTTCCAGACCCGTAACAGAGCATCTTGAGCGAGGTCGCGAGCGGTGGCTTCGTGATCAGTCATACTCAAGGCAAGGTGAAACACTTTTTCTTGAATACGATCCATGATGAGCTCAAAGGCTTCGCGCTGGCGTCCGGCCGCGAGCAACTGGCGTATGTCGGTTTCATCCATCGGTGATTGCCCATGGGACAGCCCGGCCGACCGAGAGCACATCGAGGTTTATACTGCGCCCCGTGCCAAAAGGTTTCAAAGTAGAAATCCGAGCGCTTTTGAAACTTTTTTGTCACTACCTAAGTATCAAGAAGCGTATGACAAACCAAACCATCACATTGCGGATTCAAACTCGGAAGGCGAAGGCCTTCACGTTGCTGGCGGCTTTGCTGCTCGCCTCCATCGCATCCGTCGAAAGCGCGGACACCGCGATCGATCCGGCTGCGGCTTCGGGACCGGTAACGCAGCCCGCCGCCCAGCCACCTCTCGAAACTGAGTCGAAACGGGCCGCGCCGGGGTCGGTCAAAAAATCCCGTGAACAAAGTACTCACGAGGAATGGATGGAAACTGTCGGCATCAGCATCGGATTTGTCGCTGTGGTGTTCGGAATCGGGATCGCGTTCTTCGCCATCTGGGTCGATTACCGGAAGCGTCACGAGTTATTAAAGATCTGTCACGAGGAACGCATGGCTGCGTTGGATAAGGGATTGGATCTGCCTCCCTTCCCTACAAGTGCGGTGAATGATCCCGAAGACCTGGCAATGCAGGGGCTCCGCAAAGAGCCGTCCAAGCAGGGCAACGGCCTCAAACCGGGGCTCATATTGCTCGGGGTTGGCGCGGGTGGGGCGTTCGAATTCTCATGGAGTTTCAGCGGCATCCTCATCGGGATCGGCACCGCTTTTCTGGTCTATTACGTCATCGAAGGACGCAAACTACAACCGGGTAAAAGTGAGTCGGCAAAATGAGAATTGCTGAGAGAATTGTTTTCGCGGTTGACATCTGAATGCCCTCCATTCAGTCTCTTTCCTTGTGAACCCAACGGTGCATGAGGGTGCATCATGGATGGGGGATTTACTAAATTCGGCAAGGAATAATAAAGATAAACGACCCTAAGATGATCTGTTCTGGGAGGGAAACGCCTCAAGGCAGTAACGTCGTAGCTGTTCAATCGGCTACGGATCAAGGAGAATAACCAATGAGCAACAAGAATTCAGCAATTACAGTAGGAACCATGGCAACTTATTCGCCCAAATTATTAGGGTTAAGTTTGTTGGCGGCGGCGTCGGTGTACTTTACTGGTAGCGTGTCGGCAGCTAGCTCGCTCATCGATTTTGGATTTGACGAGGGGAGCGGCACGAAGGTGACCGATACTATCAACAGCCTGACCGGCTTGCCCGCTGTCCCAGCCAAACCTCCCACTTTCGAGACCGCCGCGCCTTCCGGCAAAGCCGGCGATTCGGCGGTTCATTTTGAAGCGGGCCAATACTTCACCGTGAACGATCCCGACACGCGGCTGCAGCTTGACCCAAAGAATCCCTCATTCACTCTGCAAGCCTGGGTGAAATTTGCTGGCAACCCCGCTGGCCGTCAGGTGTTCTACTACGCCAACGGACCGGGCGGTGCGGTTTCCTTTTCCGTGAACAACGACCGGACCGTGTTCGTGACGACCTTGGGGATTGCGGACGTGCGATCGCAAGCCGCGATCCCAGACGATGGCGCGTGGCATCATATCGCGGTCATTCACGAAGCTGGGAAGGAATTGCGGTTTTACGTCGATGGCGCTCTCGGCGACACTGTCGCTTACACAAACGGCGTCAATTTCACTCGTACGCAAAAGCTCTTCAGCATCGGCGCGGAATGGAACGGCGCGCTGCAATATATTGGATCGGTGGACCGTCTGAAGGTTTCCAGCGGGATGCTCAAGCCGGATCAATTGGATTCTCAGGCCGCGCCGCCCGCCAGCCTTATTGCTTTTGCATTCGACGAAGGGACTGGCACGACGGTGACGGATACGATTAACAGTTTGAAGGGCTTGCCGGCTGTCCCAGCCAACTCGCCCACCTTCGAGACCGCCGCGCCCTCCGGCAAAGCCGGCGATTCGGCGGTTCATTTTGAAGCGGGCCAATACTTCACCGTGAACGATCCCGACACGCGGCTGCAGCTTGACCCAAAGAATCCCTCATTCACTCTGCAAGCCTGGGTGAAATTCGCTGGCAACCCCGCTGGCCGTCAGGTGTTCTACTACGCCAACGGACCGGGCGGTGCCGTTTCCTTTTCCGTGAACAACGACCGGACTGTGTTCGTGACGACCTTGGGGATTGCGGACGTGCGATCGCAAGCCGCCATTCCAGACGATGGTGCGTGGCATCATATCGCTGTCATTCACGAGAACGGGAAGGAATTGCGGTTTTACGTCGATGGCACCCTCGGAGATACTGTCGCTTACACTCGCGGCGTCAATTTCACTCGTACGCAAAAGCTCTTCAGCATCGGCGCGGAATGGAACGGCGCGCTGCAATATATTGGATCGGTGGACCGTTTGAAGGTCTCCAGCGGGATGCTCACCGCAGCGCAACTGGATGCCCAGTCCGTGCCTTCCGCCGGAGCAGGCGGTTTGATCATCGCGAACCCGAGCATTTCGCCCCTCAGTTTTAGCATCGGTGTGACCGACGCGGCTGGAAGCATCGTGGATGCGAACGCGATATCCCTTTCTTTCAATGGAGTCAAAGTCACACCCACTACCGTGACCAAGAGTGGGGCTACCACGACGATCACTTATAAGTTTCCCAACGCTCCAATCCAATCGGGCTCCAGCAATACGTCCAGTCTCACGATCAAGGATACCAAAGGCGTTTCTTACAGCAGCAGCGCCAGTTTGATCGTGGCATCCTTTGCCACCTTGCCAGCCAACGCCTTATTGTCGGGCAGCGCGGTTGACAAAGCCAAGAAGGGCTTCAAGATCCGAACTTATCAAACCGACGGAGGTTCCCAAGACGGCACGATCGCCTATAACGAAGCTTTACTGGCGGGTCGGAATGGACCAAACGTGGCGAATCTTGCCGACGCAGGCGGCGTGGACGGCAAAGGGTATTTCACATGGCCGGGGGTAATCAACTTTGATACCACCAGTGGGGCCAACGGCTATTTCAATGACCCTGGATATCTGGACACCACTTTCCCTGGCATCCCAGGGACCTCGGATGACTCCCAAAACTTCGTGGAAGAAATCGTCGCCGCACTGGAGTTCAAGACCCCGGGGATGTACACCATGGCCGTGAATACCGATTGGACGGGGTTCCCCAACGGCGCTGACGGTTACCTGGTACGCGCGGGCACCAATCCGCTCGAAGCGGCTACCAGCGTGACGCTGGGCTTCTTTGATGCGCTTGTTCCGGCCGGTTCTGCTCGTGGCGTTGCCAATTCGCCTTTTCAATTCTATGTATCGCAAGCGGGCATTTACCCGTTTCGCTTGATGTATTACCAAACCGGAGGCAGCGCCAACCTCGAGTGGTTTGTGCTTAACGCGGACGGAACGCGGACGTTGGTCAACGATGCCGCGAAAGCGGACGCGATTCCGGCCTACTACCAGTGGACCGCCTCGGCCTCGGCGCCAACCTTAAGTCTCACGCGGGCGACCAGCGGCCTCACGATCGCGTTCACCGGGACGCTTCAGGTGGCGAACTCCGTGGGAGGCCCGTGGACTGATCAGCCTGGTGCCAGCCCAATGACCGTGCAACTCAGTGGGCTCATGAAATTCTATCGGGCTAAACAATAATAGGTTAACTCATCGAGAGAAGCGCAGGGGCCAAGCGAATGCTTGGCCCCTTTTTTTAGGAATGTGCAAAAGCCGAGATTGGTCCCTTTACGCCCGCAACCTTCGAATCCAAAAAAGAACCCCCCCCTTCCGGTTTCCCGAAAGGGGGCGAAAGATTCCACCTCACCGAGGCAGACTAAAACTTGTAGATGATGTTCAGAGCGATCAGCACGTTGTTGCGCTTCAGGTCAGCCGAAAGGCCGCCCAGGGGGCCTTTTGAGGCTGATCCCCAGCCGACCATGGCACCGTCACCGCATTGGTGATCCCAGCGGATTTCAAGACGGCTCAGGACGTTGTTCCAGAGGTCGTATCGGAGAGTGGTGGTGAGAGCAAGGATCTTGCTGTTGCCGTCGGCAATGCCTGAGCCGTCGTCTTCGAGGTCGTGAGTCGGAAGGGTCCCAAGCAGGCCAGTATCCGTTTCAGTGTATTCACCGCGGAGGTGCAGGCTGAGCTTCTCGGTCGCTTGGAGCGAGGTGTAGAGAGTGAACGCGGCTGCATCACCATCGCTATCCGAACTTCCAGAGTGATAGCCAGTGGTAGTCAGGTAGTCGAGCGAGGCCCCGACCTTCAGGTTCTTGAGCGGAGTGTTGAGCGTCGCACCGAGGTAATAGCTGCTTTGATTCCAGTCAGCTTCGGTGCTGTAACCGTTGACAACACCGGCAGATAGAGTGGATCCAGAGAGGAAGCCCCAGTTTTCCGGAGCGGTAAGCGCGACGGAACCCATGTAAGTCTTGTAGGATTGAGCCATCGGCGGGTTGGCCTTCTGGTTGATCGCCGGACTGATGGTGTTGCCGATACCAGCCGAGAAACTGAGGGCCTCGTTCAATTTGTAGGAGGCGAGAACGCCGGTGTGGGTGGTCGGCTCGATGCTGAAGCCGTAGGAGCGGGTGTAGTTCGGGTTGTTGCCCGCATCGAAGGATTCGTAGCCATTGATGGCGTCGAACACACCAAGCTTGAAATCAAGGCCGTTGTGGACCGGAACACGCCAGGTGACATACGCCTGCTTAATGGCGGCAGCTCTGCTATCACCGTTTTGATCGAGCGTAGTGCCGTAAGCCGCTGCATCGCCGCCGAAGAGCAGTTCCGCATTGTAGCCAGCCGACCATTGGGCTTCGTCGAGCGGCTTCTCGATCTGCAGCTTCACCACGTCGAGGTTGAAGCCATCAGCTTTTGAGGCCGTGTTGTAACCATGGGCCGGGAGGGAGTCATTGCCCGTCCCGGTATTCCAGTGCATTGAGGTGTTGACGTATCCGCTGATGGCGGTCGAGGACAGGGCGGACAAGACGCCACTTGGCTTAGCTTCTTCCGCCGACGATGTCACTGGAACGCTGGCGAGCCCGAGTGCAGCCAGACGGCTCGTCCATTTATTTAGATTAATCATAGGTCTCTGGTTTGGAAACGTGTCGCCACTATGGACACCCGAGAAGCATTCGCGCAAGAAAGAACCCGGATGAGACCGGTTCACATGCCTCCAATGGCGATGAGTTTGGTCTGCGTGCGGAAGAAAATCGTGCCGTCCGAAATCGCAGGCGTGGCCATGCAGATGTCACCGAGGTCGTTGTTCGCAGCGATGGAGAATTGATCCGTCACCGGCACAACTACCACTTTT
>SIBE01000008.1 GCA_009695265.1 Pedosphaera sp. | reverse complement strand
GTTCCAACGAGGGTGTTGGGCCAGCGAACCAACTCTCGATCAATCTGTCAGGGCTGCTTCGAAACTGGGCTCGCTTTGGAAAGCAAAAAGGCGATCAAGTGATTGAAGTCTTCGATCGGTAAAATGTCACCGAAGTTTTCCGGCATCAGTGAGGACTCGGATTCGCGTCGAGCTTGGATGTTTTTTTTTGGAACGGCGATTTCCTTGCCAGTCGAGTCAGCCAAGACCAGCATTTCGCCTTCCTCGCGCCGAGGGAGGCCGCTTACTACGTCGCCGTCGCTGAGCGTGATGATATGTGAACGAAACGCACGATCCACATTTCGATTAGGATCCAACATATCTTCCACCAAACGTTCTAGTCCACGGTTGCCGATACCGTCAAGCTGCGGTCCGATCAAACCGCCCAGACCATCGATGCGATGGCAGACGGCGCAATTCTGCTGAAACACCCGTTGGCCCTCGGGAATCTTCACCACAGCCGACGCATAGGCCCGGCTGCGTTGAGCGATCAACCTTTCCCTCTGAGTATCCGCTGTGGGCAGACCTTTCGTGAGCTTCTCTACCCGGGCCGTGGTGTCAGCGGGGTTGACCGCGAGCAACCTGTCTCTCACGGCACGATTCTGAAGCAGGCTCGGCGATGCGTTACCCGCAGCAACTGCCTGCAACAAAGCCTCTGCCCCGGCGACGCTGCCGGCAAGCGTTTGAGACCATTTCAGTTGCACTCGATGCGGCGCAGATTTCATGGCAGCGAGCACTTCAGCACGAGCCCGCGACAAATCGGTTTCAACGAGCGCTACGCCGATGCCTTCACGCAGACGCATTGGCTGAGCAGTGTCCTTGAGGATTGGGGGTAAAACATTCGCAGCTGTCTCGCGATCCAATGCAGCCAAGGCGCGAGCGGCGGCCGCACGTGCATCAGGGTCGAACTCCGCGCGCAGGGCCAGGTGCTGGACTTGCGCTTGGACCGGCAGGCGACGGCGACCGGCGACTTCGGCCGCAACCTGCTGGCGCCGCGCTACGTCACCCGGCGCGACTAGCGGAAGCGGCATTACCGGCGGGTCGAATCTTCCAAACGCCAGCCAAGCCCAGGCGTCGGCTGTATCGCCATCTGCCACTTCAAGGTAGCCTTGTTGACCGGTGTGTGTCCCCAAGTCCCAGGTGATTTTCTGGGCGATATCATTGCGTGGAGGAAAGGCTTCCGCGAGCAGAGCTCCGTCCTTGGCATCACGAAGCCGGACTGCGCTGCGATGATGCGGTGGACGGTTCGGTTCGCCTTGGTGCCCGGCTAGATAAAAACTCAACCGCGAGGGCAGTGGGAACATTATTGAACGTAATTTGCCGGTGAGCTGCTCCCCCAACGGCAGGCTGGAGAGCAAACGCGCTCTCTGGCCATCCGCGCAACGACCCTCTTGGAAGGCCCATGGATTGCGTGGATCAATTACGCCCTCGATTGGCGTGTTCCACCAAGTCGTGTCGAGAGTCGTGTCGAGCGCCCGGGCGCAACAGTCCGTTCCCCATCCTCGAAGTGTCGGGCTGAGATCTCCGCCGCTCTGGGCGAGACCCTCCTCAACACTTGCGAAAAGCGCCACTTGGAAATCGATGTCATCGGCGAACCTCTGGCGCGCGAACGCGGCGATCTGATCGAGCTCAGTGGCTCGGGCGTAACGGGCGGCGTGTTGAAGGGCAGCCGAGAGCGAGGCTCGCTCTTGCTTCAGGCGCGAAAGGTTGCGGAGCAGAAAAGCTCCAGCCAACGGCGATTTGACAGCCACTGCCACATCTGCCACTGCCTGCAGCTCTTCATTACTCCATTGAGAGTTCATCACCTTCTTAAAAGTCCCCTCGTGTTTGAGTTGATCGCGGATCGCTTTGCGTACGACGTAGAGCAGGTGTGTGTCCGCCGTTGGCACGCGCGCGAGCAGATCAAGCAATGGGCGCAGGTCGCCGCCGTCGCTGTTAAAATTTGCGAACGCTTCAGCGGCACAACGCTGGACCAGCGAATCTCGATCCTTCAACCCCTCCGACGCAACCTGGAGCGCCCGTTGAATCAAATCCGTGCGCGGCGTCAATCCGGGCAAACTGCCGCGATAGAGGATGTCGGCCGCGATGCGCTGGGCATGGACGCGGACGAGCGTCTCTCTCGACTTGGACGCCGCGTAAAGAGCCACCGGAATGGGGCCGGATTCTGGGTTCGGCGGATTCAGACGATGCAGCAGCCAGAGTGCGTGGACGTGCTGGAATGCATTCACCGGAGCCTTCAGCGCAGCGTCCAAGGCGCTGGTGGCCGTTTTGCCGATACGGTCGGAAAGTTGATTCATCGCCAGCATTCGCCAAGGGAGATTCGGGTCAGCCAGTTCCTTGACGAGTTGCTCGGCGGTCGCCGTGGTGAGGTCGAGGGTGCGTTTGTGAAGGTTCAGTTTGCCATCAGCTCCTTTGTAAACCACGCGCCAGATTCTTCCGCGCTCACGGTCGCGGCCTGGATGCATCAGCGGCACTTCGTAATGGCCGATAATTCGGTTGTAAAAATCCGCGATGTAAAATGCACCATCGGGGCCGAGCTGATTATCGACGGGACGGAACCAAGGGTCGTCACTCATGACGAAGTCGTTCAGTTCTGTGGCCTGAGGGGAGGAACCATTGAACGTTAAGCGATCGCGGTTGACGCGGCTGGTCATTACATTTCCGATAAAGGTGTTCCCGTGAAACTCCTCCGGCCAGAGGTTGTCGGCATAGTAAAGCATGCCGTCAATGGCTGTTGACCCGTGGCTGTGCTCCATGAGGACCGGTGCGAAGCCGAGGCCGTCGTGGGGTTTTCCGAAGCTCGGGTAGAAGCCGCCGGCGAGCAGTTGGTAAGTGGGTGCGCTATGGCAATCGCTGGAATAAAGATTTCCCAATGGGTCCCACGCAAGACCAAAGGGGTTCACCTGGCCCCAGGTGTGGTGTTCGATGCGCGAGCCGTCGAGGCGCATTCTATAAGTGTTGCCGGAATTGAGATCCACTTGGTGGCCATCGCGGCCTTTCACATGAGAATCGTTGTTGAACCCATGCGTGGCGTAAAGCCAGCCGTCAAAGCCGCGCCGGAAAGAGGCTTGATTGCCGTGTGTGTCACGGGTGTGATCGAACGGGCCGTAGAGCACCTCGCGCTTGTCCGCCTTGCCATCGCCGTCTGTATCTTCCATGAGCCAAATATTCGGGATGGTCCAAGCGATGCATTTCCAAGTGAAGCCCTGTTTTCCATCGCTGGCGGGACTGTAAAAAGGGTAAATGCCGATGGGAATGTTGAGGCCGTCCGCGAAGATCGTTACCTTGCGAGCACGGCCAGTTTCGTCGAAGTCGGAGAAAATCCTGATTGTGTCGCGCGCTGGTTTATCGAGGGGCGCAGCGAACGGGTACTCACGTGATTCAGTGATCCAAAGCCGGCCCATCGCATCGAAGGCCATGTTCATCGGTTTGCGGAGGTCTGGCTCCGCGGCCACCAGTTGAATTTCAAATCCCGGCGGCAGGTGAAATTTCTTCAACTGCTCCGCCGGCGGCAACGGATCAGTGTTTCGAACGCCGTCCGTAAAAGGATCAGCGCACATGGCCGCTAGCTGGCAAAGCAGGGAAGTCACTGTGACTACCGACGTCCAAACCGCTTTCCGAATGAGATAAGCCAACTGCTGACGGGGGGAATTCTGTTTCATGGTATGAATTCACTTATGCTCCAAAACATCATCAGCCAAAAGAAAAACTTTTTGACGCTCTCCTAGATCGCAAAGGCAATTGACCGGGAATGGCTCCTGTCAGATAGTGAGCCAAAGCTTGGCCTTTTGCTTAACAGGCTGACGCTTCGAGACACGGTCATGCGGATTAAATGAAAAAACAACTTCTTCACCTCGTTCTACTCGCTCTATTTGGTTCGGCGTCTGCCGCCACCCCCGGAAAGGCACAATTCAATCTGCATTGTGTTTCCTTGCGATTTCAGCCGGGCACGACGACCTCGTTAGGACTTAGGTACAACTTGGACTTAACGACCGATTCGTCGGCGGCATCGACAGTGAATGGCGAACTGGCGCCGTTGCCCGTGGGAGCACCCAGCAGCCATGGATGCTACTACCGGCTGGGCGGTGACATTTTTTTTGAGCCTGTCAGTGGCTCGTTCTTTCTTAATTTGCCTGAGGCAAGAGACGACAATACCAACGCCATCGCAGATTTTTTTGAGGTGAGCCAAGCGGTGAGTGCAGTCACCACCATCGGAACTTTTGAAGACTTTGAGAGAAGCGGCAAAATCACAACCACCTGGAGCCGCGAAGCCAATTCGAAGAGTGGCACATGCCGACTGAATATGGACGGCTATGGCCTAACGTTTAACCTTACGTATGAGATCCTGGAGTTCATCGGAACTCTGAATTATACGACGTCTGCGACCAACGTCGTGGGCTTCGTAACTTTGACCAACACCTTGACGCCTTCGAAGAGACTCTCGGGCAGAGTCGATTTCGCTAAGGTAACTCCAGACCGCTTGAGCCTGGGTGCGGGTTCGTGGACCGATGAAACTGGCCGGAGCACGGTTTTTTTTGGGTCGGAAGAGCTGGATCGCCACAGTACGAACTACGTTAATTCTTTAGGGTTTAAAGATGGCGATTTAACAACAAGCGTGGAGGATTATGCTTTCTGGCTGCTCAGGATCAGTGATTCGAATGATGCCAATGGCAATGGCATTCCTGACTTGAGTGATGTTCCTGTTCCACGTTCGCCGTCACTGGGTGTGAGTTTGTCGAATCGTCAACTGCTGTTCAGCGTGAGGGGTGAGGTCGGAAAGCGGTACGAGATAGAACGTGTTTCCGCTCTCGGAAAAACCAATTGGGTTCTTGCCACGTCACTGACGCTGACCAACGACCCGCAGACGGCTACCTTGCCAGTCCCGACAAACGGGATAGGTTTCTGGCGAGTGAAAGTGCCTTAGCGAGATTGATCTCGCCGCAGCCGGCCTTTGCAGGTCTTGCTTCCGCGGCGAACGAGCATCGAGCCTTCCGATGCTCGCGGCTGCTTAAATTTCCTCGGTAACAATGCCCTCTGTGGTTGGATTTCTGTTTGACCATTTTTCACGCAGCAACGTAGCCTTGCAGCGTGGAAAATGCACTTGTTCAACCTAATCCGTGGATGATTTTGCCATTCATCCTCCTTTTAGGAACAATTGCTCTGGCCCCGTTATTCTTTGCGGACTTCTGGACCAAACATTATCCGAAGGTCGCCTATGGCTTGGGGGCGATCACTTTGATCTATTATTTTTTTGGTCTTCATGCTCATGAAGCCATGATTCACACAGCGAAGGAGTATATCAGTTTCATCGCGCTGATTGGTTCTTTGTTTGTGGTTTCGGGCGGCATTCACATCAGGGTTAAGGGTGAAGCAACGCCGTTGGCGAATGTTGTGTTTCTCGCCATCGGAGCAGTCCTGGCGAATCTCCTCGGGACAACCGGCGCTTCGATGCTCTTGATTCGCCCGTGGATAAGGATGAACAAGTACCGGATCACGGCACATCACGTGGTCTTTTTTATTTTTATCGTCTCAAATGTAGGCGGCTGTTTGACTCCGATTGGCGATCCTCCGCTCTTCCTCGGCTACCTGAAGGGCATTCCATTTTGGTGGACCTTGGAGTATTGCTGGCCGATGTGGGCTGTGGCCGTGGGAATTTTGCTGGCGATGTTTTTCGCGGTCGATTACCGAAATTACTTACGCGCCCCAAAGGCCGTTCGGGAGCGACTGGTCGAGCCGCCAGATCAATGGCGTTTCGATGGATTGGCGAACCTAATTTTTCTTGGAGTTATTCTGGCGGCGGTGTTCATCACGCATCCACAATTTCTTCGCGAGGCTTTGATGGTGGGAGCGGCTTTCGGATCTTATTTTACGACGCGGAAATCGGTGCACGAAGCGAACGATTTTGATTTTCATCCAATTCAGGAGGTGGCGATTCTCTTTATTGGCATATTTGCCACGATGATGCCGGCGCTCGATTGGCTGCAACTGAACGCAGGAAAGATGGGCGATCCTTCTCTCTCCATTTTCTACTGGGGTAGTGGAGTTCTATCGAGCGTTCTTGATAACGCGCCCACCTATTTGAGTTTCTTGAAGGTGATCTTTGGCGCCATGATCAACCAGGAGACGGTCGAGAAGATTCATCAACTGATTCAAGCCGGCGGAACCGCTTCGGGGATTCACGCCGAACAGATCAGTCAGACGCTGATCGCCCTTCAAAAATATCATTCGGTCGAACTGTCGAATAAATCCGTGACACTTGACCAAATTGAAACGGCTTATCTTGTCGGCAACCTGGCTTTGAACAAGTATCTGGTGGCCATCAGCGTTGGAGCGGTCTTTTTCGGCGCGAACACTTACATCGGCAATGGACCTAATTTCATGGTGAAAGCTATCGCGCACCATAACCACGTCCATACCCCGTCGTTTCTTGGTTACATTCTCAAATACACTTTGCCTTTCATGCTGCCAACGTTGATCATTGTTTGGTGGCTCTTTTTTAAGGCCTGAAATGCGGCGCCTCTACAACATCTTATTTTCCCTCTTCTTCATCGGCTCGGTTCCGTATTATTTTTTGAAAATGTGGCGGCGCGGAAACTGGAGGCAAGGGTTTGGCCAGCGTTTTGGCCAGCATGGCACCAGAATCAAGCAGGCTCTAACCAATCGCCACGTCGTTTGGATGCACGCGGTCAGCGTCGGGGAAGTCAACGTCTGCACTCAACTCATCCGCGCGCTAGAACCCCGAGCGCCGAACCTTAAAATCGTCGTTTCGACCACGACCTCGACCGGCATGAGCGAGCTCCAGAAGCGACTCCCCCATCATATCGAGAAAATCTATTATCCGATCGACCGCCGCAAATGCGTCGATCGCGCTCTCCGAACAATCGACCCGGAAGCCGTGGTGCTCGTCGAAGCGGAAATCTGGCCCAATTTTCTCTGGCGAATTGCCGATAAGAAAATCCCGATTTTTCTCGTCAATGCCCGGATGTCCGAGCGTTCTTACCGAGGCTACAAGCGTTTCGCCTTTTTATTTAGACCGATTTTCGCGTCATTTACGGGAATCGGTGTGCAAAACGAAATCGACGCCCAGCGAATGCGCGAACTCGGATGTCGGTCTGAAGCTGTTCATGTTGTTGGCAACCTCAAATTCGACGCCGCCCGGTTGGACGAGCGTCCGCTCCTGGATGTTTCTGTTCTTTTCGGCCAACTGAATGTGCCCGAAGGCGCGCGCATTCTGGTAGGTGGCAGCACGCACGATGGAGAGGAAGCCATTCTGGCAGACCTGTTCCTCCGGTTGCGAAAGCGATTTCCGGACATTTTCCTCATCCTGGTCCCGCGACATTTTGAGCGAGGAAAGGCAGTTGGGAAGGAATTGAGCGAGCGCGGCATTAAGCATGTTTATCGGACGGAAATCGGCACCGCCACTCAATTCAAACCGAGGGAGGTCGAATGTCTTCTGGTAAATACGACCGGCGAACTGAAATATTTTTATGAGCCAGCCGCAGTCATCTTTGTCGGAAAGAGTCTCACGGCAGAGGGAGGACAAAATCCGATCGAACCGGGAGCCTTGGGCAAAGCCATTGTTTTTGGACCGAACATGCAGAATTTCAAAGCAATCGCCGCAGCCTTTGTCGCAAATCGAGGTGCCGTTCAAGTCCAGAACGTGGCGGAACTCGAGCAGGCTTTCGTTGAATTGCTGAGTGACCCGAAGCGACGGCTCGAATTAGGGCGCAACGCGTTGAAGGTAGTTAAGGAGAACTTGGGATCGATCGAACGTACGGTGGAAATGATCGTGAAGCACCTCCACGGCGAGGAGGTTTATGTGGCACCCCGACCGGAACAACTATCGTCTTCGGCGACACGGGGCCGAGAGTCGAACGAGAGCTAGATCCCTTCTCGGAGGATTTCCCAATCTCGGCTAGCCCAATATGCGTCGGCCTTCATCCAGGAAGATCCCTTTGAAATTCATCTCGAGAGCTTGAGGATTCGTGGCCTTGGCCAAGGCTTCTTTCTCGGTCACTTTCCGGTCTTTCACCAGTTGGAAGAGAGCTTGATTGAAACTAAGCATCCCATCTTCGTTCCCCGTTTCGATGGCGCCCGGGAGCTTGTCGAGGCGGTTTTCTTCGAGCAGCTTTTTCACGGTGCCGGTATTGATCAGGATTTCCAAAGCCGGAGTCACACCTCCCGTCGCCGTGTTCACCATGCGCTGGCAGATCACGGCTTGGAGCGTTCCGGCGAGCTGCCGACGGACCTGCTCTCGTTCGTCGGCCTTGAAGAAGTCAAGGATTCGTCCGATGGATTGGGCGGCATTGGTGGTGTGCAATGTCGAGAGCACCAGGTGTCCCGTATCAGCAGCGCTCATCGAAGCCGAGAAACTGATCGCGTCGCGCATCTCTCCAATCATGATAATATCCGGGTCTTGTCGAAGAATATGGCGGAGACCATGTGGAAACGAGAGGGTATCCAACCCGAGTTCCCGTTGCTCGATTACGGATTGATTGTCTTCGAAGACATATTCGATCGGGTCCTCCAACGTAATGATATGCTTTTTGCTATTGCTGTTGATGTGTTCGATCATCGCGGCCAGCGTCGTGGACTTGCCGCAGCCCGTGGAACCCGCCACCAAAACGATGCCCCGAGCGGACTCCGCGAGCTTCTTTACAATAGGTAAAAGGCCGAGGGCTTCAAAACTTGGGACGTTAGTTTTGACATAGCGCATAGCCAGACAGAACTGGCCTTTTTGTTGAAACAAGTTAGTGCGGAAGCGTCCGAGCCCTGGCATGTAATATGAAAAATCAACCTCGCGCTCTTCTTCCAGTTTCTTCTGAGCATGACGAGGAACGATCTTTTCAACAATGTGGTTCACCCACGCTTCGGTGGGGGTAGGCGATTCGATCGCGACGAGGTGGCGGTTAATTCGGAAGATAATGGGTGTGCCAACCTTGACATGCACATCGGAGGCACCGCCGTCGATGGCGGTTTGCAAAATACGGTGAAAAAGTTCCATTCGCCCAGCGTATCGACGCGTCGGAATTTAGGCGAGTTGAGAATACGCGAGCTGAGCGAGATGCTCCTGCGATTGCCGGGAAAGATTCATGAAGACCATGGAAACAAAATATCCAGCGTGCCGGTTGCCATGGCACTCGACAACGATGCCAATGCAATTGACCTTTTTGCCATCTCGAGGAGATTGCAAGTCCACCGTCATTTCGGTCCAGGTTGGAATCGGTTTCTCGGAGCGAAATTCAATTCCATTTTTACGGAAAAGAATGGCATCGGCCGACAGCGAGAGCCGCGTTTGTTGAGATTCAAGCGTGAGGGACTGAAAAATGCCTGAGGTGTCGAGTTTGCTTGTGCTCATAGGGTGGTTTTAATCTATCACAAGTCCGTTTCCCGTCAATGAATCGGCTACCATTCGATGATCGCGGCTCCCCAGGTGAGGCCGGCGCCGAACACGACTAACAGAAGCAGATCCCCTTGTTGAATCCGTCCGCTCTGAACGGCTTCATCGAGAGCAATGGCGACTGAAGCGGCTGAGGTGTTGCCGTATTTCTCTAAATTCACGAACAATTGCTCGGGTTGAGCTCCCAGACGTTCACCGACTGCGTCAATGATGCGCTGATTCGCTTGATGGGGGATAATGCATTTGATCTGCGTGATGTCTAGTTCACAGCGTCGCAAGACTTCCTGCGCAGCCGTCAACATCGCATTGACAGCATTCTTGAAAGTTTCCTTTCCGTCCATTCGCAGGTAATGCAAACGCGACGCGACAGATTGGGAAGTGGCGGGACATCGGCTTCCTCCTGCAGGCATGCACAACAATTCTGCCTTGCTGCCATCTGCTCCCATGCAAGCGGTCAAGAGTCCGTGGCTATCGGGACGATTCTGCAAGATGGCGGCCCCGGCGCCGTCTCCAAAAAGAACGCAGGTATTTCGATCGGACCAGTCGATGATGGAAGATAATTTTTCCGCTCCGATCACCAGCACCGTGTCGTAGGTGCGGGACATGATAAACTGCTGGCCGATCTCAAGCCCGTAAATGAAGCCCGAGCAAGCGGCTTCAAGGTCGAATGCGGCTGCACGCCTCGCTCCGATCTTCTGTTGCACCAAGCATGCGGTGGAAGGGAAAAGCATGTCTGGTGTGATTGTGGCCACGATGATCAGATCGATCTCGCTGGGCGTGATGCCCGCTCTACCGATTGCCATGAGCGCTGCTTTCGAAGCGATATCCGAGGTGAATTCGTCGTCCGCCGCTATCCGACGTTCCTTGATGCCCGTGCGACTGGTGATCCATTCATCCGACGTATCCACCGTTTTTGCCAACTCGGCGTTGGTCAATATTCGTTCCGGAACATAAGAGCCCACAGCAACAATCGATGTGGTGCGTCCTTTGAAATCGTGCTGAGCGCGCGGATTTCTAAATCTCAATGATTTGGCAGGGGTAGAACTCATGCTGGAACAAGCGAAAGCTTTGCGGCAGCCACGCGGTCGTTCGCGCGCGCAATTTCCTCACGAATGACTTGGTTGATCTGACTCTGGATCGCTTGGGTGCTGACTCGAATGGCGTTCATGATCGCCCGCTCGCGCGCTGAACCGTGAGCCTTCATCACGTTGCCGTTTAAGCCAAGCAACGGCGCGCCTCCATAAGCATCTGGGTCCATCCGACGTTTTATGGTCCGCAGGGCGTTTTTGGCCAAGAGAGCCCCGAGGATGCGCATCGGGTTTTTGGTCAATTCGGTTTTCAGCCAACCCATCAGCCCTTTAGCAAAACTTTCGATTGTTTTTAGAACAATGTTGCCAACAAAACCATCGCAAACAACCACATCGACGCGGTTGTGGAACAGATCGTGCCCCTCGACATTGCCAATAAAATTAATGTCCGCAAGCTTGCAAAGCTTGAACGTCTCCAAGGTCAAATCATTTCCTTTATTCTCCTCGGTTCCGTTGCTGAGAATGCCCACACGCGGCTTCTTATAGCCGAGGATCTCGCGAGAATAAACGCTGCCCATGACTGCATAATGCAGAAGATGGAGCGGGCGGCTTTCGACGTTGGCGCCGGAATCCAACAGAACGAACTCATTCTCCTGAGTAGGGATAACAGTAGCGATCCCCACCCGATCGACGCCCTCCAGATTCCGCAGCCGAATCGTGGAAGCGGCGACTAATCCCCCAGTGTTGCCTGGCGAGATGAGGGCTTCGGCTTTTCCGCTCTTGAGAAGCTCCACCGCCCGGAGAATCGAACAATCCTTTTTCCTGCGAATGCCTTCCACAGGCTTGTCTTGCATCGTCAAGACCTCAGAAGCGTGGACTACATTTACTCGGCTGTCGTGGAGCTGGCATTGGGTCAGAGCCGCTTGAATTGCTTGCTCATGGCCTACCAAGTAAATCTCGGAAATTCTCGAGTTGGTTTGCAGTGCCTGTTTGACACCTTCGATGACAACCTCACAGCCGTGGTCGCCACCCATGACATCCACCACAATTCGCATAACGTAAAAGAGCGTAGAGAACACTCGTTCCACCTACGCTCTTAAAGCCGCTTAACCCAAAGCTTCGACGTTAATAACTAGTCGCCCCTTATAATGACCACATGCGGGACAGACGCGATGAGGGAGGTAAGGGGCGGCGCACTGCGGACATGTGCTCAATTGAGGCAGCTTCAAGACGCTGTTATATGCACGACGTTGACGTTGACGACTTCTAGACGGTTTGCGTTTCGGTACACCCATAAATCACTTTCAAAACTTCAGTTTGTTTAACTCAGCCCAAGCAGACGACAATTCGCCGGTTTGGCTAGCATCGCTTGCTGCCTGACTCTGGTTTTGCGGCGCCTTCGGCAACCCGCGACATTCGCTTTCGCACAACGGATACTGCGGAAACCCTAGCAAAATATCTTCCCTGATAAAAGGAGTCAAGTCCACGGAGTCATTGTTCACAGGCACCTGTTCTTCCCCTTCCAGCGGCAGGTCGCAAGTCCAGTCGCTCAGTTCGAACGCCTTCCGGAACGGTTTGAGGCAGCGAATGCACTCACAAGCGAGAGTGAACACAAGCTCCCCGCGGACAAGCAATCTTTCGCTAAGTCGCTCAACGGATAGATCATACTTTACCGGCCCCAGAACTTGGACGAGCTCATCCATTTCGTTTAACTCGAGGTCAGCACCCGATATCTCTCCTTCGAGATGAAGGTTTTTCTTTTCGAGATGCCGGAGGTTAAACGTAATTTGCATAACTAAAAGCATCAGGTTAACGATGTAATTTAGCAAATTTGGCGTCTAAAGCGATTTTTACTTCTTTGGGAACAAACGCCGTCACATCGCCACCCAACCGTGAAATCTCCTTCACAATCCGCGAGTTGATGAAGGTGTAGGTATCCTTCGGCATCATGAAGATGGTTTCAATCTTTTCATTTAGTTTGCGATTCATTAAGGCCAATTGAAATTCAAACTCAAAATCCGAAACTGCTCGCAACCCTCGGATGATCGCGCTGCCGGAACGGCTCTCGACGTAACTCACTAGGAGACCAGTAAAGACATCGGCTTCGACGTTCGGAAGGTGCTTGATTGAACGAGCAACTAATCCTCGGCGCTCCGCCATGGTAAAGAGCGGATGTTTGCTTTCGTTTTTCGCGACCGCCACAAACACTCGGTCAAAGAGCTTGGCAGCTCGTTGGATAACATCCAGGTGACCGTTTGTAATGGGGTCGAAGCTGCCAGGATAAATCGCCGTTCGCATACCAAGATTCTAGCAGCCAAATCTGAATTGCCTACTCTGAACTCCGTCGCTTCCGGCCAGCAAGAAAGAGCGATGGATAGCTTCGGCGCGTGTATTAATTTCGCCCTATACACTACTTAGATGGTTCAATATCCTCCGGACGCTGCAGTGCAGAGATCGAGGGCATGGCTGGTCCGAGATTCGACTCTGCAGGTGAACGAGAGGGCGACATCTTCCAAGGGACTTCATAAATCGCCACAGGTTGACGAATTCCTTTGATCGTTACCGGCGGCAGCTTGATGCAAGAGCCAGCTAATACCGGATCATTGCGGTTGATTTCAAGGTAAGTTGGCTCGCTAATATAAATGTGTCCACGTCCAGAGAGACCTTCCAGACGGCTCGCTACGTTGACTTCACGGCCAAAGACCGTGTAGTTCAGAATATGCGCATTCGATCCCATTAGCCCCACAGTCATTTCACCCGTGTTGATTCCGGTTCCCACCGATAATAACGGCAGCAAAGTCAAGGGAGGTTGGCCACTGGTCGCCCGCGTGATATTGTCTTTTTCTCGACGCTTATTTTCCTGAAACCGTCCTTGATTCAATGCGTAGATGGTCTGTTGCGATTCAATTGCTGATCGCACACAACTGAGCGCATGTTTTTCGTTCTTGAGCGGCGCTCCCCAGAAGGCCATGACGCAATCGCCAATGTATTTGTCGAGAGTGCCGCCGTGTTTCTTGACGGTGTCTGCAAGGACGCTTAAGTAGAGATTCACCGTATTCAGAACCTCACGGGCTTGCTCGCCTAAATAATCCGCTGCTGCTTTTCCGGACAGTTGTTGACTACGCACATACTCCTCGGCATTCGCCTGGCTGACATCCGTAAATTCGGTGAAGCCACGGACGTCAGCAAAGAAAACAGTCATGTGCCGACGCGCGCCTCCCAACGAGATTTGGTCCGCGCTCAAGAGCTCATTCACCACCTCGGGCGACACAATCTTGGTAAAGACCGCCTTGATCCGGCGTTGCTCTCGCTGTTCGAAGACCAAACGATACGTGATTAACGAGAAATGCGGCAACAAAAGGCCACCCGCGACCGGCAAAAATAATGGAAGCCAATAGCGGCTCTGGACATACAGGGCCACGCCAAGTCCCACGTAGGTCACGACGAGAAACAGAACGCAAAAGGAAGCCACCAAGACACGCAGCCGCAATGTCAAAACGGCGCAAGCGATCCCAAGCAACAAAACAATCAACCCCTGAGTCATGTTGGTGCACTGAGAAACAAAGCGTCCCAAAATAACCGAGTTTGCCACATTCCAATATTGGCTGACTAACATGCTTTGCTTCTCCAGAGGAGTCGTTCCCTGATCAGAAATGTTGCCTCCTGTTCCAATCGATCCGATAAAAACCAGTTTGTCTCGAAACTTCGCATCGAAGTTGGTTTGACCTTCTTCACGAAATTCGTTTTGCCTAATCAACCGGAGTATGCTCTCGGTGGTCAACCGCTTCGGATCGTCGATTTTAATACTCCAATCCACATAGAAAAAACCGTTCGCATCCACCGGGATACTCCGCTGCAGCCCGTTCGGGCCATGCAGAACGATGCGGTCGGGATGGATCACAGCGTGAACCAAGTCGAGTTCTAGGTGGTGGGCTGCCAGGATTATTCCTAAATGCCAAACACGGGTGTCAGAATACGGCTTTGCACCGACCGCCGTTTTGGGGACATTCGGTTCAGCGCCGTCCGGATTCACGATCAGAACGCCCTCCTCCTCGAACCTTAAAAAGCCGCCCCTATCCAAAGGCACGATGTCAGCGGCTTCACCGTCGGTCCTTGGAAAAGCAATTCGACTGAGTTCGATTCGCGCGCGTGGCAGATCCCAGTTTAGAGACCGGACGCGCTCCTGAATCGCGGGATGCCAGTTGCGATAGTCAACATAGGCTTTCGCGCGACGCAGTACGCCGTCAGGATCCTTTTGAGTATAGATGTTCCCGATGGCAAGAGCGTTGGTCCGAAATAGCTCCGCCGGAAGAAGGTGACCTTCCGTGTGAGCCGCGAGCACGACGTTTCCAGCTTCTCGAAGCCGCAGAGCGAAATAGTCATCTGAACTCATGAGATTCGACCCACGTAGTTCAACCTTTGCTCCAGGATCTAATTGGTCGAACAGAATATCAAAGCCGACCATACTGGCTCCTTGGTCAGACAACTCCTTCAGCGCGCGACCATAAAGGTGTCTCGGCCAAGGGAACTGAAAACGATAACCAAGAGAACCGTTGTTCACGGCAGCGATGTCAGCATCATCGATAAACACCGCAGCCAGAAGGTTTGAAGCGTAGGGGTAGGGTGAATTAGCGGCCCATCTGACTCGGGCATCGTAGGTCATCGACTCCAGCCGTTGCAGGAGATCAAATCGCGATTCTTCACGGTTGCTCGTGCTGGGTAGAAGCGACGGTAAAGCCTGGATAAAGCAGACCAAACCAAGAACAGCCCCCGTGATGACGATAGGAGCCAGTTTGATCGACTTGAGATGCACTCCCGTGGACTGAAACAAAAAACCCAGAGCAACGCAAGGTTGCTCTGGGTGTAAGACGATCGGATCAGCTTACTGTTTTTTCGCAGCAGCAGCGTTTGCAGTTTTGTTCACTTCGGTTCCGGTACCGGGTGATACAAATTGAACTGGTTCGGGGACGATGGTGACCGGTGCTTCTGGCGTAGGCGCAGTGGGTGGCGGCGGCGCTTGGGGCGGTGCAACTGTCGGCGGAAGTTGACTCGTGGGTAATACCTGAGGAACAGCAGTCGGGACGTTCGGGTCAACCGGAGGAACAAAGCTTTGGCCCTCGTTAACTGTGTGCGTGGTGACTGCTCCCGATTTTGGATTCGTGTAAGCGATCATCACAGAACCCGTAATGACGTGGTGAACGCCATCGGCACTGATCTGATATTCCGTTCCGCGAATGGCGCAAACAGTGTAAGGTGTTTTGACTTCGTACTTCGAAGCGGCCGCCAGTTTCTTCACGTTGCCCAAAATCGTGCCCGTCTTCAGATCAAGCATCGTTTCGATGACCACATCGGCACCGTTTCGGTCGATTTCCAATCGATTGAGCGCGAGAGTGGTATCTGAGGTGACACGTACGACTGGCCCGTTCTCACCGAGGAAGAGATCCGCCTGAGAACTCACACCAGCTCTTACGCTGCTGCCTGGCCCCAGAACCTTTCCAACCTTTAGTGGTTTCCAAGCTCCGGCCTGATCACTGAACTCAGCCGTGCCGCGGACTGCCCGCACTACGGCCTTACCTACCGCCGCTTGAGCGGAAGAACTAACCAACATTCCTGCCACAGCGACACCACAAGCCATCCATTTCGTAAAGCTGCCAACTGGTTTCATAAATTTTGCTCCTGTTTTAAGTAGTCATTCCAATGTGGCGACAGTCTAGAAACTTAGAACTTAATGTCAATTGGATAATTGGGTTTGATTGGTTGAAATAAATATTGGTCAAAGAGACGGCCATTTTCCATGGCCTTTAAAGGGCAGATGCTTTTTCCGCCAGCTTTCGTTCAATGAGCTTGAGATACGACTCAGCGATCTGATTCACACGCCAATCCGGGAGTCGAAGCGATCGCGACTTCTCGAACCATCGTTTCGCTTCTGTATAATCTCCGATTTCAAAAAAATGCCACCCGACGTGAGCCACGACGTAAAAACTATTGGGGTCCAGTTCAGCGGCGCGTTTAAAGTAAAAAGCCGCCTCCGAGCGACGTTCCAGCCAATGGAGGCTCATTCCATAACGGAAATAATTGTAAGCGTCATGGGGATTCAACTTCATGCCTAACTCAAACCATCCTAAAGCCTCGGCCGCCAATCGGAGGTGGTTCTTTCCGCCTTGTCGGCTCAGGTTCCTCAACACTTCACCGGTTTTGTATGTGGTTTCGAAATTCGTTGGTTCTGCGGCGTGGGCCTCTTTCAGAACTTCAATCTCTTGTATCATCGCCTCCCCGATCTCACTGGAAAGCTTCAGCAATAGCTCAACATTCACCTCCTCAGCCGCTTCCGCTTTGCTGTAATTCTTCATGCGGTTTAGGATCGAAGCTTCCAGCTTTTCCCCCCGATCCAGAAGAACCAATTCGTGCGCCCTAGCCACACCGTTCTGGCCCAGATAAACGAGTCCGACCAATGCCAGAGCAGTTAGCGCGGAGCGGATGCCAGGACCGCACGTCACCCAGTAACGCTCCGTGGCGAAACGCAGATGTCCCGTGAGCATTGCCATCAAAGTCACAGCCAAAATGGCGTTCGCCGGAATGTGCATGTTAAAGTCGAGCGCTGAGTGGAACAGGATAGCCAGCAATCCCACGGCGGCTCCTAGCACGAGGGCGGAACGGTTGCTTGGCTTGGCGGCCAAATCATTGGCGCGGCGGACGAATTTCCAGGTCTTGAAGGCTCCCCAATAGAGCAACCCCCAAGCTGAAGCCACCAGAACTGCGCCGACCAATCCCCAGTCCGCGAGTGTGTTCAGGTAGTCATTATGGGCTCGTCCCGGCCGCATTTGGACCACTTCCGGACGGACCGGAGGAAACAAGTAATCAAAGTGCGCCGGACCACCACCCCACCAAAAGTTGTTCTGCCAAATCTGAACAGCGGGCTTCCAAAGGTGAAAGCGAATGTCGTCCACGTTCCCGCTCTCGCGAAACATCTGCTGCCAACGTTTTTGGGGTTGATACGTGTGCTTGAAGAAGAACAGGCCTGCTCCAACGAGTAGTGCCAGAAAGACAACCGCTGGCAATCGGCTATTCCGAGACAAGACGAGAATCACAAAGAGCACGAGCAGAGCCGCACCGGTCGCAATCCAACCTCCACGCGATAATGAAACCCCAATGCCCACCAGCATCACCACAGACGCGTAACCGACGAACACTTTAACGGTCGGCTTAGACCGGCCTGCGAGAGTCAGCGCCAATCCGAGTGGGGCGATCATCTCGAGAAACCCGGCGAAATTGTTCGGGCAAATGAATGTTCCAGACCCGCGCCCCAGGTATTGGGGTGGTTTTTCGAACAGCCAGATTCCCCAAACGAACGCGGACTTGGTGAAGAATTGGTAAATCGCGTAAATCGAAATCGCCATCCCTAGAAAGATCACGACAAAAGCGATCAGTTGAGTCGCTTCCTGACGATGAAGGTTATTGAGGATCGCGAAAAACAGAAACGCGTAGATCACGATCTTGAGGAGTTCTCCGCGAGCGACGTACTCAAGCTCCGCTTGCTGATAGCGAATAATCGCGTAAGCCGTGAAGGCGAGAACCAACCAACAGATCGGCGGCCAAAGAAGGCGATAATTCGGCCGGAGCCAAAACCGAGCAATCCAAAGAGCTGCAACCCCCATCGTCAACCCCTGAATCACCAGCATTTCCAGAGGGCGAACTGCACCGGTGGCAATCGGCCCAAATACTAAGATGGCCAGGATTAAACCGAGGATGCTTTTCTCGCACCAGTTATCCAAACGCTCGCGATCCATCGAACGTGCAACCTAGGGTAAGTCCGATGCCACGGTCACGCCAATTCCTCTCCCTGTTGGCGGGCGTAGGGGCGGGGTGAACTCAGATACTCACGCGGATCCGTGATGTGTCCCGTGAGAGCGCTGGCGGCAACCGTTGCCGGCGAGGCCAGGAAGACTTGGGATTCCTTGTGCCCCATCCGTCCAGGGAAATTGCGATTCGTGGCGCTAATGCATTTCATCGGCGTGTTCATCCTCCCAAAAGTATCCACGGGACCGCCTAGGCAGGCAGCACATCCGGCGTTTTCGGTCATCTGCACACCGGCATCCACCAAAATCTGCCAAATGGTCTTATCTCCCCACCGGGCTGACTGCAAATCATGCACGATCTCCGGAGTGGCCGGCACGCCAAACGTGTCGATTGCGACCCGCTTGCCTTGCAGGACGCGCGCGAATTCGAGAAAATCACTCGTCTTGCCACCCGTGCAGGAACCGATGTAAGCCCTATCCAAGCGGACGTTCCCCAGCTCTTTTGCAAGTTTGCGCTGTCCCGGATCGGGATGGCAGGCAACCGTCGGCTCGAGGGTGGAAAGGTCTATTGTGAATTCATAGACAAACTTTTCGTCACGATCGCGCTCAACTGGATCGTAAGCTGGCCGAGTCCCGTTCAACTTGCAACGGTAGTCCACGAAGGCTTGAGTTTGGGCATCGAATTCAAAAATGCCATTCTTACCCCCCGCCTCGATCGCCATATTCGCGATGGTCATGCGATCGTCTAGGGACAGGCTGGCCACTCCTGGCCCATCAAATTGCAAGGCGCGGTAAGTGGCACCATCGGACCCAATCTGGCCGATGCAATGAAGGATCACATCCTTGGCCATGACGCCGGTTTGCAGCTTGCCTTCGAGACGAAAGTGCATCGTTTCGGGCACCTTGATGAGAAGTTTTCCCGTACCCATCACAAAGCCTGCATCCGTATTTCCGATGCCTGTCGCGAAGAGGTTGAACGCGCCCGCCATGCACGTGTGAGAATCGGTCCCAAACAAGACTTCGCCGGGGCGAGTATGACCCTTTTGCGGAAGAGCAGTATGGCAAACGCCGGCGTAATTCGAGCCGTATTGCCGCTTCAACATTCCCTTGGACGAATCGAAACGCCAATGGCCATTCGGGTCATCAATCACGTCATAGAAATAAGGCAGGCCCTGTTCCTTAACGAACTCTCGTAGGATATCCACGTTTCGATTGGACTTTGAATCGGCGGTAAAAATGTAGTGGTCAGGAATGATGACGACCTTATTTCGATCCCAGACCTTGGCGTGCCTGCCGAACTCTCGTTGAAAAACTCCGATCGTGCCGGGACCGCAGACGTCATGAGTCATCAAGACGTCGGCGTTAACCCAGACATTATCTCCAGCCTGAACTCGGTCTTTTCCCGAGGCGCGCCCTAAAATTTTTTCGGTCAACGTCATAATTGGTCAGTAAACGATAAAGATCTGAGGCATCGGCTGCAACTGAGGAAACGTGAGACTACTTCTTTTCAGGAGATGCCTGGGCGCTTTCGATCATCTTTTCCAAGTCGGGATTTTGGGGATTTCCACAGGCTAATGACTTTTGGTAATGCCAGCGGGCGAGTTCTTTGAAGGGAGGCTGCTGAGTAGCGTAAATAACGGCCAGGTTCTGGTGCGCGTCTCCAAAGCTGGGGGAGATCTGAATGGCCTTGCGCAACGCGGTCTCGGCCGGACCACGCTGGCCCTTGTGGCTGAGAGTAATGCCCAAATAGTTCTGCACCTCGGGATTCTGCGGGTCGATCTGGGCCGCACGGCTCAGCGAGTCAAGCGCTTCATCGAACTTCTCCTGGCGGAATTTCAGATATCCCCACAACTGAACAGCGTGAAGATCATTGGCATCTTCGGCAAGGGCGCGCTTGAGAGTGGCTTCAGCTTCGTCAACTCGGTTTTGTTGCAACTGGATCGCTGCCAAATTGCCTAAAGTTAACACATTCTTGTCGTCGAGCTTCAGCACTTGCTGATATTTTTTTTCTGCTTCGTCATAACGTCGGGCCGCAAACGCTCGTTCAGCGTCGGCCAAAAGTGGAGCAGCCCCTTTGGGCCATTCTCTTGACAGCTTTTTGGCAGATTTCGGATCGGGCTTCGCTTTCGGATCCACTTTACTCGCTGTGACTTCAGACTTCTTGAAAAGCGCCAGTTCCTCGGGTGTAAACGGCACCTTGTTAGCTTCGATCACTTCCAGTCGAGCTCGTAAAGTTGCCAACTGAGTCGAATCTTGTTTTCCTTGGAGGGCCTCTGCGCGCGCTTTGTTCTCGTAAAGCTGCTTGGTGGTCTCGTTGAGCTTTCGCAAGAGTTCATCCCGCTCGGTCTCGACTCTTTTCACCCGGTCGGTTTGGCTACCCGTGGATTTGGGAGCTGATGGAGCGGCAGTGGTCAACCTCAATTCTAAATCTCTCTTCGATTTTTCCAGCGCATTTTTTTCTTCCTGGATCGTCTTTAATTCAGATTGAAGCCGGGCGACTAAAATCGCGTTCGTTTGCGCCATTGCTTTGGCGGCTGTCAACTCGCTTTCCAGCTTGGTGTTGCTGCCGGCGGTCGCCGGGGCGTTGGGCCTAGGATCGGCAAGCTGTTTTTTAAGCCCCTCGTTCTCTACCCGCAAAGCTTTGCTGACAGCTGCGTCCTTAAACGTTGCCTGTAATCGCGCCTCTAATATCTCCTTTTCTCGTGCGAGTGCGACGGACGTTTCCTTCTCCCGGGCCAGCCTGCTATTCGCTTCCGCCAGAGCTTTCTTCAAATCCTCTCCCCCCAACGGGCTCGCCGCTTTGGCCTGTTTTGCTTGCTCCTGGTCCAAGCTGACTCTCAGCAGCTCTTTCTCCTTCTCCAGGAACTTAATCCTTTGTTCAGCTTTGCCGAGCTCTCGTGGATCAACTGCGGCTGGCTGGGCTGACAAAGCTTCTTTAAGTTTCGCCTCAAGGATTCCTTTTTCCGACTGCAACTGATGAATCTGTTCGTTTAAGGCCGTAAGTTGGTCATTCTTTTCATCCGCCGTGGAGGGCTGCTTCGCCCCGGAAGGCTTCTTTCCAGGAGACGGTTTCTCAAGAAGAAGGGGCGCCGCTTTCTCTTTCGCCGATGTGCTTAATTTTTCAGCCAGATAACTCAGGCGAAACTGGATTACGCCTGCGTTCGAATCGGGGTGAGCAATCTGCAGTTTTTTTAAACCCGTCTGCGCTTCAATATACTTTTCTCGCGCTAAGCCGGGCTGGCCCGTGCTAGCTAACTGATCTCCTTCTTGAATTAGATTATAGATTTGAATGTATTGATCATCGGGGCCGTTGGCTCTGACAAAAAGCGCCACGGCGGCCAAAAGCAAGATCACTGGAATGAAAAGCCGTTTCATATTTTGCATGTTAATAGAAGGAAGAACGTTATTGCAATCTGTTAAATGTCGCTCGCAACTCGGGCTCGAAACTGGCGCAAAATGGGGTGACGGCAATTGACATTTCACCACGCCGTGTGCTAGCTTCCGCGCCAACGTTGTCTGTTTATGAGCTCGTTCTTGAGTCAGCAGGTCCTTGTGCTTAACCGCTTATGGCAAGCGGTCAACGTGTGCACTGCCCGCCGCGCCCTCACGCTTGTGTTCGAGGGACATGCTCAGGTCGTCTTCGGATCTCAGGATGGGTCCTTTCAAACGTTTGATTTCAATGGGTGGCAAGATTTCTCGCAACAAGAGCCGCACCCAGAGAGCATCCATACTATTTCGTTTAAGATCCGCGTCCCGCGAGTTATCTTGCTCGCACTTTTTGATCGTCTGCCCAAAAAGGAAGTTAAGTTTACGCGTCATAATATTTTCGAACGCGACAAAAATACGTGCCAATATTGCGGAGGCGTTTTTGACCGGAAGGATCTTAATTTGGATCACGTGATCCCCAGAGATCGTGGAGGGCCCACATCTTGGGAAAATATCGTCTGCTCATGCATTCGCTGCAATACGAAGAAGGCAAATCGGACCCCGCATGAAGCTGGGATACATCTTATCCGCAAACCCAAACGGCCTAAGTGGCGTCCTTTTATCCAAGTTAATTTTGGCTTCAATTACCACGACAGCTGGAAGCATTTTCTCGACTTGGCCTATTGGAACGTCGAGCTCGGGGAAGAGACTTAGGACTCGCAGGCGCCAACTCAGATTCACGTTCAGGATCGGCCGATGGCTCACGGAACCGTCAAGACATCAATCTTTCTAGGATTACTCACGCCAATTTCCAGCAACGAAGCGTTCGTGTAGATTTGCAAATTTGTCGTGAAACCTGGGATCTTGGCGAGTTGCCGCTGACGGTTCAACTCTTGGATCGAAAGCACGTCCAGAGCCACTGGATCCGTGCTGAACCGAAGCTGGCCGAGCATGCTTGAATAATGCAGCGAGGTCTTCTCCTCGCCTTGGTATTGGCAGATCAGGGCATCGACTATATTCAGCACCACACGGTCCCCAAGCTCCGGCAGGGCGTAGATTTCAGGAACCGCCGATGCTAATCGGTCGCCACCAAATTCAAAACGAATCATGTTATCGACACTGCCCATGGCCAGGCCGTACAGATTTCCGGAAACGCCCGCCAAATTGTGATTCAACAATGGAGTTACATTAATGATCTTCGTCATTTTCTGAGTGACCAACTTTGACACAAAGGATTTTCGGCCGACGCCCTCGCCTGTCTTTCCAAATTCGTGGTCGCCCCAGACCGGTCTTCCTAGTAGCACTGTCTCGTAATAAGCCTTCTCGTCGTAGCCTGCTTCCGAGCTGCTCGCAATTCGGACACCGTAGCGCTGCGCCAGTTCAAAGAATCCAGCTAGGCGCAAGTCAGCCGAACGTTTGTCCCAAATCAGAATGTTTTGCGGCGGCAGCCCGGCTGAAAGCAAGCTTTGCACAACTGCCGCCACGACCGCCGGCCGAGTTCCGCTGGTGATCCCCGACGCCGACAAAACTTTGATCCCGACCACGTCCTGGGTGGAAACCAAGGTCCGCCATGCAGCCGCTGCGGTTTCTTTGCCCGTAAGATTGATCAGGCCGCGAGTGACCATCGGCTCGATCCGCTCCGCGCGGGGATTAAAAGCCTCGATAGCCAGCGGGTCTTGCACGATAATGATTCGAGCTCGATCTGGAAAATTCGGACGAACCGAATTCACCCCATCTGCGCGCGCTTGTTGCAAAGCCACGAGAAGCTGGCAACACGCGGCCAATGAGATTAAGCGTTTGATCACTTTATAAATGGCGCGTTTCTTGACGCGCCGAGCCGCGAATGCTACCACCTTATCCAATGCTGACCACAAAAAATTGGGACGCGAATTCCTTATCCCTTGTCCTCGGATGCCTCGGAGTAGTCCTGCTCGGAGGATGCACACCCGCCGGACCACGCGCGCTGCTCGAAGGCGATCGCCTCATCCGGGAAGGGAATTATGCTGAGGCGATCGAAAAGCTTCAGACCGCCACCCAGTTGCTGCCCGAGCAATCTCAAGCGCTGGCGTGGAATCAACTTGGACTTGCTCACCATCGGGCCGGCCATCCGCAACTCGCCATCGCCGCGTACCAGCAGGCTCTCCGGCGAAATCACCTATTGGCCGCGGCGCATTTCAATCTAGGCTCTCTTTACCTCGAGCAAAATGACCTAGCCGCCGCGATTCCTGCGCTGAACACCTACACGCTCCTTGACCGCAACGCATTCAGCGGATGGCTTAAACTCGGCACAGCCCAACTTCGGTCGCGGCAGTTAGACGCGGCTGAAAAAAGCTTCCAGAACGCTCTCCAACTGAATGCAGCCTTGCCTGAAGCACTAAACGGGCTCGGCATTGCTCAGCTGCAACGGAAACGTCCCCAGGAGGCCCTGAAATATTTCAACGGAGCATTGCAGCGACAGTCCAATTACGGCCCGGCCCTGCTCAACTCCGGCATTCTTTACCATCAGCATTTAACCAATCTTCCTCTCGCGTTGCAAAAATACCGCAGTTACCTGGAAGTAACGCCTCAGCCCGCCAACGTTGCCGCTGTTCGTGAAACAATTCGTCAGATAGAATTGCTGATGAATCCTCCACCGCGAGTTGCTTTAAAAATTCAGCCCGATGCAACTTCGCCAGCAAGCCCCCCGAACCTTGCCTTCTCCACTAATCTTGTCCCTTCGACGAACATTGCCGTCGTGCGCCAGATCCCCGTTGCAACAGTTCAAACGAACCAAAAAACCGTCCCGCAGCCCAATCGCCCCTCAAAGCCTGAACAGCCGATCGCCCTCTCGAGCTCCAGCCCGTCATCCACGCCGAAAATCCCGACAGACCCTCAGGTTCAAACGGTCAAGACAACCAATACAATCACCACATCAAAGCTGCTACCCGAAAAGCCGATCGCCCTCTACAACTCCAATCTGTTATCCAAGCCGATAATCCCGGCAGATCCCCCGCTTCAAACGGTCAAGGTAACCAATTCAATCATCCCAAAGCCGCCACTCGAAAAGCCGGAACCTCCTCCTAAAATCGAAGTCGTAAAGCTCACTCCAGATCTGCCTCCGAAGCCAGCCCAGGACACTCCTCTGAATCCTTCAATCGCCCCCACAAACACCATCGCTTCCTTGCCCGAAGCTGTCCGTCCATTGGTATCCGACCCACGCATCGCTGAGCCGGTTCAAGATTCACCGCTGCCCACTCTCTTAAGTAAAAAGAAGCGAACCATCGTCGAAAAGCTGAATCCACTGACATGGTTCCGAGGGAAAGGCAAACCGGCCCCATCAGCAACGCGACCAGAGCGGGAACTTTCTGTAACTTCGATCCTTTCCATTCCGGCAAAACCCGAGATCACTATTGCCAAAAACGTTGATCCTCTACCAGCCCCGGCACCGAGCTTATCAACCCCTGCGTTGCTTGCTCCGGCTCGCTATCGGTATCGCTTTCCTTCGAAGCCTGTGGCGGGAGATCGGGAAAAGGCGGACCCACTTTTTGCACAAGGTGTGAAAGCGCACCGAGAACGGCGGTTGACAGCCGCCATCGAGGCCTACCGGGAAGCGATCAAGCTCGACCGCAGCTTCTTCGAGGCCCATTACAATCTTGGGTTGGCTGCCTACGACATTAAAAACCTGCCGCAATCACTGTCCTCTTATGAAGAAGCACTGTCCATAAATCCAACATCCTCGAATGCTCGGTATAACTTTGCCTTAGCCTTAGAGCAGGCAGGTTTTATTCGGGATGCAGCCAGTGAGTTGGAGAAGCTGCTCGCCGACAATCCGGAAGAGTCTCGAGCCCATTTTATATTGGCGAAACTGTACGCTGATGAGCTGTCGCAGCCGAAGCTGGCGCGTTTGCACTACAGCAAGGTTTTGGCCTTGGAACCTCAGCATCCGGACGCGACCGCCATTCGCTACTGGCTCGTGGCTCATCCTTAGCTGTGCGATAGGCACATACTCTGCTCTAACAGCCGCACATGTGACCTGAACTGAGCCGGAACTTTTCTAAAAACTATATTCGTCAGAAGCTCTCAATATGATCGGGTTCTCGCTTCTATCGAGCAGGAACACTTGGTAATCTAATTTACTCGGCTGAGCAAACGCACTCATGAATCCTCGCAACCTTCCAGTCAATTGGTTTGATTTAGTGGTCCTAATTACTTTAGTCGTCGGCGCCGTCGTGGGCCGCAAACGGGGGATGTCCGAAGAGTTGCTCGATCTCTTTCAATGGCTGGCCATGGTCGTGGTGAGCGCGATGTATTATGAACCGCTTGGTCGATTCATCGCTGGTTACACCCAACTCAGCGTTCTGGTGGCTTATATCGTCACCTATCTATTCCTTGTGCTTGCCATCCGGCTTATGTTTGGCTGGATCAAGCGGATGGTGGGAGAAAAACTCGTGGCGAGCGATCTGTTTGGGCGCTTGGAGTATTATTTGGGAATGTGCGCCGGGGCTCTTAGATTTACCTGTATTTTGGTTGTGCTGCTGGCCATCTTGAATGCCAGGTTTATCAGCCCTGAACAATTGACTACGGACGCAAAGATGCAACGAGATAACTTTGGCAGCATCTCCTTTCCAACCTTGGGCATGTTGCAACAATCGGTCTTCAAGGAGTCGTCCTCGGGCCAATTCGTCAAAAAATTCCTGAATGACCAATTGATCGCATCCACGGGCGCCGACCAACAGATCGTGTACAGAGAAGGGGTCGGCAAAACGCGAGAGCGTGCGGTGGATGAAGTTTTAGAAAAGAAGTAGCACTGGAAATTTTCCATGGCCGGTTTGTTTTCCCAGGCCACGCTCGACCAAATTCGAGCGGCCAGCGACATTGTCGATGTGATTGGTGCCAGCTTGCCGCTGAAACGAGCCGGGGCCAATTTCCTTGCTCTCTGTCCGTTTCACAAGGAGAAGACGCCGAGCTTCAACGTCAATCCGCACAAGCAAATCTTTCATTGCTTCGGCTGTCATAAAGGCGGCGACGTTTTTACCTTTATCCAGGAATACGAGAACATAACTTTTGCCGAAGCTGTCAAGCGCCTCGCCGAACGTTCCAAGATCCCCCTGGAAATCGAGCAGCATGCTGGACAGCCACAAACTCGCTTTCTCAAGGAATCCCTCCTTCAAATCCACGAGCAGATCACCCAACGCTGGCAGAACGCACTCGCCAATGAAGCCGCCGGGGAATCGGCTAGAGCCTACCTCGCCAAGCGCGGGGTGGCTGCGGAATCAGTGAAATTGTTCCGCCTGGGCTGCGCGCCGGAGGCGTGGGATGACACCGTCAACTGGGCGAAATCCAAAGGTTATGAACTGCCGCTCGTTGAACAAGCTGGCTTGGTCATCCGCAAAGAAGGAGAGACTCGTTACTACGATCGCTTTCGCGGACGCCTTATCTTTCCCATCTGCGATGAGCAAGGGCGGGTTATTGGTTTCAGCGGGCGCATTCTGTCAGGCGATGAGAAAGTGGCCAAATACGTCAATTCACCCGAAACTCCCATCTTCACAAAAGGCAAGGTCTTCTTCGGATTGGATAAATCGAAGCGCGCGCTGCTCGACAAACAATTCGCCATTATTTGTGAGGGGCAATTGGATTTAATTGCTTGTTTCACAGCCGGTGTCCAAAACGTCGTTGCGCCTCAAGGCACGGCTCTTACCGCGGACCATGCGCGCATTTTGAAACGCTACGTGGATGAAGTCGTCCTCTGCTTCGATTCCGACACAGCGGGGCAGTCAGCAGCGATTCGGATTCTCGACAGTTTGCTCGCTTCCGGTCTGGCGATTCGGGTGGCAACGATTCCAAAGCCTCATGATCCCGACAGTTATATCAAAGAATTTGGCGGGGCAGCGTTTCAGCAACTCATTGACCAAGCCGAGGGTTTCTTCGACTTCTATCTCAATCGTCTTTGTTCCACTCATGATATTTCTTCGGACAAAGGGCAGTTGGCAGTCGTCAAGGCGATGGCGGAGTCCGTGCACAAAACTGGCAGTGTCGTCTTGGTGGACAAATACGCGCAGAAGACCGCGTCGCGTCTTGGCGTTTCACCAGATGCCGCCCGCCTTGAATTCAAGAAGGCCCTCCGCTCGGGCCCGAGAGTTCAAAGTCGAATTGAGGAAGATCAGCCTCAGCCAGAAGCAATGTCGCGGCCATCGCTTCAGGAATTCTGGCTCTTGAAATTACTCTTGGTTCACGAGGATCTTGTGGACTGGCTCGCCGAGCATCTGGATCTGACCTGGCTGCAGCACGAGCGAGTTCGAGACATCGTTTCGCGCCGCTTGTCCTTCAACGCGCAATCAGGCCACTCTGGCACTGCCGACTTGCTCACCGCATTCGACAATGCTTCGGTTCGGAGCCTGATCACCGAAGCTCTCGCTGAGCAACGTCCCATCCCCAACCCGCTCCAGCAAGCCAAGGACATCGTGCTGCGTTTGCGCAATCAGTCCATCGACCAACACCTCAGCGCCCTGGTCCAGCAGGCCAGCAACTCCGCATTAACCGACGCCGAGCGGCTCGTGATTTTGCGACAGCAGCAAGAGTTGCGCGCTTCGAAAAACAAGCCCTTGGCCGCGAGGGCAGACACCTCGTAGCTTTTAGGCTCATCTGAAACTCTCGTTGGAATGAGCGACGGTTACTCGAAGGCATGGGCCAATGAGGAATTCAACTTGCAGGGGTGCCTTGTTCTTCTAATATGTTTTCGCATGGACACCGTTTTCACCCTTATTTTAGTGGGTGCGGCACTGCTCCTCCTGGAGACGGTCTTGCCAGGAATGGTCGCGGGAGTTCTGGGCGTACTTTGTCTGAGTGTCGGCGTTGTGATGGGCTACGCGAACTTCGGGATGCGAGCCGGCAATCTGATTCTCCTCGCCGTTGGGTCAGGCTTGGTGATTGGAACTTTATATTGGATCAAGTATTTCCCAAACAGCAGCATCGCGAAAGTTTTTGTCTCACAAGGCATCGTCGGAGACTTGGGCGTTGAAAGGCCGGAGCTATTGAATCAAACCGGGGTGGCATTCACCAATTTGCGCCCTTCGGGAACTGCCGTGATCAATGGCCAGCGGGTCGATGTCTTGACGGAAGGGGCCATGATCGAACGCGGCACTCCGATCCGGGTGGTGGCCATCGAAGGCATGCGTGTTGTTGTCCGGACAGCCTAAGCGCACTATCAACTCACAAACATAACTCAATCAAACCATGGAAAAGACATTCTCCGTTTTGGCGTTAACGATTCTCGACTCGGAAATTAGCGGCTGGCAAGTATTTGTTCTGGGTGCCTTGGTGATCATCGGGCTCGTGATGGCCATCTTGATCATGAACTTCTTCAGCGTCTGGATCCGAGCGCTCTTCTCGGGTGCGAGGGTGAGCTTTACTGAGTTGATCGCGCTGCGGCTACGCAGCGTGCCCGTCGGTCTTATCGTGGACAAGCGAATCACAGTCGTGAAATCTGGATTGAATGTAACGATCGATGACCTTTCCACCCATTATCTCGCCGGCGGCAGCATTGAAATGGTTGTGCTGGCTCTCATCGCCGCCCGCAAAGCCGGTATCCACTTGGATTTCGACCGGGCATGCGCCATCGACCTCGCCACGAAGGGGACGGGCAAGACCGTGCTCGAAGCGGTCAAAACTTCGGTGAATCCAAAGGTCATTGATTGTCCAAATCCAACTTCAGGCAAAACAACAATCGATGCTGTGGCCAAGGATGGCATTGTCATCAGGGCTCGGGCGCGCGTGACCGTGCGGACCAATCTGGATCGGTTTGTCGGCGGCGCCACTGAAGAAACCATCATTGCTCGAGTCGGCGAAGGCATCGTTTCCACGATTGGTTCGGCAGCCACTTACAAGGAAGTTCTGGAAAACCCCGACCGTATTTCCAAGACCGTTCTGGACAAAGCGCTCGATAGCAATACGGCTTTCGAAATCTTGTCCATCGACATTGCCGATGTCGATGTCGGTGAGAACGTCGGCGCCAAACTTCAAGCGGAGCAAGCCGAGGCCAACAAATTGATTGCTCAGGCTCATGCCGAGGTGCGGCGCGCCGCAGCAGTCGCGCAGGAACAGGAAATGTTGGCGCGCGTTCAGGAGATGCGCGCCCGAGTGGTCGAGGCCGAAGCCCAGGTGCCCATGGCGATGGCCGAAGCGTTTCGCAGCGGCAACATGGGAATCATGGATTATTATCGGATGAAAAATGTGCAGGCAGACACGAGCATGCGGGAGAGCATCGCCGGAGGAGGGGGCAACTCAGCCTCATCGGATAAACCAATCGCTGGCTAACCAACGGCTGCGCTATGTTGTCCTCTGATGTGCGATCGTTGTTCAGATCTGTTGAGATCCTACGCGGAGCTTGCAAACCATTTAACCACCTAACCTGCCTGACCATTTAACCCGTTCAACTCGGCTGCGGTTTGCCGCGCCAAGCCTCCCAAATGGACAACTCCTTACTCGTCACTGCGGCTGTCTTGGCCATCACAGCCATCTCTAGTTGGCTGCAAAAGAAAGGGCAGGCCGAGGACCCCGGCTCTCTGGGGGATGAATGGAAAAGCCTCAAGCGGCAGCGGCCTGAGCATCCCCCGAGAATGGATCCCACATCATCGCCCTCTCGCCCAATTCCCGGGATCGATTGGGAGAAAGAATTGCGCCGCTTCCTGGGAGGCGAGGCTCAATCTGCGCCTCCGCCAATTCCTCCGCCACTCGTCGTTCAACCGCCATCGCGGCCTCCGCCGCTCCTCTCGACGTCGAAGCCCAAGTCTTCGCGAGTCGTTACAGTCGAGCCAGACGAAGGGCCATCGCTCATCTTGAGCACGCTGACCGAAGCTGCCTCTGCGTATGAAGAGGCTCAACGGCTTCACGAGAAAGTTGCCGGACGGATGCGGAAGATTGACAAGCAAACACAGACGCATAAAGCAGCAATACCCGGCCATGCCAAAAGGGTCGCTCCTGAGATTGCGTCCGTCGTCTCTCTGTTGCGAAGTCCTCATACGGCCCGGCACGCCGTTGTTGCTTCGCTCATTCTGTCACCTCCCAAGGCTTTGGAAGGTTAGCCGACCGAGGGAGAGCCATCGGGCATACTCGACGAAGGCGAGCCGACGGGATGAACGAGTCGCCTCTCGATCTTGATCTTGGGCTTGAATCGGACAGGCGCTTGACAGAACTCGCGTTGAATTCTGAATCAGGGCTGTTTTGGAGTCACGATGCGGTAGTAGCGGAAGCTCGTATTGCTGGACCGGCCATCGGTTACCTCCATCGTCCGTGATGTTGAAGCGGCTTCCACGTCGGCCACCTTGAACCACGCTCCTCCAGCCAGCAACGAATCGCGGTATTGAACGGTGTAAGTTTTGCCCGTCACAGCACCGAAGCGGAGCTTGGCGCCAACTGCGTTCTGCTCTGCGATGTTCAGTGCAAGGACGCTTTGGGCATCGCGCGGATTCGTTCCACAAATAAACTCTTGGAGATTCGTGTGACCGTCCTTGTCGGGATCCGCGTTGTCACCGCTCAATGCCGAGTCCTTCAGTTCGGCTGGGTTAAAATATTGCGCTTTCCAAGTGGCTAGACCGTCGTCCAGAGGGATCGACACGGCCATCAACTCAAGGTCAAGGCTCACGTCAACACTCGTTCCGTTCGCCTGGTGAAGTTCAATTGCGAGCACGTTATTACCTTCACCCAAGACAGAGGGGTCAACCATCCGTTCGTAAAATGTAGATTCGTCCGCGCCCGCGACATTGGCGCTTGCCCAGGTGAGGTAATTCACATTCCCCTCCGGCATGTTGCTGCGAAACACTTCTGTCCCGTTCAAATAAACGATGGCTCCATCATCGCGCAGTAGCTTCAGCCTGAGCTGAGTGATCGAGGCTGCGTTGTTGACTTGAAACGACCTCCGAAAATAGGTCGTGGGATATTTGTTCGCGCTGTCGGGACCAAATTTGACGGTGGTGGCTTCGTCCCCGTCGCCATAACCGAGCTGAGCTTTCCCGGAGGCCCACGAACTGTCGTTAAAGGCCACACCTCGCCAGATTGTTCCCTGGTTGGAACCGTTGTCCAAATACTTCCAAACCGAGCCGGGCTCAACCAAAATGGACTGTGAAGGAACGCGTTCGACCGTGACTGTCAGTTCGTCGCTCGCCTCCAACTCTCCGTCATTCGCGGTGAGACGGATGACATAGGTCCCTACGCTCGTAAACCCAACCGTAGTACTTAATTGACGAGCGCTGCCGAAAAAGATCTGGCTGGGACCGCTGACTTGGTTCCACGCGACGGTCAAGGTTCCCGGCAGATTGGGAGTGCCATCATCACTGACAATTCCCACCAGATTTGTGCCCGCCGGGAAAGATGCCGATTGAACAACCAGATCGGGGCCGACGCTAACGCGGGGAGCTCGGTTTCCATTGTTCTCGAATCCCGGAGACGATTTGCCAGGGCTGGAGCGCCAGTTGGCGGGATCATTGCCGTAAGCTCGTGCGTTCAATCGTTCCAGTGACGCGGTTCCTCCGGCAGCATTCGCAGGCCAAGGCGCCTTATCATTGTATCGCACGGCATCGACATCGATATAAGGAATAAAAACAACACCATTGGTGTCCACGTCCGGTGCGTCAGGCCGCTGCAACTGCAAGAGTTCACCACGGTCCTGCAAAGTCCCAGGAAAAGGGCCGAGGATCGGCACATCGGAAGGAATGCCATACTTGGCTCTGAAGAGACCCGGATCGCCTCCAACCAAGATCATAAGACCGTTTGCCGACAATTCGAGGTTCCGCGGGAAATCAAAGCCGACGCCGTTCAATCTCCAACCGTTCGTGGGATAGGCTGGGTCATAGAGCTTGACAGGATTGCCCGTAATGTTTTTCAGCTCGATAAACTCCACATCACCCGGAGCAGTCTGGTAATAGATTTCGTTGATGACGACCGGTCCGATCTTTGGACCTGCGTTCGCCGTCCCGAGCGAGTTCGCGACTTGCGGCGGATAATCAACCTCGCCGGTGCTGAGGGTGTGACGGCCAAACGAAACTCCATTGGCGGCCGCGCCAAAGCTAAAACCGTCGCTG
Source organism: Pedosphaera sp. (assembly GCA_009695265.1). Taxonomy (GTDB): domain Bacteria; phylum Verrucomicrobiota; class Verrucomicrobiia; order Limisphaerales; family SIBE01; genus SIBE01. The sequence goes on along the minus strand of SIBE01000008.1, from coordinate 5,160 downwards.
TAGCCGGTCAGATTTCCAGAGGGATCGGCAGAGTAGATATAAACTTCCTCGCCGTGCGAGCTGAGGGTGAGACTGCCATCCAATCCTGGATTGCGATTGAAATCATTTTCCGTGAGGACGACATAGCCTCCCGAGGGAACGATAGTCCCTGCAGGAATGTGGAATTTATTCGGTAGCGAGCGCTGATCCGTGAGAAACCAATTTCCTATATTTACATCGGTGGCTGTAGGGTTGTGCAATTCGATCGCGTCCACCTGGGGCGGATCCGTATGCGTCAATACCTCGTTGATCCAAATCGCGCCAAGAGACCGTGGAGGATCGTCCGCGCCGGGTGAACCACCGCTCCTGGTGCTCGATCGCCAATTCGCTGGATCATTCGGGCTCAAATTCAGATTCGCATTGTCTGGCACAAGAGAGAAGCCGTGGCCATCAGGGGCGGAAGGCCATGGCGGCTGGTCCCCGTAAGTCACTGAGACGATCGGAGTCCCCACCGCGTGAACCAACGTCACAGCTTCGCCCCCATTTGCCAGTCGTCCCGTGTAAGCCCCATCCACGCGAACGCCGGGATATCTTTTCTGAAATTGCGCCGAGTTGCTGACAAGGAGAACGAACTGGCCGGGCCCGACCGTTGTGCCGTTCGGAAAAGTATAAGTGATCCCGTTCGTAAAATGGACTCCACTCAAATCCAAGCTGCTTCCGGCAACATTCTTTAGTTCGATGAACTCGAACTCGTCGCCGTCCGCGCTAGGATCGCCCGGCGGATTGTACATGATCTCGGTGATCAAGAGGCCGGTGAAGGTTTGAATGACAGTGAAAGCGGCCTCGTTGAGCGCGCTCCAAGTCCCGCCGCTCAGCGCTCGAGATTTAATGTGAGCACTTTCATTCAGGCTGATGGGCGAGTTGTACGCCAGAGCGCCCGCCGAGACGGCCTCGCCGGCCAGGCGCGGATCGCTCCCATCCCGGGTGTAATAGATCGCACCCGCCAGAGCAGTCATCGATAGACTAAAGCCCTTGTTGATATTGCCTCCATGTTGATTGAAGACAGGCGCCGCGACGCTCGGGTAGAGACCCTTGATCTTGAGTTGGCTGAGCACAATATCTGACCGGCGGGGAAAGTAGGAATTCAACAGACTGTTGACGATATTCACCCATTCCACATTGCGAGTGTAAGGCGCAGCTCTCTTGGCGTCGCCCCAGCGGGCCGATTCACCCACCACCGCGCGGTCGATCTCTGCTTTTCGCTCGAGGAACCGCTCGCGAGTTGCCTGCGGTGTCAAGGTGCCTCCATTAAAAAAGTGCCGATGAATGTGGTCGGCTGCAAGCATCCGAAACTCGCGGTTCAATGCGAGCTTTTGCCAGATCCATTGCGGGTTGCTCTTCAGCACAGACGTGTCGCCAGATGTGTAGGGGCCGGTCCTGTTCTCATTGACGTTTAACAGCGTGTGTTCGGAGTCGTGCGCGAAGAATCGAAAGCCATCCGGCCCGTTGCGGTTGCGGAGGCCATACCAATTGTTGGGGCTCGTATTGCCGAGGAAATTCGAAATAGGCGCGTCAAGATTCCCGCCGTAAAGAATGACGAGCATGTAATCAATAAGGTTCGAAACATCGAGCAGGTTCTCGTAACCGGGATTGCGCGTTCCATCAGGATTATTTCCTTGGACTTTTTGATAGGCGTCGTCGGTTGTGAAACCCGCTTTGGCGACATTATAAAGCCTGGTCCACGCCTGCATGTTGCCGTCCGTGGCATTGATCGTGTAGGGGCCCGCTTCGACCTTGATCACATCGTAATCTTCTTTGTCGCCGCCGAAATAAGTCGCTCCGAAAGAAGCCTCAGGCCTTTCATCCGTGTTGTAGAGCCCCCAGTACTGGCCGTTGATATATAGATGATAAAACTTTCCGCGCTCACCCTGATGGCCCATGGCAAGCTGGGTGTCGCGCGAGAATTGGTCACGGAGAAAAACGCCGCTGCTTCCCGAGGAGTCCCCCTGGAAACTCCAGGAATAGTTTTGAAACGTGCGTAGATCCAGGGCATCGAAAGTGTCAGTTCCAGCATCCCCAAAAAGCGGGAATTTAAGCCTGGGCTCACCATAATCATCCCGGAAAAAAAACCGGAAAGCATGCTTGGGATTGCCTGTGCTGCGGCTGAACCCACCCCGAATACGAATCCCTGAATTAATTTGGAATCCTTTGCTTCCGTCAGGGTTGATTAACTCCAGCGACGCGGGCCGCTCCCAGTCGCGTCCGTCCTGGCCGGGGTTCGCATAAATGCCTCGGGTTGAATCAAACAAATCTTTCAAATCCATGACAATCGAGAACGTCGGTATCGACTTGAGATCGTTGGTGAGAGTCGCGCTGTAAAGTGGATTGTTCACCACATCCGGGTCCATTCCGTAATCGCGCGTGTTCGAACCCCAACTGCTTGGCCAGCCAGCCGGTGGCTGACCGGTGGGAGATTGTCGGATGACATCATTCAGGAAAATGTAAGTCTGAGTATCGGCGGTCGAAGGCAAGAAACCTGCCTTGAAGGCAGCGGCGCGAACGGTCATTGTGCCGCTGATTGAAAGAGGGCCGGCATAGACAATTCCGTTCGTTGCAGAAGGAGTCGTTCCGTTTGTTGTGTATCGGATGACCGCGTTCGCAGTTTCAGAACTGATCGTCAGGCTGAACGGCGCGTCGTAGAATCCACGGGCGTTGCTGAACTTCGTGTTCGCTACAATGGCAACGAAACCAGCGCCATTGGCGGCGCCGGGAGTTGGCTTGGAAAAATAATAATTCGCGCCCTGAAATGTCCCGTAAGAAACATCCGTGGCTTGCTCAGGAAAGACCGGTTTGAACTCGGAAGTCACACTCGTTCCGTCAGGCTCCACTAACGCGAGGTATTCGCCGGCTGTATTAAGACTGAAGCTGGTGTGCAGTTGAGAGCCGACGATGGCACGGTTTTTTCCCGAAGCGAAAACCACCAAAAATGCGTTCGGCGCGACGGAAACACTGGGAAAACGCCACTTGGCCAACAGATCAATGGAATCGGTCAGATACCAGCCGTTGAGGTTTACCGCAGTGCCGCTGCCATTATGGATTTCAATCCAATCCGACTGATCGCCATCCTGGTCCGCCAGCGTCTTGCTGTTGCTGGCCATAAACTCAGTAATCGCAACTTGTGCTCTCAGCGAAACACTCGCAATTGACAAGCTTCCGATCAGACAAAAATGAGCGAACACAGACTTCATCAGAAGTGAAAATTAAGCAGGTTAGAGGCCAAGGCTCTCGCAGCGACGAGCCAACACGATGTCGCGCGGCTTCAAGAGTATTCAGAGCAGTTTGAGCCTGGTTTGTAGCGACGAGGCAAACCGTCGGAGCAGATCTGATTTATTGAGGTCGCGGTCCCGTCCACGCGCAGCGGAAGCCGGTATGTGATAATCCCGTGTCCGGAGAACTCTTCATGCGGGCACTCGGGCGGTAGCCGGTGCAATAGAGGTCACTGCACAAATACGAGCCGCCACGCATGACTCTTTTTGCCATTCCGGGCTCATTCGGATCGAAGCTATCCGCTGGCCCAGGCGGGTTCTTGGCAGGACCTTTTTCGTAGTAATCAGGCCGATACCAATCGAGGCACCATTCCCAGACGTTCCCGGCCACATCGTAGAGCCCGTAGCCGTTGGGCGAAAACTGCGCCACCGGCGCCGTGGTGCGGAAGTGGTCGGCCAATGTGTTTTCATTGGGAAATTTCCCCTGCCAGATGTTCGCCTGCCAGTGGCCGTTCGGAACTTGATCCTTGCCCCAGACATAAGGTTGCCGGTCCAAACCTCCACGCGAGGCATACTCCCATTCGGCTTCCGTTGGGAGGCGTTTGCCCGCCCATTTGGCGTAGGCGACGGCATCCTCCCAACACACGTGGACCACCGGATGTTTCTCGCGACCTTGAATGGTTGAAGCTGGCCCCTCTGGATGCCGCCAATTCGCCCCGGGCAAATATTGCCACCACACATAATGATTATCCAAGGGCACCTCGCCCGCTGGCGGAGCAAAGACCACAGAGCCCGCCACCAGGTTCTCCAATGGAACTCCTGGAAAATCCTTCGGGTCGGGTTTTCGCTCGGCCACGGTGACATGGCCAGTGGCGCGAACAAACGTGTCGAATTGCTCGTTCGTAACCTCGGTCTTGTCCATCCAAAATCCGTCCAAAGTGATCTGATGGACCGGTTGTTCGTCGGGATTCCCTCCCGCGGACCCCATCCAAAATGTCCCACTGGAAATCCAAACCATCTCGTTGGTATCTGGCGCGCGCGCTAGGGAGGGCAGCTCATGGCCAAGCGCACTCGGCCTGTTCGACGGTCTGGGTCCCTCGTGTGGTTTGATAAGAACGAACCCGACTCCTACCCCAGCCAACACGACAACCAGGGCAATGATGAAATGCCGGGTGGATAGTTGCGCGCTGTTATCTATTTTCGGCTCGCTCATTGGAAATTGAAGTCAGAAATGATCACTCTGGCAAAGCGTTGATTAACGATTCGTCCGTGTTGATGGCGTTTCACGAATTTCTTTCACGGAGAACACCGTAGCCGCAAATACCAGTCGCACCAACGCTATTCTCATCTTCGTATTACCGCCTTTTTCCGGCCGATCGAAAAGCGGGGTAATTCGCGCGAGTGGAAGACAATTCAAGTCCGCAGTGTTTTGTCGGCGGTGCTCTCTCTAGACTTACAGCGGGCTAATGACCCCATTTTCCGCGTGGCTGCGAGGCTCAACGCTCGGCGTCTCATGGGAGCTTAGCGCTCGCGCAATAGGCTTCATACGCCTTTTGAATTTCCGCGGCTTCTGGCGCGCCACGATGGATCCAAAGCTGGTAACGGCAGGAGAAGGATTTTCCGACCGGAAATGTTTGAGGTGTCACTCCAGGCCAGCCCACCGCGAGCATGCCGTAATGCCGAGTCATCCACGTTGGCGGATAATCGGGGTGTTCGGGATGAACAAACACCGCCGCGCCGCTCGGTTTGTTGGCATTCTCAATAAAATCGCCAGAGAGATCGGCCCATGCGAGTTTGGTGACCACTAAATCGTCGCTCGTTCGACCAGCGGGCACCGTGATGATTGTCTTCGAACGGGGTCCATACCGAAGGGTCAAACCGCCATAGCTTTTGCCTTCAGCACCCCACAGAGTGA
>SIBE01000007.1 GCA_009695265.1 Pedosphaera sp. | reverse complement strand
TCTGCTCTACCGCTGAGCTACTCTGGCATACTCAACAATTCCACAATAGGTTCGAGCCTGAACGATCAAGCAAGAATGTTGCATGTAAACCCGCTATCACTAACTTCCCAACATCCTCAAACGATACGACTATCGGCTCAATAGCCGCTTTTCATCGTGTTGCATAATTCTTCTTAGCTACAAACAATGCGGAGGATACTATGCTTTGCATAAAAAACGCGACAAGCAATTTCGACGTTCGCTTAAGTTCACGCACCTACCTGTCCTCTCGCATCGCCGTTAGCTTGTCTCGCGTTGAACGGTTCGCCGATAGGCCTGGTGAATCTGTTGAACGAGCGGAGATCGACGCAGTCGATGACCATCCAGTTCGATCACCTCGATGATCTCCACTGTGGTCAAGGTCAGGAAAACGGCATCGGCGGTTTTTAATACGTTGGGCTTCGTGCCTTTCTCCTGAGTGGGAAGCGAAAGGGTTTGGCAGAGTTCTAAAACCAAGGATCGAGTGACGCCAGCGAGAATTCCGCTGGCAAGGGGCGTCGTGCAAACTGTTCCATTCTCTACCCAGCATAAATTGCTGCTGGCTCCTTCGGCAACTTCCCCGTCGGTGTTGAGCAACAACGCTTCGTTCGCGCCCTTCGATTCGGCTTCGGCGCGAGCCATCACCTGATGAAGTTTGTTACAGGTCTTGTGAATGGCTAAAAGATCGTTCGCTGGAACTCTCAGAGATGCTGTCGCGAGGTTCCACTGGAGTGGATGATCTGGATCAATGGCTGGCGTCGGATGGAGCGACATGACTAACGTTGGTCGATCAGCGCCTTTGGGAGAGTAGCCACGAATGCCAACGCCGCGTGAAAGCGTCATCCGCAGGAGGCACTCGGGCATTTGGTTTCGTTGAATCAATTCTTCCGTTTGCGTTCTGAGTTCCGCGAACGAGTCGGCTAGCCTAATCCCGAGAAACTCAGCGCCTTGCCGAAGGCGATCGAGATGCTGCGTCCAGCGAAACGGCTTGGCATTGTAAACGCGGATTGCTTCAAACAAGCCGTCGCCGTAAAGAAAACTCCGATCGAATACCGAGACAACCGCCTCTTCTTCGGGAACAAATCTGCCATTGAGAAAAACGATCATGGTTTGGAGTGTTGCGGATGGAAGTTGCCTTCAGGGTGGACAGCCGGAGGGCGCTGGAGCGGCCGGAAAGGCAAAAGGGGCGGGGCTAACACACTCGATAGCGGCGAGAAAGCCGCCAGCCTTCGCCAAGGTTTCGTCGTATTCCGCAGTTGGGATGGAATCAGCAACAATGCCTGCTCCCACGTTGAAATAGGCGGTCTGTTCCCGGCAGATAGCGGCGCGGATGATGATACTGAGCTGGCTTTCGCGGTTAAATCCAAGATAACCGAGAGCGCCAGTGTAAGGGCCGCGAGTGATCGGTTCCAATTCATCAATGATCTCCATGGCCCGAATCTTGGGCGCCCCGGTGATGCTCCCGCCGGGAAAGCACGATGCGAACGCTGCAAAGTGAGTTCTATCCGGACACAGACGGCCTTCCACAGTAGAGACCAGATGCTGCACTTGCGGATAACGCTCCACGCGGACCAATTCGGGCACGTGCACCGAACCGTATTCACACACTCGCCCGAGATCGTTACGGAGCAAGTCCGTAATCATGACCAGCTCAGACATTTCCTTGGGACTGGTTTGGAGCTCGTAGTTCAACCGAGCGTCCCGATCCGGATCCGATGAGCGTGGGCGCGTCCCTTTGATCGGCCGGGTCCGGATATGTGATCCGCTGAGGTGCAAGAAAAGCTCTGGAGACGAGGAGGCAATCTGAAAATCTCCACAGTCTAGAAAAGCTGAAAATGGAGCGGGAGAGAGTGCGCAAAGCCTCAGATAGATTTCCCAGCCGGACCATGGGCAACCAACCGACAACCGATGCGAGAGGTTCACCTGGTAAATGTCACCAGCCTGAATGTAACGCTGCGCTTGCTCAACGAGCGCGATAAATTCTGAGCGCGAGAGGTTGGAAGTGACCGGTGAAGCCGAGGGCGTCGCGTGCGGTGCCAATTGCGGAGCGTGGACAGAAGGCTGTTGCTCGATTCGCGCCGTCCAAGATTCAACTCGCGCCTGTGCGAGTGATTCGTGACGCAAGCCGTCCACGTCCAATCCAGTGGAAACAATCCACGTCTTTCCCAGCCGATGGTCGAAGACGACTAAGCTATCATAGAAACCGACATCGCAGTCAGGCAGTTCGAGATCGTTCACTGCGCGCCTCGGGAGTCTCGGCTCGACGAAGTTTTTCAAGTCGTAACCCCAGTAACCGAAGCATCCGCCAAGAGGGAAAGGGAGATCCAGTTGGTCGAGCAATTTGTAGCGCGCCATGAGACCGTCCAGGATGTGCCAAGGATTGCCGAACTGGTGTCGGGAGGACTCGTCGTACAGCAATTCACACCGCGAACCAAAAGAGCGTAACTTGAGAAACGGAGCTGCTGTGACGAACGAATACCGCGCCTGGGGTGAATCCGATAGGCCGCTCCTCAACAGCACGACGCCTGGTTCACCGTGCAGTTGCTCTACGAGCGATTCCGGCGTGTGCGAAGTCGAAACCTCTTGGATGAGCGGGGCCATAAGAGACGAAATACTGTGGTCAACAATCCGGCAAGGTTCGATGGGCCACATTGTGCTCGCGGCAAGTCAAGGCGCGACCCGCTCTCAAGTTCTCCATCATTGCGCTGCTCCGGCCATTTTCCCTCGCATTGCTCTCCACTACTTCTTGCTGTTATTTCGATAGAGCCGCTTGAGTGTGCCGGACAGCGAGTCTTCTAAGATTTGATTTCGGTAAGTCGTCAGTTCGTCAGGCATCGACGCAGGCCGACTGCCGTTTTGAGAGGACTCACCAACGCTAGGCTCAAGCGTTCAGGACGGAAGAATTCTCGGGCCGCTGCACGAATCTGGCTTGCCTTCACATCACACAGCTTTTGTTTGATTTCCGCGGCGGGAATGATCTTGCCATACCCGAGCAACTGTTCGGCCGCCCACATCATTTGATTCTCGGTGCTCTCCAGGCTGAGATCTATCTGGCCGATCACGTAATCGCGAGCGCGGCGCAATTCGGCTGGTGTGACGAGATCCTCAGACAGGCGATGCAATTCTTGTGTGATCAGTTTCAGAGCTTGACGGAGTTTATCGGTCTCCACTCCAGCGGAGATGTTTAATGTGCCGATGTCATCGAAAAAACTGAGGGAGCTGCAGATCGAATAGGCGAGGCCGTGATCTTCACGGACCACTTGAAAAAGCCGGGAGCTCATATTTTCGCCGAGAACTGTATTGAGCAAGCGCAGGGCGAACCGGCGTTCGTCATGACGGGAACAGGTTCTGATGCCCAGAGCGAGTTGGGTTTGCTCGATCGCCTTCGTGAAGAGTCGAACGGCAGGTTCTGTTTGCTTACTCGAGACCGGGATAAATTGTGGACGATTGCCTTGAGTAAAGCCGCGGGCGAAACGGGAGACAGCCTTCACAACCTTCTCGTGATCGAGATTGCCTGCCGCGGCGACGACGGTGCTCGCACTCACGTAACTGGCGCGCTGATAGTCGAAGAGATGATTGCGGGCCATTGCCTCGATTGTTTCCAACGTTCCGGTGAGAGGGCGTCCAAGTGGCTGATTGGGCCAGAGTGTTTCGTTCAAGAGTTCTTGAACATGATGCTGAGGTTGGTCCAAGTACATTGCCAGCTCCTCTTTGATCACGTTCCGTTCCTTGTCTATTTCGACTGGATCAAAGGTCGAGTTCAAAAACATATCCATCAGCACGTCGAGCAACTCTTGAAAGCGGTCATGTCTCGCTTTGGAATAAAAGCAGGTGATCTCCTCGGTCGTAAAAGCATTCAAATAACCACCGATTCCTTCCACATCCTGAGAGATCTGTTTGGCGGTGCGTTCGCGAGTTCCTTTAAAGAGCAGATGTTCAATGAAGTGAGAGACTCCACACAGGGGAGCCGGTTCAAAGCGCCCGCCCACCGCCACCCATATCCCCAAACTAACGCTGGCCATATGTGGCATGGCAGCCGTGATGACAGTCAAACCGTTCTTATGTCTGGAGACCTGATACATAGCGTAGAAAAGATCTATGCCAGGGCCTTCGGCACGCTTTCCGGTGGTCCAACACGGCGCATGTAATCAACGACGATGGCAATCGCTTCTTCGGGATCATCTGTCACCGTGAATAAATCCAGCTCACCGCGACTGATAAAGCCATCTTTTTCCAGAGTGCTCTTCATCCATTTCAGGAGGCCGGTCCAGTAGTCGCGTCCAAAAAGGATGAGCGGAAAACGTGAGATCCGGTGAGTTTGAACCAAAGTAAGGACCTCGAAAAATTCGTCGAGAGTGCCAAAGCCTCCAGGCATAAAAATGAAAGCAATGCTGTATTTTACGAAGCAGACCTTCCGGGAAAAAAAGTAGTGAAAGTTGACTGGGATGTTGGCGAAGCGGTTTCCTTTCTGTTCGAAAGGGAGTTCAATGTTCAAACCTACCGACTTGCCTTTGCCTTCTGAGGCGCCTCGATTAGCTGCTTCCATAATCCCCGGTCCGCCGCCGGTAACCACCGCCAGGTGATGTTTAGCCAATCCCTTCCCCAACGCCACGGAAGCTTGGTAGTACGGATCGCTCGGGAGCGTGCGGGCTGAACCAAAGATAGTGACGGCTGGGCCTACTTGGGATAGTGTTTCAAACGAATCCACGAACTCGGCCATGATCCGAAAAATACGCCACGGATCTTCTCGAGTGAACCCTACGGCATTGCTTTTCATGGCCGGAGAGTAGTCCGGTTCTTAGGCTGTTACAAGTTTCGTCAGATTCAATCGATCGGAGGCAAGGCATCAAAAGAAAACAAGCCGGGAATTGCTTCCCGGCTTGTTCCGTTCCCAGGGCCTCCTTATGAGCAACCTAAGCTCTCACCGCAGTTAAGGCACTTGTAGCAGGCTCCGTTTCGGACCGCCAAGTGCCCACAGTTTGGGCAGGTGGGAGCATCTTGTTGAAAATGCTCGATGGCATGGTTAAGGGTGGTAATTTCCCGGTTACCATTCGTTCTTCCGTTGCTATGCTGTTTGCCATATCCATTCGCAGTGGACGACGCTTTGGCAGGCTTAAGAGTAAAAGCAGCCTCGGAATCCTCAGAAAGGGCCAGTTCGGGAACTGGACGATTCACGTTTTTTTTTATCTCCTCGAGTAACCCAGGGATGGCAAGTTCGGGCTGGTTTCGATTTGAGATGTTGGCCTCGCGATAGCCCGGGATAAACTGCAACGCCATCCAGCGAAAGACGTAATCAGTGATGGAGGTAGCATTCCGAATTTCGGGGTTCTTGGTGAAACCGGACGGTTCGAACCGCTGATGAGCAAACTTCTTCGCCAAGGCTTCCAACGGCACCCCGTACTGCAACGCCATACTCGTCAACGTTCCGATACTATCCATGAGACCACCGATAGTGGAGCCTTCCTTAGCCATGGTGATGAACAATTCCCCAGGCTGGCTGTCTTCAAAAAGGCCAACCGTCAAATAGCCTTCATGTCCTGCTATATCGAATTTGTGCGTGATGGCAGTGCGAGTTTCCGGCAAACGACGACGCAACGGTTGCCCCGCCTGTTCGCGCCATTTCATGACCTCAACTTCGAGTTCCTTGATTCGCGCCTTCTCGGCGGCGGCGGCGCTGACGGCATCGGCACCTTCGTTGGTTTTCTTGGTGTTCAGCGGCTGTGACCGCTTCGAGCCATCACGGTAGATGGCCACGCATTTGAGGCCCATCTTCCAGGCTTGGATATAAGCATCTGCGATATCCGCTACCGTGCATTCGTTCGGCAGATTGACCGTCTTGGAAATCGCGCCGCTGATGAACGGCTGGGCGGCTGACATCATTTTCAGATGAGCCATATAATGAATGCTCCGGTTTCCTCGATACGCTTTGAAGGCGCAATCAAATACTGCGAGGTGCTCCGGCTTGAGCCCGGTCTTGATGAGTTCGCCCTTTTCCTCGACATCCTCGATCGTGTCGAACTTCTCCACATGATCGACGATAGCTTTGATTTGTTCCCGGTTGTAACTCAGGCGTTGAAGCGCTTCGGGCACGATCCGATTGACGATCTTTAGCATTCCGCCGCCCGCGAGCAGCTTGTATTTCACCAACGCGATGTCCGGTTCAATCCCCGTCGTATCGCAATCCATGAGGAAGGCGATGGTGCCGGTGGGCGCGAGGACAGTGACTTGGGCATTGCGATAACCATAAGCTTGCCCTTGCGTCAGCGCCCGATGCCAGCATGTCCGCGCTTCCTCCTTCAAGTAGTTAAACTCCCGACTCGGCTGAATGGTTTCCACAGCCTCGCAGTGCGATTTGATCACATTGAGCATCGATTCGATATTGTCTTTGGCAAGGGGTTTCTCCACTCCCGCACAACGAGCATCGCGATAACCTTGAAAAGCGCCCAAGGAGGCAGCGATCCTCCCAGACTGCTCATAAGAATGGCCGGTGAGGATAGCGGTGATCGCTCCAGCCAAAGCCCGGCCTTGATCTGAATCGTAAGCCAATCCGTAGCTCATGATGAGCGAGCCCAGATTCGCATAGCCGAGGCCTAGGGTGCGAAAAATATGAGAGTTTGCGGCGATTTCCTTGGTGGGATAACTCGCGTTGTCCACCAGAATGTCCTGGGCAGTGATGAAGATGCGCACCGCTGCTTTAAACCTTTCAACATCGAAAATGCCATCGGGACGCTTGAATTTCATCAAGTTGAGCGAAGCCAAATTGCATGCTGTGTTATTGAGGAACACATACTCGGAACAGGGGTTCGTGGAGTGAATAGGTTCTGTCCCTTTGCAAGTATGCCATTTTTGGATAGCGCCGTCATATTGCATGCCGGGATCGCCGCAGATCCATGTTCCTTCGGCCATTTTGTTCAACAGTGCGCCTGCATCCTTCTTGTGGAGTGGTTTGTTGGTCGTAACGGTCCGTGTCCACCACTCTTTGCCATCGATGGCCGCTTGCAGGAATTCGTCGCTCGCTCGGACGGAGAGATTCTCGTTTTGGTACATGACACTGCCGTAAGCGTCCCCATTGTATGATCCGCTGTAGCCTTGTTCGATCAGAGCCCAAGCCTTCTTCTCTTCCTTTTGTTTCGCGTCGATGAATTCTTCAATATCGCCGTGCCAATCTTTGAGAGTGTTCATCTTGGCGGCACGACGAGTCTTGCCACCTGATTTCACAACATTGGCGACTTGGTCGTAAACCTTGAGAAAAGACAACGGCCCGCTCGGGCGGCCGCCTCCGCTCAATTTCTCCTTGCTGGACCGAATAGGAGTGAGGTCAGTGCCAGTACCAGAGCCGTATTTGAAGAGCATCGCCTCGCTATAAGCCAAGCGCATGATATCTTCCATGTTGTCTTCCACGGATTGAATAAAACAGGCACTGGCTTGTGGATATTCATACTGAGTACTAGCGCGCTCGCCCGTTCCGGTCTGGCGGTTGTAAAACCAGTTGCCTTTGGCTGAATCCTTTCCGACGCCGTACTGGTGGTAAAGACCGATGTTAAACCAGACCGGCGAATTGAACGCACCGTATTGGTTGACGCACAACCAAGTCAGTTCGCTGTAAAACACTTCTCCTTCCGCTTTCGTGAAGTATCCATCCTTGATACCCCAATCAGCGACGGTCCTGCAAACACGATGAACCAGTTGGCGAACAGAAGTTTCGCGTTCTGGCGTATTCAGTTCACCGTAGAAATATTTCGAAACCACCACCTTCGTCGCCAAGATCGACCAAAACTTAGGGATCTCGACGTTTTCTTGTTTGAAGATAACTTTTCCGCTGTCATCGGTGATCTCTGCGGTGCGTTTTTCCCACGCAATTTGGTCGAATGGCGCGACCTTCGAGTCGCTGAAAACGCGTTCGATGTGCAATGACTCCTTGGGGGCTGTCTGGCCTGGCGAACTGCGGCGGGAGCCGGCGGCCGCACGACGGCGACGATTCTGGGACGGAGCGGCTGGCAAGGCTGGATCGCGAGCGTCAATCATGGTTTGTCTAGGTTCGGAAGACTTGTTGGTTGATTACGGCAATTTAGGCTGAAATTTACAGTTGAAAAATCTACTAAAATCTGAGAAAAAGCCTTACTTTAACGAGATAGGTGAACTCTTCAAGTTTGCTCACCACCCCATTTAGTAGAGGCGTAAGCAGACACTAGACACCATAGGTTGTGGTTACAAGTTTTTTTTCAGAAATTCAGTTTTAAAATCAGAACCTCCCTTGCGGAGCGATAGAACATGATCTTTGAACACTGCGGAAAACCCGTCATAAAGGAGCAACCGCGAATCGAAACGGCGCTGGTTTACCCTCCAAAGTTTGCGCGATGGAGCGTTGCCTGAGTGGCGGGGCGCCGGGCGGTTCAAAACCCAAAGGCGAGGTTAGCTTCAGACATCATCCCAAGGCTCCGGGTTTGCTCCGCGCGACTAGCACAACAGCGACATTCAATTCTCGGCTTTGGCCTGCTTTGCCTTGCTCAACGGCCTGACTCTGACTTCCTTGAAGCGAACGTGTGCTTCGCCGCCGTGATTTTGCAACCCGATGTAACCATATTCCGGCCGCGGGCCGCGGTCGGGCTCGTGCCAAATCTTCTTCTCCGGCACGGGTTGGCCCTCTGTGTAATCGGTCACGAGTTGACCATCGATCTCAATGACGGTTCGTTTGCCATCAACGGTGATGAGCATTGTTGCCCATTCGCCGACTTTCGGAGCAACAATGTTCCTGGCTTTGGTCAAGCTGTATAAACATCCCGTGCGATGCCACTCGTCGCCGGTATTGTCGATTTGGACTTCGTAGCCCTTGTTTACGCCATCCCACGGAGTCTGAGGCCGTCCAGGAATTCGAATAAAAACACCGGAGTTGTCATCGGGAGCGTTCAGTTTAAAGATCACCCGGACTTGGTAGTTGCGGAATCTCTCTCGGCTGTACCAGAGCAACCCCATTCCGCCGTGGGTAACCAACTCACCGTTCTCCAGCTTCAACTCGCCAGGGCCGACCATTTCCCAACCATCGGTGTTCTTCCCGGTGAACAAAGCACGCCAGCCTGCGTTGTTTGCCGGGCCTGTTGAGTCAGTGGTCATGTGTTTACAGGAGACGCTGGAGAGGCCCACTAGCGTCAACGTCAGGAGCAGATCGAAGAGTTTCATTCGTTGTTTGAGGGCGGTATTTATTATTGCCGCGACGTCCGCGGCGATTCTTCTTCGCGCACCATGCGCTGCTCTCTTTCAATCGTGGCGATTTTCTGTCAGGATATTTTTCTGATACGATTTTGAAAGTAAAAAAACTCTTGGGCACCTCTGATTTCCAGGATTGAAATCATCGCGAAATTGGCTGAATAAATGCCGTGTGCTGTAGCTCACACTACCAACGTTATGATCCCAGTTAATGAGAATAATACTATGAGTGGAATACCAATGATGAATCCTGGACCGGGTGAACGTGTGCTGCGTTTTGTCGGCGACCATGTCCGTTTCACGCTCCGCAGCCCGGAGAATCGGCCACTGCCCCCAAGCTTTCGCGCTTTGCTGCGAACCGATCTCGGCCGTGCTGCTGTGGTGCGGGATGAAATCGTTCATGCGTGCGCCGGAAAATTACCAATTGCAGGCGCTACCTGGCGTGATATTCCACTGAAACATGAAGCCGGGGAATGGTTCATCGATTTGTCGTTAACCGAAGTGGGCTACTTTCGAGCCAAAGCCTATGCGATTGATCTGAAGGGCCGCCAATATTGGCCGGAAGGTCCTGACGTGGGTATCACCGTCCACTCGAATAACTATAGAACTTCAAATACGATTTACTGCGCTTTCGTAAGGATGTTCGGCGATACAAAAACGAGCAAGACGACGCGAAATGAAGAGTCGGATGAACAGTTGGCAAAGCTGGAAAAGCAGGGCTATGCGGTGATACCGCCATCGGGAAAGTTCCGGGACTTGCTGAAACAGTTGCCGCACATCCTCGATACGTTGGGCTGCCGTATTCTGCACTTGCTGCCAGTCAATCCGACGCCGACGACGTACGCGCGGTTCGGGCGATTTGGCAGCCCGTACGCGTCACAAGACTTGATGGCCATTGATCCGGCGCTGGTCGAATTTGATCGGCGCACTACAGGTGTGGATCAATTCCGGGAGCTGACCTACGCTGTCCACCTCAAAGGAGGCCGCGTGTTCCTGGATATTGTCACGAATCATATGGGGTGGGGATCGACCCTTCAGGAGAACCAGCCGGAGTGGTTTTTGAAGGATGGCCAGGGGAATTTCCTAAGCCCCGGGGCTTGGGGCGTGACATGGGAAGACTTGGTGGAAATCGATCATCGAAGTTCTGCGCCGTGGAATTATTTAGCAGAAGTGTTCCTGACTTGGTGTCGGCGCGGAGTGGACGGTTTTCGCTGCGACGCTGGCTATAAGGTGCCCATGCCAGCCTGGCGTTATATTACCGCCAAGGTCCGGCAAGAATTTCCCGAAACTATTTTCTTGCTCGAAGGTCTGGGAGGATCCTGGGATGCGACCGAGAGCTTATTGACGGATGGCGGGATGCAATGGGCTTATTCAGAATTGTTCCAAAACTATTCCGGCTCGCAAGTGGCGAATTATCTGGATTACGCGTTGCGCCAATCCAAGCGCGTGGGCGTCTATGTTCACTATAGCGAAACTCACGACAACGATCGCTTGGCCAAGCGCGGGCGGCTTTGGTCGCTTCTAAGGAACCGGCTCTGCGGTTTAACAAGCGTCTCCGGAGGATATGGTTTTACCTGCGGCGTCGAGTGGCTGGCCACGGAAAAAATTCAGGTTCATTCCTGCGCCGGCATGTCCTGGGGCAACAGTGACAACTTGGTGGTTGAGATGAGTGAGTTGAACAAGCTTCTCAGAGATCATCCCTGTTTTTTTGATGATGCCAAACTCACGCGCCTCAGTGCCGTGGATTCGCCGGTTTACGCGTTGCGCCGAGATTCCGCCGAAGGCGCCGATCACCTGCTGATTCTTGCGAACACCGACCCTGATCATCCCCAGGCTTTGGCTCTCGAGAATGGGATCTATCGGGACCTGGGTGAGCCGAAGATGGACTTGCTCGGCCAACTCTCGCCCAACGTGAAACCATTGGCGGACGGCAAGGTCGGTTTCACTCTCCCGCCAGCGGCTTGCTATTGTCTTTCGGTTCGTTCGGTGCCACAGGGGCTTTCCGGAGATGCTTACCGCCGCTCCAGGGCTTGCGCGGGTTGGGCATTCACCGCCTTAAGCGAAGTCCTGCCCATAGAAGCAATGGGAGATTGCTCCTGGCGCCGTCTTGGGGAGCAAGTGGATGATGATCCCAGAAACTTCCTGGCCGCACTTCCCCACGTAACAAGCGCGCCACTCGCGCCAACCAATATATCCGCTCCTCACCTCACTACCGCCGTCAAGGATTTCTTTCCCCAAGTGGCAGCCTGGAGGCTGTCGGATATCCGCCGTATCACCGTCGTTCCGCCTGAACACTGGTTTCTCATCCATGACGACGTTCCCTTCCGCGCAACAGTCGAGAGCAAGAAGCCAGTTCGGACTAAACAAGTGCAGTCGGTTGAAGTGCGAAATGGCCATGTCGCTTGCTTTCCTCCGGGGGCGACGGTGTCCGATGCAACTCTGGTTCTTGAGAGGTACAGCTCGATCAATCAGCACTTGGAGAGCGAGCTTCGGTTTATAGGGGTTGAACCGCTCAAAGCAATTCCTCGGCTTCCCAACTTGCAATCAGACTTGGTTCTCCTCACCAATGGCATTGGAGGCATGGCTCGGCTCTGCGTCGATCTGGGTCGCGTCAGATCGAAGTATGATTGCCTGCTCGGTGCCAACCTGCATCCAAGAGTCCCAACCGACCGTCACATCTTGGCCAAGCGCGTTCGGATTTGGGTGAATGCTGATGGTTTTATTTCACCGCTTGACCAAGAGAACACCATTGAATTTGAAGCAGGACCCCCTGCGCGATGGCGGTTTGTTGCGAATGCCGGTGATGGCCGGAAAGTGGAGGTGATTCTCGAGATCGATATGCTGGATGGGCGCAATACGACCGTGCTTCGCTTCAGTCGGCCCACATCAGCTCCGACGGCAGGCGCGGATCTCCCTGCCCATTGTGAGGTGCGCCTCACCGTGCGCGTCGATATTGAGGACCGAAATTTCCATACCGAGAGTCACCGGAATCCGGGAGCTGAGCACCATTTCGCTTCTCACTGCCAGCCTCTCAAGGACCAGGCGGGCTTTGCGTTTACACCAGTTTCGGATCGCGAGTTGCGGGTCTTTGCGGACTTGGCGGAGTATCATCACGAAGCCGAGTGGTCTGAAAATATTCCTCACCCGGTCGAGCAGACGCGCGGGCAAGTCGGCGGTGGAGACGCTTACAGCCCGGGATGGTTCGACGTTCCCATGGTGAAGGGCGGAGTTGTCCACCTCGTGCTCACCGCTGATGCGGCCAATCCTAAGTTAGAAGAGGTTCGCGAGTTCAAAGCTAATCGCCAAGCAGCGCAGAATCTCAATTTTCACCGCGCCAAACTCCCGGCCGAGGATGCGTTTGGGCGGCAGCTTGTCCTGGCGACGCACTCGTTCGTGGTGCGGCGCGACGGTGGCAAGACTGTCATCGCCGGCTATCCATGGTTTCTTGATTGGGGCCGCGATTCCCTCATTTGCGCTCGAGGCCTGCTGGCTGCCGGGATGTTTGAAGAAGTTAAGCAATTGCTGATTACCTTTGGGCGATTCGAGCAGCACGGCACATTGCCCAACAGTATCCACGGCGACGATGCATCCAATCGCGATACCACCGATGCTCCGTTATGGTACGGGGTGGTTTGCGAGGAGATAGCGTCTCTCTTGGACGAAAATATCTATGAAGTCGTTGTTGATCGGCCTGGTCGCACGATCGGGGACATCTTGCGGAGCATAGCCGCCGGGTACATCGCAGGGACGCCCAATGGAATTAGGATGGATGCGAAATCGGGCCTTATCTGGAGTCCGAAACATTTTACCTGGATGGACACGAATCACCCTGCTGGAACTCCGCGCGTAGGCTATCCGGTGGAAATACAGGTATTATGGGTGAGGCTGTTGCGCCAGCTCGGTCGATTGAATTTGAAATCAACGGGCGAAGCTTGGGGCGAATTGGCGAACCGGGCTGAAGCCTCGTTGTTGAAATATTTCTGGATCGAGAAGGCGGGTTATATGGCGGATCTATTGGTGGCTGACCCGGGCCAACCTGCTGCTTCAGCGATCGTGGACAATGCTCTTCGGAGCAACTATCTGCTAGCTGTGAGCTTCGGCGTGATTACTCAAGAACGAGCGCGCCGATGTATTGAGGCGGCCCTTCGGTATCTGGTGGTTCCCGGCGCGCTACGTTCTTTGGCTCCGCTCCCGGTATCTCCGCCGTTACCAATTTACGGGAATGACGGACGATTGCTGAACAACCCGCCGGAGCCGTATTGGGGCCGTTACGAAGGAGACGAAGACACGCGGCGAAAACCTGCTTACCACAACGGAACCGCATGGACGTGGACGTTCCCGACCTTTTGTGAAGCGCTGGCGAAAGCTTGGAATTTCCAGCCCGCCGCAGTCGCTGCTGCCAAGGCTTATCTGGGCACCATGGATCGACTCCTTGTCGAAGGCTGTATTGGCCATATCCCAGAAATCCTGGATGGCGATGCTCCGCATAATCAGCGAGGTTGCGATGCACAGGCGTGGGGAGCGACGGAAGCGCTGAGGGTTTGGAAGTTGTTAAACGAACATTCGTCTGGCGGTTCCGACAAATGACGATTGCCTTTTAGCGTAATCATCCGCGAGACATCGGATAGCTTTGCTCGGAAGGCTCTTTACGTCGGCCTCAGGGCGATGTTGTCAGAGAAGCTCGTGAACATGCTCGATAACAGGTATCGTTTCGGTCCCAGACGCAGCGTCGCCAGCGTGCTTGCCGCGCTGTTGAGGCATCGGGCTAATGAGCAGGATGTGGCTTTTGAGAAGCGTCTATTCTGCCTGCGGAAACATTCATGAGGCGCGGTTCCCAGCTCTGATCGATTTTGGTCAGCGCCAGAATATAGCCGGCCGTCCCTGTTTCTTCGCTTTGGCGGATCTGCGTTTGCCGTTGCTCGGGGCTGACGTCCCAACCTTGCAAAATTGCGATCAATCGATTTTGCGAGATTGGATTGCCACCTTGTTTGGGAAGGATCGCGGTGAAGGAATTTAAAGCATACTTCTGCCATTGAGCGTTTGATCCGGAGCGCGACAGCTCGCCAGGAAAATCCTGGTACGGTAGGAGAACGCCGATCTGTTCGCAGACGTTAGCCACCGGGATTAACTGCGCGTTGTATTCTTTCCAGCATGCGCCGTTGAAACAGCCCACTCCGTCGCAGGCGGCGCCTTTCGGGCCGTCGTGCTCCGTGCATTCAGTTGTCCAAACTGGAATGATCTTGGCCTTCGGCATCAGCGTTCCGACGGCCGCCGCGAACTTGGCGGCAGCATTCGGCGGGAGGCGGATGGCGGTTTTGATGGGACCGTAATCGGTGGTCCACCGGCAGAACTGGTTGCCGCAACCACAGGCGGTCGGAGCCCCTTGGAGATCGTTAAGGAAGATCCCTTTCGCGGCTGGCAGTTTCTTTAGGAGAGCTGCCACGCGCTGGTGATGCACCTCGAAAGTTTCTTGGTAGAGCACGGGAACCCATGGAAAGTTTTTCACGACTTGGTTGGTGGCAGGTTGTGGAAAATTGGGGAAGTGTCGCCGCCATTCATGGTGGGTCTGGATGCTAGCCATCCACTCGGGATGAGCCGTCGCTAAGGTGGGATTTCGGGCGATCTCGATCCAATAGAAAAGATTCAATCCAGCCTTTTGAATCCGTTTGGCAGCGGCCAGGTTTTCTGCGGCTGATGAAGAATCATCGAGGTAAAGGACAACGCTGTTGATGCCGTCCCTCACATTTTTCTTCAGTTGATCGGAGGTCGTCTGCACGGGGCTCATGAGCAGGCCTTTGATACGAGCTGCGTCTGCCGCGCGCTGCGGCTGCTCGGACGCCGTCGAGGGGAC
The DNA here is from genome assembly GCA_009695265.1 of Pedosphaera sp. Classification (GTDB taxonomy): domain Bacteria; phylum Verrucomicrobiota; class Verrucomicrobiia; order Limisphaerales; family SIBE01; genus SIBE01. Next base: position 22,963 of record SIBE01000007.1, on the reverse strand, counting down.
GGGTCCAAAGATCACGGTGCTGACCAGACTGAACAGGAGAACAAATTGATATCGGGTTAAGCTCATTTTGCGTTTTCTTTAATTAAGTTATCAGGGTGCAAACCCGCCAGGCCCAAATTCAGAAGGACGAAGTAGTCGAAGCATCCGGCGTCCGTTGGCGCGGCCCCATCGGTCATTCGTGGCATTCGCGCATTTCCTGATTCATCTCGTCCCACAGCCAAGACCCTACTTTGCTGATTTCGTGTAAGCCAGATTCAAATCCTCATAAATCGCTGTGTTCGTCCGTCGCGCCGATTTGTGATGCCGCCTTTCGACGGGCATCCCGTTGAAAACCCAAGTCGGACCACGAAACCTGAACGCACGATTCAAAGGTGGATTGCTGGAATTGTGGAGAACGGAGACTCGTCGTGCCAATGGATGGATGATACGCTCGACTCGCAACATGAAACAAAGTGACGCACCGAACGAGAGGCGATTTTTTAAAGGCTGGGCAAAGCCTGGACCAGTGGCTCCTGGAGTTCTTGCTGACCTTGCACGGATCGAGGAGGGCGAAACGCTAGACGCTATCAGTGGAGACTTCCGCATTTTTCAGCTCAAGAAAGGGCACCGATTCTCGACGGATGATTTACTGACGGCTTGGTATGGCGTTTGTTGGGGTTCAAGGGCGGAAAGGATCCTTGATCTTGGAAGTGGCATTGGCTCAGTTGGAATGATTGCGGCGTGGCGGCTTCCGGGCGCGCGCGTTGTCGCGGTGGAAGCTCAGGAAGAAAGCGTGAGGCTGGCCGTCAAATCAGCGCGCTACAATGGACTCGATACACGTTTTGAAATTCGCCACGGTGATTTCCGAGATCCGGGAATCGTCCGAGAAGAGGAACGGTTTGATTTGGTTTTTGGCAGTCCGCCATATTTCCCGCTGTCGGCGGGAGTTCACGGCGATCACCCGCAGAAAGTCGCATGCCGATTCGAGGCTCGGGGCACGGTCGCAGATTATTGCGAAGTAGCAGCGCGTCATCTGAATTGGGGTGGTCTTTTCGCCTGCGTTTTTCCAAACGAACAGCGCGCTCGCGTTGAGTCCGCAGCGCTGCAAGTCGGGCTGGTTATCATTCGATCGCGGCCCGTGGTGCTCAAGGAAGGAGAGCCTCCGTTGCTTGGATTATTCGCCATGATGCGATCCGATCATTTACCCGGCTGGTTCCGAAGCCAAACTTGGGTGGAACCTCCACTGATCATCCGGACAAAGGAAAGAAGCGTCCATCCAGAGTACATGGCGGTGAAGCTTTCCATCGGATTTCCACCATAGGCTCCACGATTTCGTCTCTAAAAGACTTTAATTATACACAGTACAGAAAAGTACAAGCGCCAACTTATCCCGCTGCCAGCTTTTCCACTCTCTCCAGCACTGAGGGAATGACCGACAGTTTTAATCGCACCCGTTTATCAGAGCAGTCTTGACGGCATTATTAGATCGCTTCATCTGATCACTTGCTATGATCTGTCGGAGAGTTAAATCCAGAATAATTTTAGCTTCAGCCTCATTCCCTGCCAGGTTGCTTTCACTGTCTCACCTTTAATCCGGTTAATTTCGCCAGGGCGTCCTGCCTGATGTCGAAGGTCACGAAATCCACAGTTTGAATGACCAAGGCGGCGGCAACGTGTAAGGTATCGAGGCTGCGGCTACCGGATGCGGGGGTATGAAGCTCTGCCAACTGCTCTGCTTTGCGGAATACATCTGGCCACAGAACTGCGGAGACAACCAAAACGCCAGACTGCATATCGGCTTCAAGATTGCTCCACGCTGTTTGTGCGATCGCGGCTGTGATTTGTTTTCGAAAGACTGCCAAACTGAAAGCATTCCGCAATTCGAGCCGGTGCAGTTCGGTGAAGGGCAGCGCGTCATGCATGGATTGCCGGAATAGCAAAGCGGCTGGCGTATTCGCGTCTGCGATGTAGAGCGAAAACAGGACGCTGGTATCGGCGTAGGTGGTCAGAACCGCTCCGCTCGGAGTTCATCCCAGAACCTCTGCGGGTCGCCCTGGATCGGGCTATTAGGGAAGAGTTGCTTCAGGCGCGCTGCGTAGTCCGGCAATAGTAAAGGCTTTTTTGCTGTGAGCGAGGTATAGTCCTTGCCCCTCGCCTCCCAACGGTGAAATAGCGCCGCGAATGCCGTCTGTTCAGACGGTGGCAGGCTCTTGATCTTTTCAAGCAATTCGGTCGCGCTCATAATGTCTTTCAATATGCGCCACCGACTGAAGCATTCAAGGATGTTTTCTGCCTTAAAGGATCGAAGTGAGTTCGCCGATTGCAGGCGAGTGTCAAGTTCCAGGAATGGGCGGATTTCAGTGTTTAGGCGTCAGGACGCCCACTCTCTCCATCCACGTAACAGTTGATGGTCCCCATCAAGGACTGATGGCCGCGGTCGTGGTATTGGTTGGCGGCGGAGTCGCGAAAAAGAAATCCTTGGTGATTCCATAGAGCTGGAGAACCCGCCGTGTGGCTTGTTCTTGTTGATCCGCAGCGACGACGAGCCGCCGGAGAGAGTCGCTCGGCATAAACTGAATCTGATGGAAACCATCCATTGGTTTTCGCAGAGCGTCGCGCAGCTCGGGCAAACGGCTTATCTTTTGACCGTTCACTTGATCCACCACCAAGTATTTCAAGTCTTGGTAACCGAGATTGTAGATATCGGGAAGCACTTGAGACATCAGAACCAGAGCCGGCCTCTCGGGAGTGGGCGACTGGTTGTTGAAATAATAAAGCCGGAAGGGAGAACGTCGTTTCCAGTCCGGCCCCCAAGCCTGCAGAAAAGCGTCGTTCAATGGCTGGAAGACCAAGCCTCCGACGATTAAATATTCAGGTTCTTGGTCGTAAACGGCATCGGGAACAAGCGTGGAAGAGTAATCCGCTTTCGGCAAAAGATAGGTCACGTCTAGCGGTTTGCCATCGCGCCAAATCTTAAACTTCACATCGTCGCCAGCCCATTTGCCCCGCGTGGCCAAATTCTCGAGCGATAGATGACCGTAGCTCGGGTCTTCGTAATCCCCTTGAATATCGATGTCAAATCCATCGACGCTCAGCAGAATATCTCGAGCCTTCAGGACCGGTTCTAATCCGGGGTGAGAGGGAACCTCGATGACGATTACCCCGCGTGGCTCGCCGGGCAGCTTCAGAAATTTCAAGCTGGCAGGATTTTCCGCAGGCTGCCAGTAAAAGTCAAAATACCCCAACCCCCGATAAGACCCCTTCTTGCGTGCTTCGAGAATAGGCCGGATAAATGAAGACGGAATGATGGAACATTTGTTTCCCGCCTGCTCCTCCGCGATCCCAACCACATGTGAATCAGCAATTATAGGCTCACCCCCGCCGAGGCCTTGAATCTCGGCGCTGACTTCCAATTCGACGTGCGCCACGAAGCTCAAATGGCCGGTCCCGACCGTGAACTGATTGAATTCCGCCTTGCGTGTTTCCAGTTTGCCTTCACGCCATCGGATGATTTGAAAGGACTCGGCCCCCGAAGCCGGGTCGCTTAATTCCGCTGGTTTTAAATCCTGCCAAAATGCCTCATCGACAGCGGTGACGAGAGCTAAATTCGCGTGGTAATCAATCCAAGTGACGGTGCCAGTCCACCATCGTCCACGCCCGCCCTTTTGGATGCGGACAAGCGTGCGATCAAACATCTCGTCGGCCGTGGTGAGAATCTCCTGCCCGCTCAGAACCAGGCCCATCTTATGGCTGGTCTTCACGCGTTTGGTCCAGGGCTGAAAATAGTCGTATTGCTTGCGGGTCACGTCCAACAGGACCAGGGAATGGTCCCATACTGGCTTCGCGGCGTTGCTTTCGGCTGCCGTCGCGGAGCAAAGAATCGCCAGACTCAGAATCCCCGCCAGCAACGGATAAAATCGATACTTCATAGGCGCCTGTCTTTCGGAACACCGTAGGTCTTTAGAATGTTTAGATTCGCTTTGTCGGCTTCAGCACGGTCGAGGCATTCGAAGGAATGATTCGGCAGATACTCGATGACATGCTGATCGTTCTTCACTGTGTCGAAGGCCTTGATGACGTCCTCCAAATTCGTAATGCGAATTCCGTTGATTCGGTCCACCAGTGTGCGGCTGCGAACGGTAAGATTCGCATTGACCGGATCTGCCAGAACCGCAGCCATGATGATGGGCTCCGATCGCGTTTCGTTCGGAAACTCATGGCGCCGGTAATAGAGTTCGTAAACGAGTTCCGCATTCGCGGCGTCCGCCCAGTTGCGGCCAAAGGTCTTCATGAAATCGAGGCTTAAAGTCGTAAAGACAAGGCCGGCATAAACGTAGTACCGAGGCAGGGCGCCATACTGGTTGCCGACCGAACGGTCTTCCTGATAGACATAGACAGGCAAGGAGACATCGACCTCTTCGCCCTTGCGCCACAGCTTGAGCGGAATACTTCCGCCGTGCTGCGCCTCTTGAAAGGCCATGGCCCCGTTCAGGCGATTGCCCTGATAAAGAATGGTGCCATCCGATCCGAGAGGGTATGGCCCGATTTTCACAATCACATCTTCTTCCTTCAAGACCTGCTGGGTGCTCGGAATCGGCAGGATGCTATCGACGCGCGCCCCTAGGTCCTCCCCAGCCAGCTTCAAAGAGCGGCGATACGCTGGGTTCTGGAGAGCTACGAGCCGAATGCCCGCTTGCGGAAAGCCGTCGTAAGTGCCGTCTTCAATATCTTTGAAAAAATGGTTGATCACTGGCGGCGGAATAAAAAATCCGGTGTTCTCAAGACCCGAAATTCCTTGGAACGCGACACCGACCACGTTGTCGTCCTGAATCACGGGACCGCCACTGTTGCCCGGATTGATCGCCGCGTCGGTCTGCACTCCCAGATAGGAGCGATTCCCGATATGAGCATAGCCTTGCATCTCGATCCGTGAAACAACGCCTCGCGTGTAAGAAATCTGCTCGCCGCCCGCCGGATATCCATAAGTCACGACGGTGGAGCGGACCTTGGGAAGCTCGCCGAAGTTGAGCGCTTCCAACCCATCGAAAAATGTTTCGTCCTCGACTTCGAGAAGAGCCAAATCGCAATCGTTGCCAATGAACCGCACCTTCGCCACATAAGGGCGTGGGTCTTGATAACGTTTCACGAGGATCTGGCGGTCCCAGCTCACGACGTGGGCGTTTGTCATGATCCGTTTGCCTTTGATAACAAATCCGGACCCCCCGGCGCGGCGGACTGAATCAAATCTCCACGGCGCGTCCCATACCGGCTGCTGGCTGGCACAGATGATTTGGATGACCGATTTCTCCGGCTCCGCACCGCTGGCGAATGAGCAAGAGCCCGAGAACAGCAACAAAATTAGAATGGTTCTCAACACAATGGCAAAATGAGGAGACCTCTCCGAATGGTCAAGCACTAACAAGTTTCGGAGACTCTTGGCGGGGCGGTCGTGGTCTTTAGCTTCGGTGGCGATGCTGCGCGCACGCATCTTGGCGCTTGGATCGGAGCTTCAAACATGCTGCGCGCTCGACGCTGCAAAGCCCCGATCACGCGGCAGGCTGGCTGGCCGGTGCATGCCACTTCCCGTCGAGCCGCCGCCATCGGAGCTTGCGCGACAAATCGTCGAGTAGCGAATAAGCCACGGGCGTGAAGACCAGCGTGAGCAGCAAAGAGAGGGTTTGTCCGCCGATCACCACGATGGCGACAGCGTGCCGTTCTTCCGCGCCAGGGCCGGTCCCGAGCGCCAAGGGCAACATTCCGGCAACGAGCGCCAAGGTGGTCATTAGAATAGGGCGCAACCGATCGCGATTGGCCTGCATGATCGCAGCGATGCTTTCCATTCCGGTTGCCTTCAACGTATTCATGTGGTCGATTTGGAGAATCGCGTTTTTCTTGACCACTCCAAAAAGCACCAGGACACCCAGCGCGGAGTAGAGGTTGATTGTGTTGCCAGTCAGCCAAAGAGAGAATAAGGCGAATGGCACAGACAGAGGGATCGACAGCAGAATCGTAAAAGGATGGATTAGGCTTTCGAATTGCGAGGCCAAAATGAGATACATGAAAATCATCGAGAGAAGAAATGCCATGATGAATTCCTTGAAGGTGCTTTCCAGTTCCCGGCCGCGGCCCGAGATCCGAGTGGTGTAGGTCGCCGGCAAGTTGAGTTCTTTCGCCGCATTGCGCAAGGCTTCCAAGCGGTCCGCCAACGCATAGCCAGGGGCCACGGAGCCACGCAAACTGACTTGCCGCTGGCGATCTAAACGATCAATCCGCGACGCCGTCTGCCCTGGGATGATTTGGACGAGGTTGTCCAGCCGGATCAGACTTCCCGATTGTCGCGACACATACAGGCGCGAAATGGCTGCCGCGTCATTGCGCCCGTCTTCCGCCAAGCGGAGCTGCACATCGTAATCTTCATTGAGCAAAGGATCTCGGAAGCGTGAAACTCGTTGGTCACCGCCCACCATAATCCGCAGCGCGGTGGCGATGTCATCGGTATCGACGCCGAGAGCTGCCGCGCGCTCACGGTCGATCTCGACGCGCAGCTCGGGTTTGTCCAGCTTCAGGGTGGTATCCGCATCGAGCACTCCCAGTTCTTTGGCTTTGAGTCGGAGAGCTTCAGCATAGGAAGCCAGCGACTGCAAATCAGGACCCAAGATGGCGAAATCGATTTCGTAATTTCCTCCCCCCAAATTGATGGAGGATTGTCCGGCTCGGATAGAAGTGCGGAGGTCGGTAAATTTTTTCAAACGGCGACGCACCTCCTGCTGTATGTCCCGCTGAGTATAGTTTCCTTGAAAAGCTTTGAGCGGATGCGAGCTGAAAAGCCGCCCCCACGAGAAGAGGCGCTCTTTGTGAGGGGCCAGGCGGACATAGATTCGTCCGTAGTTTACGCTGCCAATAAATCCAGTGCCGCCGGCCGAAGAGAGCACCGTGCGAATAGGTGGCAGTGTTCGCAGCTCTGCTTCAAGCATTCGGATAGCGTCGTCCATGGCCGCCAGAGTGGTCCCTTCACGCGCGGTGACGTTGATTTCAAACTCGCCTTCATCGGTGTTGCCGGGAGTGTATTCCTGTCGAACCATCTTGTACAAAGGCACCGAGGAGAGCATGACCAGTGCAGCAAAAGAGGCGACGAGGAGTCGGTGGTGCATGGCGAAGCTCAACGCAGCCGTATAGGCGCGATCGATCCACGCATAAAAGCCGCGGCGCGACCTGGCCAGAGCATGGGCACCATGTGGCGAGGAATCGGGGAGACTGAACAACCGGGCGCTCATCATGGGCGTCAGCGAAAAAGAGACGAGCAAGCTGACCAACACAGCCACAGCTGCGGTTAAACCAAACTGGTAAAGGAACCGGCCTGAAATGCTCGACATGAACGACACTGGAACGAAAATGACGACCAGGCTGAATGTGGTGGCCATAACGGCAAGGCCGATTTCCGCCGTAGCAGCCCGTGCGGCCTCGAAAGGGTGCATCTTCTTTTCCTCCACAAAGCGAAAGATGTTCTCCAGAACCACGATCGCATCATCGATTACAATGCCCACCATCAGCACCAAGGCCAGCATCGTCACGCTGTTGAGTGTGAAGTTGAGCGCCCACATCATTCCGAATGTGGAGATTACTGAAGTGGGAATGGCGACAGCCGCAATGATGGTGGAACGCCAGTTCCGCATGAAACAAAACACCACCAGGCTGGCGAGAACACTCCCCAAAATGAGATGTCGATTAATCTCGTGAAGAGCCTCGTAGATGTAGCGCGATTGGTCGCGGATAATCTCCAGTTTTACGTCGGGGGGCAACTGAGCCGCTACTTGGGCCATCTTGGCCTTGACTCCTTGAATGACGGCCACGGTGTTCGCGCCCGATTGCCGACGGATTTCCAGAGTCAACGTGGGCACCCCATTCAGCCGGGAAATGGAGCGTGGCTCTTTGATACCGTCTTCAGCCCAACCGATGTCTTTGATTCGAACTGGCGCTCCGCGGATCGTTGCAACGACCAGCTCATTGAAAGCTTTGGGATCGGTGATGCGGCCGACCGTGCGCAAGGAATGTTCCCGCAAACGTCCAGTCACATTGCCGCCGGGCACATTGGCGTTTTGCCGAACAATGGCCTCGCGGACGGCGGTGATGGGGATTTGATAGGCTTCGAGACGATCGGCATCGACCCACACGTTAATGGCCCGCTCGAAGCCGCCCACGATTTCGATTTGACCGACTCCGGACGAGCGCTCGAGCTGAACCTTAACAATCTTGTCAGCCATCTCGGTGAGCTCGCGCATCGCGCGATTGCCGGAGACCGCCACGGTCATCACGGGCGAAAGGTCGTTGTCAAACTTCGCCACCACCGGCGGGTCGGCCTCTCGAGGCAAATCGCGGACCACATTGGCCACTCGATCCCGGACATCTTGGGCCGCCGAATCGATGTCTCGGTTTAGGTTGAAAGTGGCCATGATGAACGAATTGCCGACGCCTGAAATGGATCGTAACTCGCTAATGCCCTCCACGGTGTTAACAACTTCCTCGATCCGGTGCGAGACTAGGCTCTCGACTTCGGCGGGTGAGGCGCCAGGCAAACGAGTGTTAATTCGAATCGTCGGTAAATCCACGGAAGGATAACGATCGACCCCTAAATGGAAATAGCCGGCCGCGCCCACCACGACCAAGGCGAGGACAAGCATCGACGCGAAAACTGGCCTCTTGATGCAAACCTCAGCTAATTTCTGCATGAGCTTAATCGGCGGCGGCCACTGTTTCTCCTGATTGCAGGTTGCCCGGTTCGAGGACGATTAGATCGCCGGGCTTTAGTCCAGCGACGATTTCTATCGCTTCGCCTTTTCGTTTGCCGGTGGCCACCTGTTTTTCGACTGCTTTATTCTCTTGGACGATAAAGACCTTTTCAACTCCGGCAAACGTCGCGATGGCAGAAGCCGGAATGATCAATCCTGGGCTTTGATCGTCTGTAATGATCTCTGCTCGCGCAAAAGAACCTGGGCGCAGTGATCCGGGGTTCGGAACATCTGCCTCCACCCGAAGCATGCGGGTTTGTTCGTCGATCGCCGGACTTAGCCGTTTGATCTCTCCCGAATACGCATTGGTGCTGCCATCGACCGTCAGTCGAACTTTTTGAGCGGCTCGGACTCGGACAGCGTCGCGCTCCGAGACATCCAGGCGCAGGCGGATTGGGTTCATTCGCACCAGCGTGACCAACGGCGCACTCGCGAGGACGTATTCGCCCGCGTTGGCTCGCCGCTCCTGAATGACACCGTCGAAAGGGGCATAAACAGCCGTATCGGTCAATTGCTGTTGAGCGATCTCCCATTCGGCGCGCCGCTGAGCGAGCAACGCCTGGCGGTTTCGTATTTCCTCGACGGCGTCCTGGTGCCGACTTAAGGCGACCTCGTAAGCGGCATTAGCGGTGTCCAACTCGGACTTGGAAACTATTCCTTGGTCAGAGAGTTTGTGGAGGCGATCACCGTTCGATCGGGCTTCTTCGAGCATGGCGCGGGTCTGGCGGAGCGTGCCGGTCTTGTCGGCATCGAAGTCATCATTAGCTCCAGCCAGCGGCAGACCGAGACGCACGCGAGCTTGGGCGAGCAAGGCTTCGTTTTGTTGCACCCGTAATTTGTAATCACGCGCTTCAATTTGGGCGATTAGCTGGCCTTTGCGCACAGCCGTGCCGATATCAACGGGGATCGTTTCGAGTCGCCCTGGGACTTTAGTGCTGAGCGTGGCTTGATCCTGCGCCGCGAGAGAACCGATGGCATGGACAATCCGCTCTTGCGGAGAGATCGCGACCCGAACCGTTTTGACCCGCCGCGGCGGTGTGGTTTGTTCGCGGGTTGAACTTGTCTGAACAGACGAAGAGTCGCTGAGATCGCAGCCGATGAAGGCAAACACGCCTGTCATCAGTGAACTGTAAGCAAGGAGACGAATTAAACTTCTACACACAATAACACAATTCGATGTGGTCAGACTAAGTAACCCCGTCGCTCACTGCAATTTCTTTTGAACCGGGCCTGCAGCGATTCTCGTTTTGGACTTCGCGCAGTCGCGACTCGCTCGGAGTCCCCGCTCTAACCGAGAACCTGTCCGCAACTCCGAACTGTCGAAACCAGTCCCGGGCATTCAGGTCGAGCCTTTGTCGCTGTCACCAAAGCCGGGTTTCTGGCTAAGGGCTAGGCGCGAGTGATGGGCCTCCACGAGAGGATCTGTCACCACCGACCAACGACCAACTCCTTAACTCTTCCTCGTGACTTTCAGGACTTTGATTTTCATCTTGCCCAGGAGGTTCACCCAGGCCCAGTCATTGGAGTCTTCGGACAGCTTGATGTGCGTCGCATCGACGTAAACCTGGTTCCATGTCGGGTCGATGCTCACCCATTGTTCGCCATCGTGAATCTCAGCCCAGGCGTGCCAGCCGAAAATCGGAGACCCTTCGTTGGCGTACATCACGCCTCCGACCTCGCGCGCCGGAATACCCGAGGCTCGAGCCAAGGCCACGAACAACATCGTGATCTCAGTGCAATCTCCGGCTCGATTGTTGAGCACATCCAAAGCGCTTGTGGTGTTAGCCGCCATGGTTTGACGAACATTCGTAAAAACCCATTGCTCGAGATAGGTCGCCATCTCCAAAGGATCCTTTTCTTCGCGAATAATCTCTCTTGCCTTCTTCCGGAGCGCCTCGTGATCCGACTGCAATGTCGGGGTTGATTTGAGGTATTCGTCTCGTTTAGCCGGCGGGAGCCGCGCGGGTTGTTCCGTTCTTCTATCGCGCGACAACTCCAAAATGAGGTTGCCGCCCAGGTTCGAGCGCACCCGTTGCCTGTGCGAGTTCGGTATCTTAAAGTCTTTCAAGCCGGTTAGGCGTAAAGTCAGCGCTTCGACGTTCTCCGGCGCCCCCAGATTCTTGTCCACTTTGATCGAAGAGGCTTCAAGCATGTCGATCGGTTCCGTCCCCAGCATTTTCGCGATCGATTCCTTTTCAGCCCTCAATTCGAAAAGGCCGCCCATGAAACCTTTGATCGCAGTGCCGTCGGTCATCAGTTCGCAAGCCATCACCATTCCATCCATGTTGAGCGTGATCAGATGAATGGCTGTCTTGACGCCGCCCCAGAGAATCGTCTTCCGACCGCGATAGATATAAATCTCCTTGCTGTTAACATCATCCTGATCCCAGGAGGTCGAATAGCCTTCGAACTTCGCGCCTTTTAGGGGCGGTTTGCTTAGCCAGACTTCCAGTTCGCGAATCAGCTCCAACGAATCCTTTGGGATGGGAACGCGACGCTTGCTTTCTCCCGATCGAATTCGCGTGGTAATAGCCAGGCCGTCGCCTTCCCGAACAATCGTTCTGAGTGTTTCGTTTCCATCCTCGACCGATCGCTCTTCGCCGAAAATGATTTCTCCCTTTCCTTCGAGTTCGTAGATAGTGACGCTTTTGCTCTCGAAAGTTGACTTCTCTCCGCCGGAAGTAAAACGCCCTTGGATGTCGAAGGTGTAAAGAGCGACATCCCTGCCGTCATGCTTGCCGAGTTTCATTTCATCAATGGCCCAGCCGAACTTGCGGTTTTTGATATAGACGCCATAGGCTTGCCGACGCTGGTTTTGCTCGACGTAACCGCGAAATTTGCCCGGATTGGCAGTCTCGGCTCCGAGGGATGAGACGAAACCGCACGCCAGCATGAACAACCAAGCCACCGAGTTTTTTGTTTTTGTTACTGACCAGTTCATTTGTCTTGTTTGGAGGTTTTTCCATGAAAATCGACCAGCATGATCGCTAGCTTATCAACGTCGTCTCGCCCTAGAGCGGCTGGATTCGAGTAATTGTTGAGCATGATCGAAAACACGACCGATTCACCGCCGGCAGTCGTGGCATAGCCGGAGAGAGTATCGACGTAGCGCAACCGGCCTGTCTTGGCCCGGAGGTTTCGCGCGGCTTTCGTCTCCTTCATCCGGTTGCGCAATGTGCCATCGACACCAGCAATCGGCAATGACTCTCGATAGACCTCGGCATATTTGTGGTGGCTCATGAACTTCAGCAACTCGACCGTCGCATTTGGCGTTAACAGACAACCGCGCGATAAGCCTGATCCTTCCTCCAACAACACTTCACCTTTTTTGATGCCCACTTGCTGGAGAAACTTGTTCATTTCCACCAGACCCATTTCTTCCGAGGTCCCCTGAATGTTCAAAGCCGGCGGGGACGAATCGGAGAGAGCGCCAGGCGGTGAACCGGAGCTTGATCCCGTTTTTCCACTTTGATCCTTCTCGGTTTTGCTCATGGTGCCGACCTGCAAGAGCAAGAGCTGCGCGTAGAGATTCTGCGAAGGTTTCAACATCTTGCTTAAAATCTCGCTCAATGGACGCGACCTGACAGATCCAAGTTCCACCAGCTTTGAGAGATCGTGAGTCTCTCGGCCACTGTCGCTTTGTTCCCGCAGTTTGCCAGAGACAGTGATACCCCGCCTTTCGAGTGCGTCCTTCAAGAGAGATACGAACAAGCCAGCCGGCTCATGCACCGTCACGGCATCGGTATGATTTGAACCGTCCAAAGGCAAACTGCCTGACAGATAAACGGTGTTGTCTCCGATCGGCCGATAGATGGCTATTGATCGGTTCGCCCCTTTTGCAGCTGTTTTGGTCTGGTTGATGAACTTCACGAAGGTCGTTGCCGGATTAACGATTATCTGGCAGGCATCGCCCATGTTTGGTCCCGGTCGCACGATGAGATCAAGCACGTTGTCCTCGACAGTGAGCGCTGCGACCTCTGCGCCGTAGTAGAACTGAAGGTCCTCCCAGGCCCAGCCCGAGCCAACGGGTGGCCCGTGGAAATAACTCGCGTCACCGATCAGACTGCCTTGAATCTGTTTAATGCCAGCCGCTGCCACGGCTTCCACGAGTGGTTCGAGCGATTTCTGGTAGCTACCATTATTGAACCGCGCCGCGAACGAAGGATCACCCCGGCCATAGACGATAAGATCTCCGTTCAGTGTTCCGGCAGTATCCGGCCGAGCCGTGGCAAAGAGAGAAGTCCTGATTCGGTAATTCGGTCCCAACCGGTCCAGCGCGAGGGCACCGGTGTAGAGCTTGGCATTGGAGGCCGGCTTCATGAGCTTGCCGGCGTTGCGTTCGAAAAGGATCGTCCCAGTGTCCAGCGAGCTAATTTTTATTCCCCAAGCGGCCGCAGAGAAACGTGGTTGAGCAATGTAGTCACTCAAACGCGCTCGGAGATCGCTGATTGTTTCCGCTGCTGTGTCGGGAGTTTTATCTTGAGCGAATGAGCTGTATCCCAGAACGAACAATCCCAAGAGAAGCCCTAGAATCAGGCGACGCTGCATGAGATTCGGATTCCTGAGCCATCGGATCATGTGAACCATTTAAAATGGCTTTTGTTCCAGAGGCAAAGCAATCCTTGTTCCTCTTTACTTCAAGCACGGCGCGTCCCACTCGGGCTTGACCTAGGCGCTCTCTTGCAAAACTCTCACGGAATGACGACTTGGCCATCGGATAACAACGTGGCGTTCATAACGGCGTTAAGGCGCCGTGTGGCGCGAGGGATCGAGTCCAAACAACCGATGGTATGCCTCAATTGCGTAACGATCAGTCATCCCTGAAATGTAGTCGCAGACAGCTCGATGCCAGCCCACTTTCCGGGCCCGTTTCCGGGATTGCTCGCCGATCTCTGCATGGTGGTCGAGATAGAAGGGAAATAGTTTCTCGATCATTTGCACGGCGCGCACGTTTGGCTCGTGTACTTGCGGGTTGTAATAAAGTTTCTCGTAAAGGTACTCACGCAACTCAAGGTTTAACTTGCGTCGCTCCGCGCTGTATTGAACGAGCGGCCCTGGGTGATGGCGGACTTCATCAGACGATGCTAACTGCGCCTCGGCGATCCGCGCTTCCGTCGTCATCACCACGTCCTTCACCTGGCTGTCAATGATGCATCGAATAATGAAGTAACGTCGGCATTCATCGGAAAGCTCACCGAATTCTTTCCGGACCGCCCGAGCCGCTCCACTCCAAATTCTATCTTCTCGGCGAAGGTTCTTCTCATCTAACAAGCCGGCGTCGAGTCCATCATCCAAGTCATGGCTGTAATACGCTATCTCGTCGGCCAGATTTGCAACCTGCGCTTCGAGAGAGGATGACTTTGTTTCGAGCCCGGCGCTTTTAGCAGGGCGACGGGAATTCGCAGGGTTTTTAACCAGGCCCTCGCGGACTTCCCAGGTCAGGTTCAGGCCCGGGAACAGAGGATATTTTTGTTCGAGTTCTTCGACGATCCGCAGGCTTTGCCGGTTATGTTCGAAACCGCCCTGTTCTCTCATCAAGCGATTCAGAACCATCTCGCCCTTGTGCCCGAAAGGTGAATGGCCGAGATCATGCGCCAACGCGACCGTTTCTGTTAAGTCCTCGTTCAACCGCAGCGCGCGGGCAATATTCCGGGAGATAGCGGCCACTTCGATCGTGTGGGTCAGCCGCGTCCGCAGATGGTCCCCCGTCCCATTGAGGAAAACCTGAGTCTTGTATTCGAGGCGCCGAAAAGCCCTCGAATGAATCACTCGATCGCGATCGCGTTGGAAGTGAGTTCGCCACTCGGGCGGGGGCTCAGAATATTTGCGGCCGCGCGTGTTGGCGCTAAACTGCGCGTACGGAGCAAGAATTTGCCGCTCGCGTTTTTCCAGATCGTCGCGGGTGCAAGGCATGCAATTAACTCAAGGTTTTTGCGTGGCGAAAATCTCCAACTTGCCGTGATCCGCGGGCTCGTTTTAGACCCTTGAAGCTAAGCTCTATTCCTGGGAGAGGCAGGGGTGGGTTCGGTGCCATGCGCGCGCAGTCTGGGAGATCCTCTCCTCAGTTTGCCAGCAATTCCTGAACGGCAACTCCTCTCAGCTCGAACAAACGCCGGATGACATCTTCGATCAGGTTGTTGGGACAAGAAGCTCCGGCGGTCACTCCGACAGTCAGTTTCCCGGGCAGAAGCCAATTTTTAGTTTCAACTTCCTCATGCCGGTGCTGATCGTAGTGCACGATCAGATGTTCCGAAACCAGCTTAGTCGCATTTTTAATGAAGTAGGTCGGCAGTCTGGATTCGCCCATCTCAGCCAGGTGCGATGTGTTCGACGAGTTGTAACCGCCGATCACCAACAAGAAGTCCAGCGGCTCCATCAACAATGTTTCCAAAGCATTTTGACGATCTTGAGTCGCGCCGCAGATCGTGTCAAAAAAACGAAAATGCTTCTCGGCCTCGCTCGCGCCGTATTTCTTCTCGATCGCGGCTTTCAAGCGTCGCTGAACTTCCTCTGTTTCGCCCCGTAGCATTGTGGTTTGATTGGCTACGCCGACAGCTTTCAGGTGAACATCTGGGTCAAAACCGTTGGAGTAAGCCCCCTTGAATTTTTCGAGGAACTCGCGCTTATCTCCGCCATTGACGATGTGGTTGCAGACATAGTTGGTTTCGGCGAGCGTGAAGACAACCAGGTAATGTCCGCTGCCGTTCGCCATGGCGCGTGAACTGGTGGCCTTCGTCTCTTCGTGCCAAGATTTTCCGTGGATGATGCTCGTGACCGAGTCGTTTGCATACTGGCGAACCCGCTTCCAGACGCTCATGACATCCCCGCACGTCGTGTCCACAAAACGGCATCCCTTTGCTTCCAGCGCGTTCATCGTAGAGGTTTCCGCTCCAAAGGCGGGAACTATCACGACGTCGTCTTTCTTCAAATCTTCGATGTCGGCATTCTTCTCCTTGCCCGAGAGGAATTTGATGCCCATCGCTCGAATCTGGTCGTTCACCTCGGGGTTGTGGATGATTTCACCCAGAATGTAGATCGGTTGATCGAGAAAAACTTTCCGCGCCGCATACGCCAAATCGATCGCTCTTTCAACGCCGTAACAAAAGCCAAACTCCTTGGCCAGCTTGACTGTCAACAAACCGTCGGCCGAAAGGACATGCCCCTTCGCGCGAATGCGATCGATCAACTCGCTCCGATAGTGAGATAGCACCTGGGCCTGGACAGCCTCCATGATATCCGGACGGCGGAGGTTGATCTTCTTCGGGCCATTCGGCAGCGGTAATGACATAGTTCAAACGTAACACTCGCAAAAGCACCGTCGAGAGCAAAGCCGGAACTACCGGACGAGCCAGTCTAAAATCGCCTTTTGCACATGGAGCCGATTTTCTGCCTGGTCGAAAATGGTTATCGAATTGGCTTCGAACACCGATTCCGTGATCTCTTTGCCCCGATATGCGGGCAGGCAATGCATGATCAAGGCGCCAGGTTTAGCCAACTTGACGAGTGGTTCGTTGATTTGATAGCCCGTCAATTCGCGCAGTCGCTCGATGGATTCAGCCTCTTTTCCCATTGAGACCCAGACGTCGGTGTAGAGGAGATCTGATCCTGTCGCCGCCGCCTTGAGATCCTCGGTGCAAATGATTCGGCCCCCGGCACGGGCCAACAAAGCGGCCGAAGGTTGATACGTTCTGGGTGCTGCGATTCGAAGCTCGAAATCAAGCTTGGCCGCGGCAAAAATCCAGGAAGCCGGAACGTTGCACGCGCCATCCCCGACGAAGGTCACGACTTTGCCCTGGATCGGCCCCCGCATTTCCTGAAAAGTAAAAATGTCGGCCAGTATTTGGCAAGGATGCTCATCATCCGTCAGCGCATTGATGGTCGGGATGTTCGCGAACCGGGCGAAATCCTCAACATCGCTTTGGGCAAAGGTGCGAATCACCGCTCCGTGCACCATCCTCCCAAGAACCCGCGCGGTGTCTTTGATCGGCTCGCCTCGACCCAATTGAATATCGGTCGCGCTCAAAAACATCACTTGGCCGCCCAATTCCCGGATGCCGACTTCGAACGAGACACGGGTCCGAGTGGAGGATTTGGAAAACATGAGAGCCCAGGTTTGGCCAGCCAGCGGTCCTCCGGTTCGACGCGTACGCTCTTTCTTGAGCACCGCGGAGGAACTCCAGATGTCTTCCATTTCTTCCCGCGAAAGTTTCTCAATGCTCAACAGATGTTTCATATAATTCTTCTTGAAGCTGCCTATGCCAGGCGGCGGCCGAATGCTCATTTCACTCTTGAACCAAGAAATTTAGACCTGCTCGCGACATAAATAAACGCCTTCTAAATCAACGCTTTCACCACGGACTCCAATATCTTCAAACCCTCATCCGCTTCACTTCGGCGAAGATTTAGGGGAGGCAGCAGCCGTGCCACCTGAGCCCCCGCGGGAATCGTCAACACGCCTGCATCGTGCAATCGGTTCACCAATTGGATCGACTGAGGCTTCTCTTCATTTGCCAGAGCCGGAATGTTGGGGGCCAGTTCCAGCCCGATCATCAGACCGATGCCTCGCGCGCTCCTAAGAACCGATGGATAGTGCTCCACCATCCGCACGAGTTCAGTCCTAATGTAATCGCCCACATCTCGAGCATTCTCGGCGAGCCGGTCCCGCTGGATGACTTCCAGGACTTTCAATCCCACCGCGCACGCCAGCGGCGTCCCACCAAAAGTAGTCGCATGAGTGCCCGGACCCAGCAAATCTGCATACGGCTTCCGAACCCAAAAAGCGCCGATGGGGAATCCGCCTCCGAGCGACTTGGCCATCGAAATGCCGTCAGGAAGCATCGCAGCTCCGCTGTCCACGCCTTCCAAAATTCTTTGAAAACTTTGGAAACATCCTGTCCGGAAATGCCCGCATTGAACTCCGTCCATGAGGAGCAGGAGATTCTTCTCATCGCACAACTGGCGCAGCCCAATGAGATATTCGGGTGTGGCAGGTGTAATGCCGCCTTCACCCTGAACGCCTTCAATGAGGATGGCAGCGGTCGCCGGCGATATCGCTTCTCGCATCGCTTCCAAGTCATTGTAAGGGACGTGGCGGAAGCCATTAACCATCGGTTCGAACCCTTTTTTGACCTTCTCCTGACCGGTGGCTGCAATGCCAGCCAGGGTCCGACCGTGGAAGGAATTCTGGGCCGTGATGATTTCGAAGCGGCCTTCTTCGTGCCCAAATTTGCGCGCGAGTTTAAACAAGCCTTCATTGGCTTCGGCACCGCTGTTGCAAAAAAAACATTTGCCAGGGCCTATCAAATTCACCAGCGCTTGGGCCAGCCGTCCCTGAGGCTCGGTGTAGTAAAGATTTGAAACATGAACCAGTTTTCGTGATTGCTGGACCAATGCGTCTGTGATTTCAGGATTCGCGTGGCCCAGGGAGCACACCGCAATGCCGCTGCCCAAGTCCAGGTAGCGCTTGCCGGTGACATCCCAAAGGTAACTGCCAGCGCCATGGCTGAAGGCCAGTTCAAAGCGTCCGTATGATGGAATCACGTTCTTTTGGAAAAGCTCGAGAACGGTCGCAGTATCATTGCGGACGATGGAGGGTGGAGAGGGAACGATTTCTTTCATAAAACCACCTCTGTTCCTACCCCGGCATGGGTAAAAATTTCAAGGAGCACCGAGTGAGCCAACCTCCCATCGACGAGTGATACTTTATCCACGCCCGACTTGATGGCGGCAACGGCGCTATCCACTTTTGGAATCATTCCTCTGTCAACAATGCCGGCTTTTTTTAGTGCATCCACTTCGCCGGTTTGCAGATGCGTAATCAGAGTCGAGACATCATTCGGATCGCGCAGCAGGCCGGGAACATCGCTCATGAAAACAAGTCGCTTGGCTTTCAATGCGATGGCGGCTTGCGCTGCAGCGACGTCGGCGTTGCAGTTGTAAATCTTTCCATCCTCACCACGAGCTGTGGGGCTGATGACCGGCGTGATGCTGCGCCGGATACATTCGCGCAAAGGTTCGGTATTAACGGCCACCACTTCACCGACAAAACCAATGTCGATTTCCTCGCCGTCGGGGCTAGAGAGCGACAGCTTGCGGCACGTGAAAATGTCTGTGCCCGAAAAGCCTCGCGCTTTGCCGCCGAGAGCATTAATGGCTTTGACAATTTCCGGGTTGATCTCGCGGGACAACACCTGTTCCACCACGTTGACCGTCGCTTCATCGGTGACGCGCATTCCCTGGATGAAATTCGCTTTCAAGCCCGCGGCATCCATCGCGCGCGTAATGGCCTTGCCGCCACCATGGATGACAATGGGATTGATGCCGACGGCTTCAAGGAAAACAACGTCGCGCGCCACGCCGTTGCGCACTTCCGGATCAGGCGAATCCATGAAGCTCCCGCCATATTTAACCACGAAGGTCTGACTGCGAAAGCGCTGGATGTAAGGCAACGCTTCGAGCAACACGTCGGCTTTGGAAATGAGGTCGTGCATACATTTTTCGGACGCAAGATTCATCCCCCCTGCGATGCCGGGTCGCTCACATCGCCTTTGTTAAAGTCCACGTATTCCTCCGTGAGATCGGCGGTGTAAATCACAGCGCTGGCTTCGCCTAAATTCAAGTGGATGTGCAAATCGAATTCCTTGGGAGCCACCGCAGCGCAGAGCGTCCGAAAAGAAATCATCGTCGGTTTGCCTTTCTTGAGTGAGTACAAAAGCTTCTTGCTGCCCGGCGCGCTGTAGGCGACATCGACTTTTTCTTCGACTACTTTTGCCGAGGAGTAACCCAGGGCATCGAGGATGCGTCCCCAATTGGGATCACCGCCGTACCAACTCGTCTTGACTAGGGTGCTATTGGCGACTGCGCGCGCCGCAGCATCGGCATCGGCAAACGATCTCGCACCCGAGACTTTGACGGTGATGAATCGTGAAACGCCCTCACCGTCGCGCACAATCATTTTGGCGAGCTCAAGGGTGACGTGATCCAGAGCAGCTTGGAAGACGTTCCAATCCCGTAGCCGGCGAGAAGCGAATGTCCCGGTGCCGCTTGCTGTGATCATCGGGTTTCCAGCCTGGCCATTGGCCAGGACGATGACCGTGTCATTGGTGCTCATGTCTCCGTCCACCGTGATGCAGTTGAAACTCTTGGTCACCGCTTGCAGCAAAGCGGCTTTCAACGGCTTGGATTCAATAGCAGCGTCGGTGGTAATGAAGCAAAGCATCGTAGCATGGAGCGGGGTCGAAGCAGGCCGCGCGCTCGTCGGGCTCATGCCAGGCTGAATCATGCCCGCGCCTTTGCAGAGGCCGCCCATCCGGACAGTTTTTCCGCCGAGTTGGAATTGAATCGCGATTTCCTTGGACCGAGTATCGCTCGTCATGATCGCTTCGGCGACCTGATGAGCGCTTTCAGCCGTAGCATCGAGCAGGTCGGCGGCGGCGAGGATGCCACGTTTGACATTCATCATCGGCATGGTGACGCCGATCCGGCCGGTCGAGCCGACCAAAACGTCTTCCTCTCGCAGATTTAGCCGTTGAGCGACGAGGCTCGTCATGGCCTGAGCGTCGAGCAGCCCTTGTGGTCCTGTACAGGCGTTGGCGTTGCCTGAGTTGACGACGATGGCTTGAGCCGCGGCCTTCAGGGCGCGGAGCACACTGAGTTTCACCGGAGCCGCGCAGACTTGGTTCGTGGTGAACATCCCAGCGACGGCAGCGGGAACATCCGAGACGATGAGAGCCAAGTCCCGCTTGTTTCCTTTGTTCGAGCCTTTGCCAGTCCCGAGACGTTTGATATCGCAAAAGACACCCGCAGCTCGAAAACCCTGGGGAGCTGTCACCGAGCCAGGGATTGGTTTGAACAAAGATGAAGATTTCATGAGGAACCGATAAACCCTTAAATCAATCCAGCAGTCTCTGGGAAACCGCACATCATATTGAAACATTGAATCGCTTGCCCGCTCGTACCTTTGATAATGTTGTCCTCGGCGCTCATCACAATGAGACGTCCGGTTCTAGGATCCACCCGCCACGCGATTTCCATGAAGTTCGTGCCGATGACATTCTTGGTGTCGGGCAACGCTTTTCCCTCCAACAGGCGAATGAACGGTTCATTGCCATAAGCCGCGTCATAACACTTCGCGATTTGCTTGTTCAGCTTTTCCGCCGTGGTTTGATCGGCGAAATGCTCGGATGGCGCCAAGTAAAGTGTCGTGAGAATGCCGCGAGTGACCGGGATTAGGTGAGGCGTGAATTGAATGACCACTGGACCGCCGGCTGCCAGCGAAAGCTCCTGCTCGATCTCAGACAGGTGCCGATGCTTAGGCACTCCGTATGGCCGCATGCTTTCATTGCATTCGGCGAACAAATATTCGAGTTCCACTTTGCGACCGGCGCCGCTCACTCCGCTGAGGGAATCAGCGATGATGCCGGTGGATTTGATCAGTTGGCTCCGCAACAAGGGTAGCGTCGGCAGAAGGATGCTGGTGGGATAGCATCCTGGGCAAGCGACCAACGAAGCACTCGTGATCGCCGTGCGGTTGACTTCAGGCAGCCCATAAACCGAGGTTTCGAGCAAGTCAGGCGCAGGATGCTCCTGCGCATAAAACTCCTTATAGACTGACGCGCTTTTTACTCGGAAATCAGCGCTTAGATCGATAACGCGGCAGCCGAGATGGAGCAATGGAATGGCATATTCCGCAGCGACCCCATGTGGCAAAGCCAGAAAAACGACCTCCGCTTGCTTGGAAATTGATTCCGCACTGGGTTCTGAAAAACGAAGGGCCTTGGCGCGTGGATAATGGGAATACCTCGGAAAGACTCGGGCGAGCGTCTGGCCTGCGTATTGCCGAGAAGTCACCGATGTCAAGTCAGCATGAGGGTGGCCCAGCAGCAGCCGGACGAGGTCTTCGCCGGCATACCCGGATGCCCCGATGATGGCAACTTTGATGGGCTGTGCAGGGTTCACTGTGATTTGCTATGCGGTGTGCTGATGCTCAAACCAAGGCTTCGAGTCCGTCGAGTTTATATCTGAAATTTTGATTTGAAAACTTTTCAGTTGGCCCACATGTGGATCAAAGCAGAAAGCCCCGCAGGACTGCCAGCGGGGCTCTCGAACAATCTTCGATTCTAATTAACGCTTGCTGAATTGGAATCGTTTTCGCGCGCCGGGCTGTCCGTACTTCTTGCGTTCTCGCATACGCGGATCGCGGGTCAGGAAGCCTTCAGCCTTGAGTGCTGGACGGAGAGTGATGTCCACCAAAAGCAAAGCTCGGGAAATGCCATGCCGAACTGCGGTGGCTTGGCCATTGATTCCGCCGCCTTTCACATTCACGCGCACGTCAAATTTATTCGCCGTGGCAGTCAGTGTCAGCGGCTGTGTCACTTGAATCCGCTGAGCATCGACCAAAAAGTAGGTTTCCATTGCCCGGCCATTGATGGTGATTTTGCCGGACCCGGGTGCCAAACGAACTTGAGCCACTGCGGTTTTACGCCGACCCGTCCCAAGAAATTCTGCTATCTCTGCCATAGGTGAATAAGAATAAGATCTAGTCTTTAATAGTCATCGGAGCGGGCTGTTGCGCGGCGTGAGGATGCTCGCTGCCTTTATATACTTTCAGCTTCGTCAGAAGGACTCGTCCCAGCCTGTTCTTCGGGATCATCCCTTTCACAGCGTGAGTGATGAGCCGTTCGGGCTGTTTGGTGCGGACCTGTTCCACGGAGGTGAACTTTTCGCTACCTTTCCAACCGGAGTAAGTCATGAACAGTTTGTCGGTCTCTTTCTTTCCAGTGACCACCACTTTATCCGCGTTGATCACAACTACAAAATCTCCAGCGTCCAAGTGGTCAGTGTAAATAGGCTTATTCTTTCCACGCAGGACATTGGCGACTTGCACAGCCAAGCGGCCAAGCACGACGCCGTTAGCATCTACAATGTGCCACTTCCGTAGGTTCAAATCGACTTTTGGCAAATACGTTTTCATCAAAACTCTTCTCAAAGAGCGGAGAAAGTAACAAACAAACCGTCTAAGTCAATAGTCATTTCCGAGTTCATGATGCTCCGATCCACCAGATGCGCCCTCCTCTGGCATTTTGCCATGAAAATAAACTCGCACCCGAATGATAATCCGGTACCTTCCCACAAACCGAAAGAACTTGGACAATGACGCCTTTGACCTGTATTGATCTTTTTTGCGGTTGCGGCGGGTT
>SIBE01000006.1 GCA_009695265.1 Pedosphaera sp. | reverse complement strand
TTGTTTGATTCACGCCGGGTGCTGGCTTCGATGCGCAACCTCGCCCGGACTTTGGGAGCGCGAGCGGTGGTCACGACTGAATCCGATCAGGAAGAGGAACTCATTCTCATGATCGGAGCGATGAATGAGGAATCCTTCGCGAAGCGCCTGGCGAAATTCCCGCCGGAAAGGCTTCTCGTCATCGTGGGCGACCAGCGTGAAATTCAGCAGCTGGCCATCCGCGGCAAAGTGCGCGTGCTCGTGGTGACGGGAGGACTCGAAGTGTCTGCGTCGATCAAAGAGGAAGCCCAACGCAATAAAGTAAATCTACTGATCTCGCCGCAGAACACAGCGACTACAGCTTCGTTATGTCGCGCAGCCATAACGGTCCAGCATATGGTCCATGAGCAGTTCCTTTCTTTTCGCGAAGACGAATTATTATCCGAGGTCCAAAGCATGGCAACCTCGTCGCAATTCCAGGCGTTTCCGGTTCTCGATGCGCACAAGAAAACGGTTGGAATTCTCTCCAAGTCCGATTTCCTCAAGAAGGTGCGCCGCCAATTAATTTTGGTCGATCACAACGAATTGTCTCAAGCGGTGCAAGGCGCCGACCAGGTGGAAATCCTTGAGATCATCGATCATCACCGGCTGGGGACTATGACCACTCGCCATCCGATTCTGTTCCGCAACGAACCGGTCGGTTCCACCAGCACGATCGTCGCCGACTGTTTCTTCCGCAACCAGGTCGAACTCCCCAAGCCAATTGCAGGCCTCCTGCTGGCAGGCTTGGTCTCCGACACTTTGAATCTGACGTCACCGACGGCAACGGAGCGGGACGCGCAGATTCTCGAAAAGCTGGAGCAAATTACCGGCATCAATGCGACGCAATTCACGCAGACATTATTTGCCTCGGGCTCCGTGTTGGCGTCGCGACCGGTTGCTGATGCAATTGTTGTTGATTGCAAGGAGTTTCAGGAAAAGGGCCGTACTTTCAGCGCGGCTCAGATCGAGGAAGTTGGGTTTGATTCCTTCTGGAGGCGCGCGGATGAAGTCATGGCTGCACTTGAGAATTATCAGCGTCAGAAAGGTTATTATTTCTCTGCGCTGCTGATAACAGATGTGGTGAAGCAAAGTTCGCTGCTCGCCGTGACGGGAGCCTCGGCCCTGTTGAAGCAGATTGATTACCCCAATCTACAACCGGGAATTTATGAATTAACTGGCGTCGTCTCGCGCAAAAAGCAATTGCTCCCGTATCTAACGGATTGCCTGGAAAAGACCGGGGATCGATTAACGACTATCGAGCCTGTCACCATGATCTGACGGCGTTTGGAGATCCGAAGCATCTCTGTCCCAGAGGCCGCTGCCATTGAATTGAGCTCCGATTTCGGAGAGCAAGGCGGACAGAAGAGGATCAAGCCTCGCTCTGAGGAGCGCGCTGTGACGGCATCCTCTGGATTGATGTGGCTACTTGAGCGAAACTTCCTTCGCCTTGCCGCCGATGCTGAAAAGGTGACCGACCGTGCGAATGTACATTCGACCTCCTGCCACTGCCGGGGTGGTGTGACAGGTTTCTCCCAATGGATTTCTGGCCAGTTCATGGAATTGGTCTGATGCTGCGATCACGACCACGTCGCCGGTCGCGGAAACACAAAACAAACGGCCATCCACGCACACGGGAGAACCGAAGGTGTCTCCTCCGACGCGTTCCTGCCAGCGGATTTCCCCGCTGGGAGCATGCAAGCAAGTCGCCGTGAGGCTATCGTCCCACAAGAACAACAAGTCGCCATACGCCACACCTGTGGGCACATACGGAGCCGCGCGCCGCAACTCGTAAGCAAGCTGCGGGCGTTTTCCAGCAGCCACATCGCCTGGTCGAATTGCCACGAGGTAATCGGATTGACCTCCTCCTTGGCCGCAGGAGCCTATAATCAACCCCGACGCAACGATGGGAGAAGCAACCGACCGTTTGTCAAAAGCTTTGGAGTAGTCCCATAACGAAGTGCCATTCTCGGGGTCGATAGCCGAGATTCCGTGCGCCTGGCTGCTAAAGATCACAGCAGGCTGTTGCCCCTTCGGCTGGTAGATAAAAGGCGTGGAATAGCAGGTGTTGGTGCTGCTCCGAGGCGTTTTCCAGCGAGTTTCACCGGTCTTCGAATCCATCGCGATCAAGAAACTGTCACCGTCTTGTTCGTTGGCTAAAATAACCTTGTCGTTAAAAACAATCGGTGAAGTGCCGCTCCCGTGCTGGCTTTTGAAAGTTCCCAAATTGCGTTCCCAAAGGGTGTTCCCTTGATGATCGAGTGTCATCATTGTGTATCGGTCAGGATTCGACCAGCAAACATAAACACGGTCGGCGTCCACGGTGGGAGTCGAGGAAGCAAAGCTATTGAAGTTATGTTTCTTAAATGGAGCGAATGGAAAATCCTTTCGCCAGAGAACCGCGCCATTGGCGGCGTTGACACAGAGAATCAAAATCCTGCTCGGATTTTCTTCGGTGCTAGTCAGAAATATTTTTTCACCCCACAGCACCGGCGAGGAATGCCCCGTTCCCGGCAAAGCCACTTTCCAGTTGATGTCCTTTTCCGTCCACTTCGCTGGAATGGTCTTGGTGTCGCTTATTCCCGTACCGTTCGGGCCGCGAAACCGGGTCCATTCCTGAGCGGAAGATTGGAGGGCGCTTGCCATTAAAGCCACTAGGCAAAAAACGTGGTAACTATTTGTTCTCATTGGTTCAAGTTGCGTTGATGTCACTCGATTCGTGTGTGAAGCAGAAATTAAGCGTGAGCTAGACAAGACCATTCAACGGTGCCGAAGCACGGGCGTGGTCGCCAGGGCCGTCGCCATTCTCAGTGGCTTTTTGATGAGCCAACCAGCTCAGAACCTGAAAGTCCTCGAGCAACGGCAAGGCCATGGAGGTTCCCATCCCTTTCAAGAAAGTGCGCCGGGTCGTTGGCCAACTTTGGATCATAAGCGATTGGGATCAGTTCACGATCCTCGAAAAACAATACCGTGCGAAGCCTTCAAAACAAGGGTGAAGTTCTGGAGGGGTCTTGCTCTGCTCAGGCATTAACGAGCGATTGCTCTGAACCCAAACAACACCGCGGCATTTCCGCCAAGAACCTTTGCTTGATTGGCCTTCGAGAGGTGTGTGATGAACGAGCGGGTTCGCTCGATTGCGGCCCGATAGCTCTCGCCGGTCGTTTCCGGACCGAACCCTCCGCCATAGATCAACCGCTCCGCTCCGAACGCATCCACCAACCGCCGGATCACCGGAGCGATATCTCGATGCGGATACGCGGTAGGCGCGGGAATCGCGGATAGCTTCATGATCGTATTCTTGAACCGTGACCAACGTAGGACGACTTCATGTTCTTCGGGCGTTCCCGGGAATGGCCTGCCGAGGTGGTCGATGATGACGTTGGTTTCGGAGAATTCTTTTATCAACGGCTCGAAACCAGGAGCGAAACGGGGCTCGAAATGAAGTTGCACAGCCAGGTGGTGCTCCGTTGCCATCTGCCAGAATTTTCGCAGTTCCGGTTTGCCAAATGGTGGTAATCGGTCAGGCGCGTACGCATGAACGCGCGCTGCGACAATAGGCAGGCGCTTAACCAGATCAGGCATCCTATCGAGTGATCCCGGGCGATCCGCAAAAAGCAAACAGGTCCCTTTCAAACGCCCTTTTCCCACGTCGAGGCAATATTCCAAATAACGGTGGTCATCTTGATAAGGTTCCGGGTGCACGACTATTGCATAATCGATATGGGCATCGTCCATGCACTTGAGCAAATGTTGGGGAGTGGCTGGAGCATCGGGTTGGTAAGGTCCCTTGGGATGATACGGGAAACGCGAATCGTTCTTTCCGGCAAAACAATGGAGATGCGCGTCCACCACGGGAGGTGCGCTCGAAGGCCTTGACGTTTCTGCCCCTCGAGAGAGGCGTGGAACGGCAAAAGATCCAACCGCAGCGGAGAAAAGAAACTTGCGGCGATTGAGAGTTCGTCGTGTGGAGTCAGTTTGTAGCCGGGTCATAGGCAGATACGTCACACCGATTTTCAAAGACAATCAAGCCTGGTTTTTTTACGCTGTGTTGTCACGTTCGCTAATCGCGGTGGCACTGATCAACGACCTGACATGAATCCATTCGACATCATCGAAACGGAGCGGCTCCTGATCCGCCCGGTACGAAGCGATGATTTGCCAGAGGTTTACGCGCGGGCGAGTGATCCGGAGGTCCTGCGGTTCACTGGCGAGGTCCTAAGCTACAACGATACCCAACGTCTGCTCCAAAATCTCATCGACGAGCAGTCGGCAAAAGCTCCTCTAGGCGGCCGGGCCGTCGTCCTCAAATCCAAGCAACTCAATATCGGTTATTGCGGATTTGACTACCTCCCTCATTTACCCGAGAAACCGATCGAAATCTTCTACGGCATCACGCGCCGATTCTGGGGTGCGGGTTTTGCCACTGAGGCCGCAACCGCGATGTTGCACCATGGCTTTGCCAAACTGGATCTCAAAGAAATTGTCGCTTCCGTTCATCCCGCGAATTTACGATCCATGCGGGTGGCGGAAAAAATAGGGCTGACTTATCGCACGAAGATTAATTGTCCCAAGCAGGGAATGGTCAACTTACTTGCCCTCAGTAGATGCGACTATCTCCGCAGCCAAAAGTAGAGAGACAATCTAATCTCCTGAACGGTCGTCGTTTCCGGAGGAACTGCGCTCATTCGCGCAACGCTGACCTGCGCGAAGAGGAGCAACAATTTTCAAAGCCTCAACCTACCCGAAAGGAGATGCGTGTGATGAACTCGCGGCCGAAGCTGTGTTGCAAGCGGTCCAAAACTTCTTTGCGTCGGTAACGGACGATTTCGCTCAACCAGACGCTATTATCGACGGTGACGAACAACGTTCCTTTGTTGAGGCCCGTAGGTTGTGCATGGGCCACGATATTGGGGTCCAACAGATGATTCCAGACTTTCAATACTTCGAGTTCGACACGGCGGCGGTCCAATCCGACGCTATTCAGCACGCTGGGCATCAAGCTCGCCAGAGACTTCGTGTTCGGGGTTCGCGCCTTCTCCAACTTGGACAGGTCCATGCCTCGCCATTGGGCGAGGATAAGCCTCCGTGCGTCCTCGTAAGAGGACTTGGCTTTAGGCTTCTGTTTTCGCGTGATGCTCATCCAGCACTAGGACACCGTGCGGCGGAAGATCGTAGTTCCCTGTCAACGTACTGCCAGTCAAAAAATCATGCATCGGCTTATAAAACTGAATCCGGACAGGCGAATGCTGGTGGTTGAGCAGGAAGTAGATTTGCGTGTCGTCTTTCTGCCTCATGCTGACTTCAACAGTATCGGGCACCTTCATCAGAGGGAAGATATTACACATCTGCCGAAGCCAGATGATGAGGTCGTAATAGAAGAATTGATGACTCATCGTTCCGACGTAAACTGCCTTGCCCAGCCCGAAGGTATTCATCGTCATGGCTGGACGCCCAGCGTAAAAATCTTTCGCGTAAGTGGCGAGAATCTGGCAATCCTTGGGTTCGATCAGATCGCACCAAAGCTTGGCTGGGTGAAGATGACTCGTCGGAAAGGCTCCCTTGAAGATCAGATGATTTTCCTCGCCGGGTGCCAACGGATCAAACTCCATCACCTCCATGCCGAAGACATCCGTCAAGTTGTGAGGGTATCCTGTGTCAGGTGCGATCCCATGTTCGTCCACGAGGCCGGTGTTGAAAGTCCCGACCAATGTTCCTCCATTCTGGACGTAAAGTTTCAGCAGGTCCGCTTCGCCTCCCGCCAACAGATGCAATGACGGAGCAATGACCAGTTTGTATTTCGATAAGTCTTCCGTAGGGCGAGCGAAGTCCACTGGGATATTGCGATCATGCAAAGCATTATAAAACAGTTGGATGTGCTCACGCTGGCTAAAACAATTGCTCGGCTGCATCGGCTGTTGCAGCGTCCATTCATTCTCGTGACTATAGAGGATGCAGGTCTCGGCAACGGTGCGCGTATCCTTCAAGAACGGCGCCAGCAATTTCATCTCCTCCCCAATTTGGCTGATCTCCTTATAAACCCTGCTATTACCGCGTCCGTCATGGCTCAAAACGCCACCGTAGAATTTTTCTGAACCGAAGCGCGGTTGTCGCCAGAAAAAGTAAAGCACCCCAGAGGCTCCGCGGGAAACCATCTGGTACGTGAAGAGTCGAACCACTCCTGGCCGAATCAACGAGTTGACATCTTGCCAGTTGACCTGCGCGGCTTTCTGTTCGATAGCCCAGAAGCCGCAAGTCCCATCGGGCGTTTTGATGCCAGTTTTTTTCAGCGAGCGCATAATATCGATCTCGCAGGCGTTCTCGGCGGATTTGGCCCGGACGGTTGCGTTGCTGTCGATCGAAACGAAGTCGAGCACGTCGGCCATGTCGAAATGATCAAACTTCCGCGACGGCGCCCGAAGGTTGGCGGTCACGGGAATGTTGGGCGTCAACTCGTGCAACAAATCAGCCTGCATCTTGATGAACGCGACGCAGGTATCACTGGAGAAGCGTCTCCAATCCGTGACGATGGCCGGATTGTGGACCGTAGGAGCGGACATGGGAATGGGGACTTCGCTCCAGTCACTGACGACTTGCCCCCAGAATCGGGTTCCAAGCAAATCGTTGAGACGCTCGATGGTGTCGTATTTAGCTTTCAACCATGCGATCCAATCGCGCCGAGATTCCTCGTTGAAGGAGCTTTCCGTTTCGTGCCCTCCGATACCGTTGTCAATCTGCCAGGCGATCAACTGGGGATGATTGCCTAACGCGGAGGCCATGGCACCGACAATGCGTTTGCTGAAATCCCAATAAACGTTGCTGTTCAAACAATACGCTCGCCGGGTGCCTTCGTGCTTTCGGAGACCGCGCTCATCAACAGGCAATATCTCCGGGTGTTTCTGGGCCAGCCAAATGGGAGGGGCGGCAGTCGGAGTGCCGAGTACGACTTTGATTCCAGCCTTGCCAACGACATCCATGGCGCGTCTTAGCCATTCAAACTGATATTGACCTTCTTTAGGTTCGCACAGACCCCAGGAAAATTCGCCCATTCGAACAACATTGATTCCTGCGTCGAACATCAGCTCGGCATCCCGCTCCCAGCGAGATTCGGGCTGCTCTGGCGTTCCGGCGTAGGGATAGACCCAATGTTCAGGATAATAATCAGCGCCGAAATACATATGCTTTGTTGGACGGGTTTCGATGCAATCTAGATCGTGGCTCGGAATTCACAATTCCAAACTCAAAAAATTCCGACTCGCCAGCGTTGGTGTTGATCTTGCCCGAAAAGTTCGTTATGCGGAACGCGGCTAGTGAAGCATAAACCGACCCTGATCCGAGCTTCGCCAGGCAGAAAACCAGGCCCAATACCGCCCAAATAGATTATCTCCTTTCGAAACTTATTAACGAGCTAGGTGTAATCTATATCCGGCGAAGGCCCCAAACCGTCGTGTCGCCCTCGACGATGTTTTCGGTTGCCCACGTCGCTAATCTGTATGAATTTGAATAAAGTTTTATCTTTGAACTTTAAACCCATGAAATGCCTTATCCTGTTACCCGTCGCTTGCGCACTCCTTTCGGGTGGTTGCGACGGAACTCCACACGCGTCAGTGAGCCAGAACAATCCGGAGATCGAGCGGCTCCGAGAAGAAAACCAGAGCCTGGAGAAGCTTCGCGCCGACAACGAAGAGTCTCAGCGCCTCCGGAAAGAAAACCAGGACATTCATAAACTCCGAGGTCAATATCAGGAATTAGCACAGGTCCGCAAGGAACACGACGACTTGCAAAAACAGATGGCAAAGCTCGGAATGCCTAGCGCACGGACTTTGCCCGCAACGGCGCAGACCGTTTCGACCTCAAAGTCGGACCAGCAAGTACCAACCCTATCTGAGAAGCCGCCGTCAGGCGCAGAAGCCAGTCAGCCCGTGATCAATGAAAAGGACCTGCCTCAAGAGGGCGATGAGGTGTACGTTGAACCGAAATTTTTAGCAGTGTTACTTCCCGATATCGATTGGACAAAGTTGGATCGGACAGAGCCCATCGCCATCCAAGGCTTGCTAGGACAGCAGGGTATTGTCCTAACAAACTATCAGGAATTGATTGGCCGAGGCATCACGAATTACGTGGTCCGCCGGGCTGCTAAGCAAACTACACAGGAACAGAAAACCCAATAAATCCGGACATAGCCTTTCGCGCCAGCAAGCCAGGCGGATCACAACTTGCCAACCGACTGACCTTCGGCGTTTCTGAAATTCAGTTTGCTGATCGGTCTAAAACCGTAACCGGTAGAATTTTCGCTGACCGCTGGCAGTGGCTGTGTAAGGGCTGTTCGCACCTTTGACAGACGTCCAAGGACCGACGATTTCAGCCGCCTCTTCCAGTGTCGGCCCCCCGACGCCAGCGCCCCATTCGATCACAATGTCTGCGCCTTGCCGCCGAACACCCGTGAAACGAGGGGCCGGTTCAGCATGAGTGAAGTATTTCGTTGTGAGGTAACTGACCACTTTGTTTCGGTCGGCTTCACTCAGGGCTGTGTTGTAAATCACAATCTCGGCAATATCGCCTTTCATCTTCGTGAACAAATCTCCTCGCGTGCCAATGCGCAGCGGATCACCAAGATCAACAGGCACAGCAGCGATTTCGCCGGTGCCGATCGATTGGCCGTTCAGATAGTGCGTCAAAGTCGTTCCGGCCATATCGAAACCAGCGACGACATAAGCGCCCGCCGGGATCGGCTCCGAGGCATCTACGTTCCCAATACCTGCCGGGCCTCCCCGAAAAACTCTGGGGATGCCAGAGTTGGGCAGGACATAGTAATCGGTTGGCCGAGGCACGTTGCTGGAAGTCTTGGCCCAGACCGCGCGGAAGGTGGCGAAGTCGTCGAATCTAACGACGAAGAACGAAGTGATATCTCCAGTGATTGCGAGACTCGAAGAATGAGCTACCTGCAGGTAATCGTTCAAGCCATCAAAGCGGAGCGCAGGCATTTGGTTGGTTGCGTTGGCGATGAATTGGGGAGCAGCGGTCACGTCCGGTTGAAAGGCATTGTTGAAGTTGCCCGAGTAATCAGCCCAACCCGTTACCGCCCCAGAGGCATTCGCCGTGACTCCCGCGTCCGCCTTCAGCCATAGTTTTAATGCGCCGGCTGCGGGGAGAGGAGAAGGAGCGCTCGCGCTGGCAGTGATGGCGATTGATGATGAAACGGTGGTGCGGCCGAGATTGTCCGTGGCGACCGCCGTCAGCGTGACACTGCCGACTGTCACGAGCTTCAGGGTGGCTTTATACGGAACGGCGGTCGAACTGCTGATCAATCCACCGTTCGCGAAGAACTCCACTTTCACGATGCTGCCGTCAGCATCTGCTGCCGTTGCTGTGAGGGCGATATCGGCGGGGATGGTGAATGCCGCGCCATTCGTTATGCCAGCCAGGCTAATGGTCGGAGGCAGGTTCGCCGATTGAACAACAGGAATTCCGTATTTGCCAGCCAGGTATGTCGCCAGAGCGGCTTGATCGTTGCCGGAAATCCCCCTGCTATAAATCAACAGCTCTGCAATATCGCCTTTCATCTTGGTGAACAGATCGTCGCGCGAACCGATCTTCAGTGCGATGCCTGAGTCAGTGGGGGTGACAGTCATCGAACCTGAACCGGAGGGCTGGCCGTTCAGGTAGTGCGACATAAGATTACCCGTCTGGCTGAACCCAAGGAGCACGTAGGCACCTGCGGGAACTCCCGCCGCGCCGTCCACGAAGGCATTAACATTGCCGTCGTCGTTGCCTCGATAGACTCGTGGAATTCCGCTATTGGGCAAAAGATAGTAGTCTGTTGGCCGTGGCACATTGGCTGATGTTTTTCCCCAGATAGCGCGGTAAGTGGCGAAATCATCGAACTTCACGACGAAGAAAGAAGCGATGTCGCCGGTAATTTCCAAGCTCGGCGCGCTCGCTACATCAAGATAATCATCTGCGCCATCGAACCGTATCGCCGCCTTCCCATTGACGGCGTTATCCACGAGAGTTGGAGCCAAGGTTGGATCGACCTGAGCGGCGTGATTATTTTTCCCGGACTGGTCTGCCCACGCTGTCACCGCGCCGGTGGTATCCTTGGTGACGCCTGCATCGGCTTTCAACCAAAGTTGAAGGCCGTTGGTGACGCTTAGGCTCGCAGGCGCGCCGCCCGTCAACGTGACCTTAATTGGACTCGACTTGGTAGAAGCGTCTTTGTTATCCGTCGCGGTGGCGGTCAAAGTGACCGTCCCGGCAGTTTGAAGCGTGACCGGTAACTTAAACGGACTGGCTGTCGCTGTCCCGATTAATGATCCATTCGCAAAGAACTCCACTTTGACAACTGCGCCGTCGCTGTCGGCAGCGTTCGCGGTGATGGTAACGTTCGCTGGCACCGTCAAGGAGGCATTGTTGGCGGGAGCAGTGAGACTGATGGTGGGCGGCAGGTTCTTGATCCCATACTTGGTTTGCAGATAGTTCACCACCCCGCTGCGATCGGTGTCCGAGAGCGCGCTATCGAAGATGAGTAGCTCCGCGATATCTCCTTTCATTTTGGTGAAGAGATCATCGCGCGACCCGATCTTCAAAGGAGTGCCGCCATCGACGAGAGTGGCCCTGATCTGCCCAGTGCCAACAGGCTGGCCGTTGAGATAGTGCGTCAAAGTCGTCCCTGCCATTTCGAATCCGAGAACAATATACGTCGCCGCCCGCACCGTAGTGTTTGCATCGACAGTGCCTATGTCCGAAACCACGCCGCTGCCGCGATAGAGACGCGGCACCGCCTGCGGTGTGACGTAATAGTCGGTGGCAGCCGGGATATTGACCAGGGTCTTGCCCCAGACCGCCCGGAACGTCGCAAAATCATCAAAGCTCACGACGAAGTAGGACGATATATCTCCGACGATTTCGATGCTCGGTGCGCTTGCAACATCCAAATAATCATTGTCGCCATCGAATCGCACGACTGGCTTGCCATTGAGAGCGCCGGGCACGAGCCTTGGAGCGGCGGCCTCATCGAGCTGCATCGCATTATTCGCTTTGCCAGATTGATCCGCCCAGGCCGTCACAGCGCCCGAAGCGTTTGCGGTCACGCCACCGTCTGCTTTGAGCCAGAGCTGAAGACGGTTTGTGACCGTGAGGTTTTGGGCATTGAGGGAAAGACTCAGCAGCGCGCTCGCGACTGCCAAGAATGCCGGTATGAAATTTGAATTCCTCACAATCCGCCGTGATACGAGAGGGTCGCTGCAATTAGTCTTCATGATCTTAGTTCAATGTTTGAGATGGTCACCATCCCCGCCAAAGTGAGTTTGGAGTCTGCGCAAGCCGCGCAGAAAGTGCAACATGGATTCGAGTTTCGAAGCGTCCCGACATTAATTTTCCGCAGCCCTTCGACCGTATTCATGGAAGATTCTTTCGATGGGATAAATTCTTGCATCAGCAGTTCAGGAAGATAGCCTGCCCTGAAGTCCACCATGTCATCGACCGCACTGAGATTGATTGTTCTGCTATGAAACGAATTCCTCATATCACCCGGCGTCATTTCCTCAAAGGCATGACTGCTGTAGCGGTCGGAATGCCGACCATTGTGCCTCGCGCCGTTTTTGGCGCCGAGAACAAGGCCGCGCCCAGCGAGCGAACCGTTGTTGGCTTTATCGGCTGCGGCAAGATGGCGAATGATTTTCACCTGAGCACGCTGCTGAAGTTCAGCGACGTCCAGGCAGTGGCTGTCTGCGAGGTGGACCAGAACCGCCGCGCTCACGCAAAGAAACGAGTCGAGACGGCTTATTCCAAAGACACGGCTTGGAAGGGCTGCGCCGAATATACGGACTTCCGCGAGCTGCTCGCCCGCAAAGACGTTGATGCTGTCGTGATCGCCGCGCCGGACCACTGGCACGCCATTCCCCTCATTGAGGCTTGCAAGGCTGGCAAAGACATTTACTGCGAGAAACCATTGACGCACACGATTGCTGAGGCGAAACGCTGCATCGATGCCGTGCGCCAACATGGCCGCGTCCTGCAAACCGGCAGTCAACAACGCTCGAACGTCTTTGGCCAGTTTCGCAAAGCTGTCGAGATCATCCGCAGCGGACGCCTCGGCAAAATCCAGACTGTCACAGTGGGCGTCGGCGGACCCAGCAAATGGTGCGATCTCCCCGCGGAACAGATGGAGCCCGGCCTCGACTGGGACATGTGGCTTGGAGCAGCTCCGACGCGGCTTTACAATTCCGCGCTGAGCCCGCGCGGCGTTCATAATCATTTCCCGGCGTGGCGCAGTTACCGCGAATACTCCGGTGGCGGACACACCGACATGGGCGCTCATCATTATGATATCGCTCAATGGGCGCTTGGTATGGATGAGTCGGGGCCGGTCGAGATCCATCCGCCCGAAGACCCCAAAGCGACCAGCGGCGTCAAATACGTTTATGCCAACGGCGTAGTGATGACTCACGGCGGTCCAAGCGGCTGCGTCTTCACCGGCACTGCGGGAAAACTCCATATCGATCGCGGCGTTCTCACGAGCGAACCCGACAGCATCGTCAAGGAGCCATTGGGGGAAAAAGACGTTCACTTGTACGAATCGCCAGGGCATCATCGTGATTGGTTGAACTGCATTCGGTCCCGCAAACGCCCGGTCGCCGACGTGGAGGTCGGCGCGCGCACTGTGACCGTGGTTCATCTGGGGAATCTGGCCTATTGGAATCATCGCAAACTCCGCTGGGACCCGAAGAGTTGGAAATTCATAGGCGACGATGAGGCCAATCAATGGCTCGACCGAGAACGTCGTGATCCGTGGAAGCTTCCCGCCGCGTAGCAGCCGCCAAGGTTACTTTCCAACCAAAGCTCCTTTCACTTCTCAAAATGGTGTCGGGTTCAGGGCTGCGTCCATCGCGATACCGGCTCTGGTGAAAACTTTTGTCGGATTGTTTCGCGGAATGATCCGAGCTGCACCGCCTGGCATAAATCTGCGATACAGCCCACGAATTGCTAGCGATCGAGACACTTCCATGAAGTAAACTTGAGCAACAAACTCAGCCCTGCCAATTTCCCTATTGGCAATTGCGTCAATCCTCTCGATATTCACCGCCTTTGAAATATGGCAGACAGCAAGAAACACGTTTACGACGAAAGTAAGATCAAGACCCTCTCATCGCTGGAGCATATCCGGCTCCGAACCGGCATGTACATTGGGCGCATTGGCGATGGGTCTCATTACGATGATGGCTGCTACATCCTGCTGAAGGAAGTCATCGACAACGCCATTGACGAATACATCATGGGTTATGGCAAGGAGGTTCAGATCAAGATCGATCACACCGCGATCACGGTGCGCGATTTCGGGCGTGGCATTCCCCTGGGTAAAGTAGTCGATTGCGTATCCAAAATTAACACGGGAGCAAAATACAACGATGAGGTGTTCCAATTTAGCGTCGGGCTAAACGGCGTGGGCACGAAAGCTGTCAATGCGCTTTCAAAGGATTTTCTGGTGCGTAGTCATCGTTCCGGCGAATACGCCGAAGCCTCCTTTAAGAAGGGCAAGCTCAAGAATCAGAAGGATGGCAAAGTTGTGGATGAGCCGGACGGAACACTGATCCGATTTGAACCCGACCCAGAGATCTTCAAGCAAATCGAATTCCGCCCCGAGCATGTGGAAAGGCGGCTCCGTCATTACAGCTACCTGAATACGGGCCTGAAGCTGATCTATAACGGCCAGGTTTTTCAGTCGCGGAATGGCTTGATGGATTTGGTGCTCGAAGATTTGAAGTCTGACGATAGCGAACCCATTTATCCCCCGCTCCATTACGTGAGTAAAACGCTGGAGTTCTGCTTCACCCACAGCAACAGCCGCTATGGTGAAGCGTTCTTTTCCTTTGTTAATGGCCAGTACACGGCGGACGGCGGCACGCACCTCAGCGCTTTCCGAGAAGGCTTGCTGAAAGCGGTCAACGAATATGCCAAAGGTAAATTCGAGGGCGACGATGTGCGCGAGTGCATGGTGGGAGCGGTCGCCATTCGGCTGAAGGATCCGGTGTTCGAATCGCAAACGAAGAATAAGTTAGGCAACACCGAAATTCGTTCCGAGCTGGTCAACAACGTCCGCGAGGAATTATTGCACTTCTTCAATCGCAACAAGGATGTTGCCGACAAAATTATCGCCAAGGTGGAAGACAGCAAGCAACTCCGCAAGGAACTGCAGGATGTCAAGAAGCTGGCGCGCGATCGGGCCAAGGCCATCACGCTCCGAATTCCGCAGCTCAAGGATTGCAAAGTTCACTTGGATAAGAAGAAGGGCAAAGGCGCGGGATCGATGGTTTTCATAACTGAAGGCCAGTCCGCCGCAGGGTCGATCGTCAGTTGCCGCGACGTGAACACGCAAGCGATTTTCACGCTGAAAGGCAAGCCCTTGAACGTTTGGGATCTCAAACGAGACATCGTTTATAAGAACGACGAGATGTACAACCTGATGCGCAGTCTGGATATCGAGGACAACCTCGAAGGGCTGCGTTACCAGAAAGTGATCCTCGCCACGGACGCGGACGTGGATGGCTTGCACATCCGCAATTTGATGATTACTTACTTCTTTCGATTCTTCGAGCAACTCGTCCACGACGGGCATCTGCACGTGCTCGAGACACCGCTCTTCCGAGTGCGCAACAAGCAGAAGACCCTGTACTGTTACTCCGAAGCTGAGCGTGATACGGCGGCAAAAGCTCTCGGCCAGAACTGCGAGATCACGCGCTTCAAAGGTTTGGGTGAAATCTCGCCGAATGAATTCAAGCAATTTATCGGGCCGGAAATGCGTCTGAGCCAAGTTGAATACGCGTCGAAACCGGACATCTCGCACATCATGACGTTCTATATGGGCCGGAACACGCCTGAGCGCAAAAACTACATCATGCAGCACCTCGTGGTGCCGGTGGAGGACTAATCGCCTATTGGTCATTGCGCGAGTCCTCGATCGCTCCGGAGCGCTCCATCGGAGTGCAGCGGCGATCTCAACACCGCACCTACGTGTATATCAAGACGGCGAGTTAATTCGGCCCGACGCCATCCAAAGCAAAAGCCCAATCACACTTGATGGTTCGTGGAACATTTGTTCACCCATTATTTCTTAACGTTTGACGATCCTCGAATCCAAATCCAGAAACCGGCAATTTTCGATTGAGCAACTACTTTCTTGCGCATGGACGTCATTCGTGGAGGATGCGAGGATGATTTTAGCAGGTGATGTCGGTGGCACCAATACTCGCTTGGGCCTTTTCGAACTCGATCAGGATCGGCCCACGCCAGTTACGATACAAATCTTCCCGAGCGGGCAACATCAAAGCTTGGAACAGATCGTCGAGGAATTCATCAAGCAGCACTCTCATCAAGTGACCGGTGCGTGCGTCGGGATCGCCGGGCCGATCAAAGATGGCGTCTGCGAAACGCCGAACCTTCCCTGGATCGCCGATTCCCGAAAGCTGGCGGCGTTGCTCGGTGTCGAACGTGTCGAGTTGATTAACGATCTCGAGGCAAACGCCCATGGGATTTCTGTGTTGTCCAAGGAAGATCTGGTGATGCTGCACCCGGGCCGGCCTGACCCGAATGGAAATGCCGGCTTGATCTCCGCGGGGACCGGGCTCGGGGAAGCCGGGCTTCATTGGGTGGACGAGTATTACCAGCCGTTTGCGTCGGAGGGTGGCCATGTCGATTTCGCGCCTCGCAACGAACTCGAAATCGAGCTGCTCAAATACCTCTTGAAATCGATCGACCACGTCAGCTACGAGCGGGTTCTGTCAGGTCCAGGTTTGCATAACATTTATAAATTTCTTGTCGAGACAGGAAGAGGAGATGAGCCGGCGTGGCTGCGCGATGAATTGCAGCAAAAGAACCCCAGCGCCGTGATTTCGAAGGCCGCATTAGAGTGCCGCGCTCCGGTTTGCGAGCAAGCGCTCGACATCTTCGTGTCCATCTACGGAGCCGAAACTGGAAATCTTGCACTTAAAGTCCTGGCAACAGGAGGCATTTTCATCGGCGGCGGCATCGCCCCTAAAATTCTGCCGAAGTTAAAAGGGTCAGCCTTTATAGAAGCGTTCTGGGCAAAAGGCCGCATGACCGAGTTGCTGAAGGGCGTCCCAATCCACGTCATCGTGAATGATAAGACCGCGTTACTGGGCGCGGCACGCGTCGCCTTTTTCGGGATTCGCATGAGCCGATGGGCGAACTGGTGACCGCTCGGACATCGCCGACTGGAAGGCTCCTGGCGACTTGAAAGGTCGCTGTTGTCATCCGAATAGATGAGAAAACCAAACCAATCTGCCTCGATTTGTTCAAGCAGGCTGGGCCTCGATCCTTTTCTTACGCCTTGCTCAAAGCAGGCAACATCATCTCAGGCAAGATCGCGATGATGGGGAAGCCGACGAACAACTCGTTCACCGTGAAGGCTCCATAATTCCGAGTCGTTGTTTTCCTCGATCACTCAGATCAATTCGCGAATGGGTTCGCCATGTTCCACGATTCGCAGCGGGCGCCCCTGGTGGTCCATATAGGTTGCGTCGAGTGGAACTCTGAAATGATGATAGACCGTGGCCGCAATATCACCCGGCGCGATCGGCCTTTCGGCGATTTCACCCCCGTCACGCGAACTGGCTCCGATGACTTGACCGTGCCGGAAACCGCCGCCTGCCATCACCATCGACATCACTACCGGCCAATGATCACGGCCATCCGTGCTGCCTTGCGTTCCGAGTTTGGGCGAGCGGCCGAACTCGCCCATGGCGATCACCAGCGTGTCGTCGAGAAGACCGCGGTCTTCGAGGTCGCCCACGAGCGTGGTGATGAGATGATCGAATACGGGAAGCAGAGGACGAAGGCC
The DNA here is from genome assembly GCA_009695265.1 of Pedosphaera sp. Lineage (GTDB taxonomy): Bacteria > Verrucomicrobiota > Verrucomicrobiia > Limisphaerales > SIBE01 > SIBE01. The sequence goes on along the minus strand of SIBE01000006.1, from coordinate 23,736 downwards.
GTTCCAAATTCCGCCATAAGGAGGAATATTGTCGCCGTGCGTGTCCCAGGTCCCGGACGCTGAGTGATTGCTCAGATCAATCGTGACGAAGCTCACTCCTGCCTCCACGAGTCTTCGAGCGAGCAACGCTTGCCGGCACCAATCGTGTTCACCGTAACGCTCGATGATCTTTGCCGATTCTTTCGAGAGATCGAACGCGGTCTGCGCTCGCGCGCCTGCCACGATGTCGAATGCCTGTTGTGCAAACCGATCCATTGCCTCCATCTGGCCGGTGCCATCCAACTCAAAGCGCAGCTTGTCCATCTGCTGAAAGAGGGCGCGGCGCGAATGCACTCGATCCATGGTGAGACCTCTCGGAAGCTGGAAGAGCTTGCCCACATTGTTCCCGATGAATGGATCGAATTGCTTTCCCAGGTAACCGCCCCATGCCACGTGCGACTTGTCTTTCATGTTCAAGACAACGTAAGGCGGCATCGCGGCATGGTTGGGTCCGCGGAGCTTCGCAACCACCGAGCCGATGGCGGGGTAGAAATGGCCCCTCGGGTTCGTGCGAGGCTCGGCCGCAAGGTTGGCTGTCTGCATGACTGCGTTCGGCTCGTGATTGCTCTCGCGGCAATCGACGGACCGGATCAGTGTGAACCGATCCATCATCGCGGCTTGCTTCGGTAGATACTCGCAGATGTGGACGCCGGGCAACTTCGTGCGAATGTCTTTGAATGGGCCGCGAATTTCAGACGGCATATCCGGTTTCACATCCCACGTGTCAATGTGCGACGGCCCCCCCGTCATCCAGAGCAAGATAACGGCTTTGTTGCGCGGCATTGAACCGCCGGTTGAAGGAGCTTCGGCACGGAGCCGTAGAAGGTCGGGAAAAGTGAGCCCTGCGAGGCCAGCGAGCCCGGCTTTCAACACGCTGCGGCGGCTGAAGACGGTAAGGCCGTCGCGGTCGCGCGCGTTCAGGAATGAAAATGAATGACCATGCGAGTGACCTGAGGACATTTCCGGGACCATGGCTTGAATATGCAGAACAGCGGCGGCGATTGAAACCAAGAAGTTGGTTCAACCGGCGATCATCTGTAGAACATCTTCCGCTCCGAGAGCAATGAAGAACACCGGGGCATCCTTGATCAGATTTCTCTACGCTCGCGAATCGCAGTAAAAATGTTAGCCAAGGCTTCGGTTTTCGGTTTCGCGCCGAGGTTGCCTTTGCCGTGGAGGCGGACGCTCACCGCGCCGGCTTCCATGTCCCGACCACCGATCACGAGCATGGTGTGGACTTTCGATTGTTCAGCCTTCTGAATCTTGGCCTTGATCGGGTCGGTGCCGTAGTCGCCCTCGGCGCGGACCATCTGGGCGCGGAGTTCTTGGATGATGGACTTGGCGTAGTCCACGAGCGGCTGTTCATCGCCAATGGTGATGACACGGACTTGCTCTGGCGCGAGCCAAAGCGGGAAGTTGCCGGCGTAATGTTCGATCAGGAAGCCGATGAAACGTTCGTGCGTGCCGAGCGGCGCGCGGTGGATGCAAAGCGGGGTTTTATCGATATTGTCTTTGTCGCGATAGACCAGGCCGAAGCGCTTGGGCACGGCAAAATCGACCTGATTTGTGGCGATCGTAAATTCGCGGCCGATAATGCTCCAGACCTGCACATCGATCTTCGGGCCGTAAAACGCGGCTTCGTTCGGCACCTCGACGTAATTGATGCCTGAGTTCTTGAGGACATCGCGAACCATGTTCTCGGTTTGAATCCAGAGCTCCGGCTCGTTGACGTATTTTTCGCCGAGCCGCTTCGGGTCGTGCGTGCTGAAGCGCATCACATATTTTTCCAGGCCGAAGATTTTAAAATATTTCAGATAGAGCTCGTTCACGGCGTTGAACTCTTCGGCGAACTTCTCGGGCTGGCAGTAGATGTGCGCGTCATTCATGTTGAGCGAACGGACTCGCATGAGGCCGAAAAGTTCACCCGATTGCTCATAACGGTAGTTGGTGCCGTACTCGGCCAAACGCAACGGCAAGTCACGATAGCTGCGTGGCTCCGCCGCAAAAATGCGGTGGTGATGCGGGCAATTCATGGCTTTGAGGTAGTAGCGTTCGACCGGCTGGCCAGAGCGGACCAGACCAATCGCGAATTTCTGATGAACATATTCATCAAACTTTTTTTGATATTCCTCAGAGAGACTTCCTAAAAAGTCGTTCACCTGATCCGGCGATAATAAATCGATTCCAGAGTTCTTCTTAAACGCGGCGAACTCCTTCGACACCATTTCTTCGAGGTTCCCTTCCTTCTGGTGCAACTCAGCTTCCCTCGCGTCCAGACCGCCGCCAGAACCCTCGTCACGAAGCTGCATCGGCGGAAACATCGAATCGGCATAGAGCTTGGGCAGGTGCCCTGATGTCAGATACATCTTCTCTTTTGCGATGTGCGGCGTCTTGACGCGCACGTAACCGGCCGCGAACTCGGTTTCCTTGGCCAGCTTCTCCAGTTCCTCGACGATCGCCGCGCCCTTGGGAAGCCACAGTGGTAGTCCTGGACCGACGAACTCGGTGTCGATCACGAATAGGCTCATCTCCTGTCCGATCTTGCGGTGGTCGCGCTTTTTGGCCTCCTCGATCATATTGAAGTAAGCCTCCATCTCGGTCTTGTTCTTGAATGCTGTGCCGTAAATGCGCTGAAGCTGTGGATTTTTCTCATCGCCTTTGTAATAAGCGCTGGCGACATGAGTGAGCTTGAACGCGCCGATGTTGCCAGTGCGCATCACGTGCGGCCCGGCGCAAAGGTCGATGAAATCGCCGTTTTTGTAGAACGAAATCGCCTCGCCTTCCGGAATGCCCTGGATGATGTCGAGCTTGAACTTGCTCGGCACAGCACGGTCATTCAACGCAGCGAGCCGGCCGCGCTTCGCCTGGTCGAGCGCGTCGTCCCGGGAGACAACCACTTTCTCGAAAGTCTGATTGGATTTTGTGACCACTTTCATCTCGGCTTCGATCTTTAGGAAATCTTCGGGCGAGATCCGATGCTCGAGTTCAACGTCGTAATAAAAACCGTTTTCGACTGGTGGACCGGCGGCGAACTGGGCGTCAGGCCAGAGCTTGGCAATCGCTGTTGCCATCACGTGGGCGCACGAATGGCGAAGACGTTCCAGATCGGTCATCTTCTGTCGGTCATCGAGGGTTTTTCGTTCCGTAGCATTAGTTTCCATAAATTCTATATTCGAGCGGCCGCGCAGCGCGTCGGATTCAAAAAGCAAAAACGCCTCGAACGAGTGGTGCGAGGCGTTGGCGTCCACGGCTGTACCGCAAACGCTTAAACAGTCGTAATTGTTCCGTTCACTGAAATTAACATTGCGCGCAGCCTAAAGAAGCAAAGGCCGTTTGGCAAATTGAAACTGGCCCTGAGCGGTCCGCTGACTTGCCCATCAAAATGGTTGAAAAGCGGCATCGAGTTCAATAGGGTGCGCCCATGAAATCACTTGCTCAGTTTCTTGTTGCTTCCGCTTTTCTTGCTTCGACCGTTGTTGGATCACAAGCCGCTGAAAAGGCCTACACCATTGCTGTCATTCCGAAAGGCACCACTCACGAATTTTGGAAATCAATCAACGCCGGCGCGTTCAAAGCCCGCCAAGAGCTCAACGCCAAAGGGCTGAAAGTGGAAGTGATTTGGAAAGGTCCCTTGAAGGAGGATGATCGAGACCAACAGATTCAGGTCGTTGAGAATTTCATGAGTCGGCGAGTCAGCGGCATTGTCCTCGCGCCTCTGGACTCCCAAGCTTTGGTGAAGCCTGTTGCCAATGCCGTCCAATCAAAAATCCCAGTCGTCATCATCGATTCAGGCCTGAAATCGGACAAATACGTCAGCTTCGTCGCGACAGATAACTACAAGGGCGGTCAGATGGCGGGTGATCACTTGGGCAAACTGCTCGACGGAAAAGGCAATGTGATTCTGCTCCGCTACGCAGTCGGTTCCGCAAGCACGGAGGAGCGGGAAGCAGGTTTCCTCGATGTCTTGAAAACCAAATACCCGAGTATCAAATTGATTTCGTCTGACCAATACGCGGGACCGACGCGTGACACGGCCTATCAAGCGTCTCAAAATTTGCTCAACCGTTTCGGACGCGAAGTGAATGGGATCTTCTGCGCCAACGAGCCATCCACCATCGCCATGACCAAAGGGCTGCGAGACATCGGCAAGGCTGGCGGAAAAGTGAAGATGGTCGGCTTCGATGCGGGCTCTCAATCGGTCCTGGATATGAAGAGCGGTGATGTTCAAGGCCTCGTGGTTCAAAACCCCGTGCTCATGGGCTACCTTGGCGTGATGACGATCGTCAAGCATTTGCAGGGCGAGAAGGTCGAAAAGAAGATCGATACCGGCGTTGTCCTCGTGACTCCCGAAAACATGGAGCAGCCAGCGATCAAAGAATTACTCAACCCGCCGCTGGACAAGTATTTGAAGTAATCCGATCCCGGCTATGGAGTTCGCTGGCTCGGCAACGCTCTGGATTCTCGATCAGCATTCGAAAGGGATGTTCCGGAAGACAACCAGCGAAGCGGAAAGCGCTGTCGAGCTGACACGACCCTTATGACTCCGCGGCTGCGCATGCTGGGAGTCAAGAAGAGCTTCGGCGCGACGCACGCCCTAAGGAACGTTAACCTCGATGTCTCACCCGGAGAAGTCCACGCGTTGATTGGGGAGAATGGCGCTGGCAAAAGCACGCTGATGAAAATCCTGAGCGGCGCTTACACTCCGGACGCGGGAAAAATCGAGCTTGATGGCCGAGAGTTCACCTCCACAAATCCCTGGCACGCGCGCCGTAGCGGCATCGCCATGATTTACCAGGAGCTTAATCTCGCGCCGCATCTGACCGTGGAAGAAAACATCTTGCTCGGCGACGAACCCGCCACGTTCGGCTGGATCCATCGCTCGCAACGACGCCAAATGGCGCGTGAAGCGCTGGCTGAACTTCGTCATGAAAATATTCCGTTGAGCGCGCCCGTAAGAAGCCGCCCGATCGCAGAGCAACAGGTCGTTGAAATTGCTCGAGCCCTGGTGGGCAAGTCCAAGATCCTCATCATGGACGAACCGACCAGCAGCCTGACCGAGGTGGACACAAAAAATCTTTTCGCGGTCATTGCCCGGCTGCGCGAGCGTGGTGTGAGCATTATTTACATCAGCCATTTTCTGGAAGAATGCAAACAGGTCTCTGACCGATACACCGTTCTCCGCGACGGTGAAAGCGTCGGCACTGGCGAGATGGCTTCAGCCGATCTTCACGATATCATCCGACTCATGGTCGGCCGCGAGATCAAAGACATTTACCCGCGCACTCCACACAGGCTGGGCAAACCGGTTTTGGAGTTAAGAGCAGTTGCTGGCGAGACCAAACCGCGTTGTGTTGATTTGCTGCTTCGCGAAGGTGAGATTCTGGGCATCGCGGGTTTGGTAGGTGCAGGCCGAACGGAAACTCTGCGTGCTTGCTTTGGCTTGGACCGGCTGAGGAGCGGATCTGTGTGGGTGGATTCCAGGGAGCAAACGCATCGAACTCCGAAGCAGCGCCTCCGCGAGGGCATTGGGTTGCTGAGCGAAAATCGCAAAGAAGAGGGCCTCATGCTCAACCGCACATTGGCCGAGAACCTTACCATCACTCGGCATGGCCCTATCGCGAAGTTTGGAGTCATTAGCAACCGCCGACAGAACCAAGTCACGATGGACTGGATGCAGCGCCTTGACGTGCGCGCTCGCGGTCCCACCCAGCAGATCTCCGAGCTCTCAGGCGGCAATCAGCAAAAAGTGGCATTCGGCCGATTGTTGCACCACAACGCAAGAGTCTTACTGCTAGACGAACCGACTCGTGGCGTGGATGTGGGCAGCAAGGTTCAAATTTACCAATTGATGGGACAGCTCGCGGCCGAAGGCAAAGCCATCGTGTTTGTCAGCTCGTATCTCGCGGAACTGCTGGGCGTTTGCGATACGATCGGGGTCATGTGCCGAGGCGTTCTTTCCGAGATACGCCCGGTCTCGGAATGGACGGAACACAGCATCATCAGCGTTGCGATTGGCCATACGGAGGCTCAGAACTCACGATGAAAAATCGATCCGCGGATTCACCCGACCGAACGACGAAGATCAGAACTCTATTGAACGTTCTTGGACCTTTTCTCGGCTTGGCTTTTGTTATCGGACTGTTCTCGCTGAGCAACGAGGTGCGGCCTTACTTCCTGACGGGGGCGAATTTCAAGATCATCCTGATTCAGACAGTGATCGTCGCCACCAGCGCGCTCGGTATGACCATGATCATCGTCAGTGGCGGCATCGATCTCAGTGCTGGGTCGATGGTGGCGCTAACGAGCGTCGCCAGCGCGACTTTGCTGGTGAAAGGCTATTCCCCGAGCGCCGCCGTGGTGCTGACAGTTCTAGCCGGTGGGTGTCTCGGGTTGGTGAATGGCATCGCTATCGCTGGATTTCGAATGATGCCGTTCATCGTGACACTGGGCATGATGGGGATCGCGCGCGGAACGGCCAAATGGCTGGCAGGCAATCAAACCGTCAATCCTCCAGAAACCCCCATCAACAATATCATGGGGTTGGTGGATCCGATCCATCTTTTCCCGCTGCCGCCTGGCGTGTGGATCACGATCGGACTGGCTGTGCTGATGGCGGTCGTGATGCGGCAAACGATCTTTGGGCGTTATATCTTCGCCATCGGCTCAAATGAAAGCACAGCCCGATTGTGCGGCATCCGCGTTCGACTGCAAAAACTAATTATCTATGCCGTTGCCGGCTCATTTTTCGGCTTGGCCGGCCTGATGCAGCTTTCTCGATTAACACAAGGCGATCCCACGGCGGCCATAGGGTTGGAACTGGATATCATCGCGGCCGTCGTCATTGGCGGAGCGAGTCTGAGCGGTGGCGCCGGCAGCATTCTGGGCTCGATGATTGGCGCGCTCATAATGGCCGTCCTGCGCAATGGCTCGAATCAAATGGGGTGGCCGACCTACATGCAGGAGATTATTATTGGTGTCGTCATCATCCTGGCGGTCGGGTTGGATAGACTGAGGCAAAGGCGAAACAACATTTAGAAAACAAGTTAACGAAAAACTTTATGACAAAACTATCCGTAAAATTTATCGCAGGCCTCTTGGTGCTGCTGACCTTGAATCTTCCAGCGTAAGACGTGCGTAAGCCCGGCGAAAATGAGAAAGGCGTCTCAGCCAAATCAACTCAGGATGCGGGAGCGAAAACCGAACCCGGAAGTCAGGCGAACAAACGGATTGAGCAAGCTGCCGATGCCACCGTGCGACTCCTGGCCAAGGACGTCGCCATTCACGGCAAAAACGTCCGATACGAGCCTCAACCGCACAAGAACACTGTCGGTTACTGGACCGATGCCAAAGATTGGGTGAGTTGGGATTTTAAGATCAACCAACCAGGGACATTCAAAGTCGAGCTGACCCAGGCTTGTGGCAAAGGGAGTGGCGGCAGTGAATACCTTGTGACGATCGACGACCAGGCTCTGCGCGACATTGTGCCCGACACGGGCTCCTTCACGAATTTCATCAACCGCACCATCGGACAAGTGAAGCTGGCCAAGCCCGGCAATTACACTGTCTCCGTGAAGCCGATCAAAAAGCCGGGGCAGGCGGTGATGGACTTGCGGGCAATCACGCTCACTCCGGTGACGGAGACGCGATAAGATCTCTACCGAGACTGAACCAATACCCGGAAGGCTCGCCCAAGGTGTTCCGGGTGGACGAGAGTTTGGAATTGTCGTTTCTCGGCGGCAGACCATTCCCCACATCGTGAGTTCGGGTGCCAGGTTTTTTCAGCCGTTCGGGTTAAGAACGCCGCTTGCGAAATCAACGCTTCCGTTCTCAATCCTGCTTGCTCTCCGTTGAGTTGAAGAGCCGTGAAATTGACTTGCGCGGTCAGATCTTGTTCGCCGACGTGCTCAAGTAGATTGGAGCTGACGCGGTGTTGCCGGTAAGCACGCAGGGTTCCCCCCGCTCGTTCGGGCGAGAAAAAGCTCTCGCCTGTCAGGCCGTAGTCCAAAGTCACCAGTTTGCCTTGCGTTAAATTCCCGGCTGCTTGATTCCACCAAGCTCCGGCACCCGGAGACAATTCCGTAGTGAAGCCATCTGGCAGCACCGCGAGGAGTTCAGGTGGTAGGCGCGGCCAGTCTAAAACCTGGGATAGAGTCGAACAGCCGATTGGCGCGCTCGTCATTCTTACCCACTCGAAGCGGTCGCACTTCCAAGCGACTCCCCATTCGAACCAAGATTGCTCCGTGGCATTCCAGCCAATGCGGTGAACTGGGAATGCGTCAAGGAGTTCGTTCGCAAAGATCACTCCGCGCACGGCGGGCGAAGAGAGGGAATCCCAAGATGCATGCCACCGCACTCGCCCCGCAAACTCTCCCAGCGTGTTCTCCTGCCATTCGCGTCGTCGCGCGGAAGGTTCGATAATCCAATAATCGAGAGTTTCGAAGAGATCGGGACGGCACCGACGAAACCAATTGAGGATATCCAGCGCCAAGCGGCCGTCATGAGCGCCTGCTTCGACAAGTTGAAAGCGAAGGAGCGCGATATTCGAACTCGATGGAAAAGCGCTTTGTTTGATGGAGTCGTCATGTCCTTCAACCGCACCCGAAAGAAGGATACTCCGGCTTGGCTGCGGGAGAGATAAGCGAGCCATCTCACGCCGACTCCCCCGAGGATGAGAGGCTACATCGTCCTCGTCATCGCGATGCCCCAAGGGTTGGAACTTAAGGCGTTCGAGCCACTCTGCGAATTGAAAAGCCAGCAGCTCACCAAACAAGCTGCCGACACTGACGCTGGTGTAGAAATCGCCCTTTCGACCGACTGGAACTGACTCGCGTTCATAATAACCGCAGCGTGGACAATACAGGGCCAGTTCCATGAACCGGGCAAAGGAGATGCAGCCCTCGCAAGCGATCTCACAGCGGATTATCTCGCTCAAATCATTCATTGGCTTGCAGTTTCCGGCATATTCAGATAAATGGACTCAGCAGCTTGACCTGAAAATCTATGGCTAAAATCGACGCATTCTTCAATTTGATGTTCGAACAGAAAGCTTCGGACTTGCACTTGTCTTCCGGCAACCCGCCGATTCTTAGGATCAACGGCGAATTGCACAGGGTCGATTACCCGCCATTGGAAAGCGACAGCTTGAAGGCAATGCTGTACGAAATCGCGCCAGAATACAAAATAAAGGTCTATGAAGAAACTGGCGATGTTGATTTCGGCTACGAGATCCCCAATGTCTCACGCTTTCGCGCCAATTTTTTTAGCCAAAAGAACGGCTGTGCTGCCGTCTTTCGCCAGATTCCTTCCAAGGTATTGTCTTTCGAGGATTTCGAGAAATTCGATGCGCCGCTTCCGGCGGTATTGAAAAAGTTCTCGATGTTGCACAAAGGCTTGGTGGTGGTTACCGGGCCAACCGGTTCCGGCAAATCAACGACGCTTGCGGCCATGGTGGATTACGCGAACAAGAATCGCAAAGACCACATCTTAACCGTGGAGGACCCTATTGAATTCGTGCATGAAAGCAAAAACTCTCTGGTGAATCATCGGGAGGTTGGCATCCACACGAAGTCTTTTGCTTCGGCGTTGCGCGGAGCTTTGCGCGAAGACCCGGATATTATCATGGTCGGGGAATTGCGCGATCTGGAAACCATCGAGCTAGCCTTGACCGCCGCAAGCACAGGACATCTGGTTTTTGGAACCTTGCACACGCCGAGCGCTGCCAAGACGGTGGATCGTATCATCGACGTCTTCCCGGGTGAGCAGCAAAACAAGATTCGAGCAACTCTTTCGGAAGCCTTGAGAGGCGTCATCGCGCAAAACCTCTTCAAACGCATCGATAAGAAAGGGCGCGTCGCTGCCCTGGAAATCCTGGTGTTCACCACCGCGATCGCGAACCTTGTGCGCGAAGGGAAGACCCACCAGATCCCGGGTATGATCCAAGTGGGAAAGAAGCTGGGCAACCAACCGCTGGACGATGCGATCATGGAGCACGTGCGCATGAAACGCATCTCTCCAGAAGAAGCTTACGACAAATGTCTGGATAAAAAGAAGTTTCGACCCTTTCTCGCCCACCCACCAGAAGATGATGAAGCCTAACTCAAGCGACAGTCGATACCACGCCACCTCGAACCTTTAGCTATTTCGCTTATGCGCCGCAACGAATTGGATCACGTTTTGGGAACCATGTTGGATTCCAACAAAGATGTTTCGGACCTGAACATCACGGTGGATAAACCGTTGCAAGTGGAATCCTCGGGACAGCTCGTGCCTGTGGTGCTTGAACCTCCGATCGAGAAGCTAACGCCGTTTCAGACGGAAATGATGGCCTTGAATTTGATCGGGGGCAGCAGGCGATTGACCGAGGATTTGCTTCGGACAGGATCCTGTGACTCATCGTACATGCTTACCGGGAAGGCACGGTTTCGAGTCAATATCTTCTCCCAGCGCGGTAACTACTCGGTCGTGTTACGCAAGCTGAACACGAAGATTCCGACGCTTGCTGAAATGAAGTTGCCGGATATTTTTCACCAGGTCGCCAAGGAAAAGACCGGCTTGATCCTCGTGACGGGTGCCACGGGCTCCGGGAAGTCAACAACGCTCGCGGCATTGTTGAACGAGATCAACGAATCAAAATCGATTCACATTATTACTCTGGAAGATCCGGTCGAGTTTGTTCATCCCCAAAAGAAAGCGACGTTCAACCAGCGCGAGATGGGAACCGATTTCAATACGTTCGCCAGTGGTTTGAGGGCGGCGCTGCGCCAGGCTCCGAAAGTGATTCTGGTGGGGGAGATGCGCGATCGCGAAACAGTCGAAATCGGCTTGAGCGCAGCCGAGACGGGCCATTTGGTGGTAAGCACGCTGCATACAATTGATGCCGGCCAAACCATTAATCGTATTCTAGGCTTGTTCGAGCAAGAGGAGCAGGAGCAGATCCGCCTTCGCCTCGCCGACACGGTGCGTTGGATTATAAGTCAGCGCCTGGCACCAAAAGTTGGCGGCGGGCGCGTCGCGCTATTGGAAATGATGGGGTCGAATCTTCGCACCAAGGACAGCATCATCATGGGGGAAAGCGAAGGGAAGAGTTTCTATGAAATCGTCGAAGCCAACTACACCTTTGGATGGCGGACATTCGACCAGGCTTGCATGGACGCGTATGAGCAAGGCGCTATCACGGAAGAGAGCGCTCTGCTCTATTGCACCAAGCGCGGCCCAGTGAGCCGCGGCATTGATAACATTAGGAAGAAACGTGGCGAATCAACGACGACGATGACTAATTTGCAGATGAAGAGAGTTGACGAATCGGGAAAGAAAGCTGAATCGACTCCCATTCCCGCGACCCTAAAAATAAAGTGACTATGGCACCGGACCTTGATTTCCTGAGCCCTACCGATAAGCCGGCCTTGCTGGCCGTCGAGGACCCCAACTCGTTGGCGGCATGCAAGTTGGTGCTCGGCGAATTGGCTTACAAAATCCATGTGATCAGCAGTCATGAGGAGTTCGCAAGCCGCTTTAGCCAGGTGCAATATCAAGTGGTTCTTGTTGACGAATTATTTAGCGCGAAACTTCCCGCGGAGAATCTGACCTTGCAAACCATCAAAGCGATGCCGATGGGCCAACGGCGTCATGCAGTGGTTGTTTTATTGGGTGCCACTTTTCAAACTCTGAACCCGATGCAAGCCTTTCATCAAAGCGTCCACGCGGTGGTCAACCGGGGGGATCTCAGCAGACTGTCACAAGTCCTGCAGCAGATCGTTGCCGACAACAATTTATTCCTGAACGTCTATCGCGAAACGCAACTGCGAATGGCTCAAGGTAAAGCTTAACTGCTGTGAAGCTGGGTCCGAAGTTGGAGTTCTAACCATTGAGGCTTGCAAAATGTCTCGACTCGATCAAGCGCTGGTAGAGCGCGGCCTCTGTGAGAGTCGCGAAAAAGCCAAACGAGTTATTCTCGCTGGCTCGGTCAAGATCAACGAGCAGTTGGCACGCAAACCGAGCGATTCCGTCAAGGCAGCCGACCAGCTCACCGTGGTGGCGCCGGAGAAATATGTCAGCCGCGGCGGTTACAAGCTGGAGCGTGCCCTGGATGAATTTTGCCTGGATGTCAATGGACTGACGGCCGTGGATTTAGGAGCTTCGACAGGCGGGTTCACAGATTGCTTGTTGCAGCGCGGCGCATCGAAAGTCTATGCCGTGGACGTCGGCCAGGGTCAGCTCGCTTGGAAGCTGCGGTGTGATCCTCGGGTGGTGGTGATGGAGAAAACGAATGCCCGCGAGGTAACTCCCAGAACCTTTCCGCAGCCGTTCTATCCGGTCAACCTGGTGGTGATTGACTGCTCGTTTATCTCATTGCGGAAAATTCTCCCGGCCACCGTTGCATTGTTGAAGGCATTCGGTAAGGTGTCGGCCTTGATCAAGCCGCAGTTTGAAGCTGGCAAAGCCGAGGCCGACAAGGGAGCAGGCGTTATAACCGATCCAGTCATTCACGCGCGGGTGTTGGACCAGATGGAACGATTCGTGAGCGACCTTCCGGGCTTGGAATGGCGCCGTGTCGCAGAGTCGCCGTTGCTAGGGCCGGCAGGTAACAAAGAATTTTTTGTTTTGCTTGAAAAAACCGAGTAAAGAAATCCAACGTGTTGGCCTCTTGGCGAACTCAAGCAAGTACGCCGCGCGCGCCATCCTTCAGCGAGCTTCCCAATTGATCAAGCGGAGCGGCCGCATTGTTTTGTGCGATACCGCAACGGCGAACTTGGGCGGATTGAAAGGTCCCACCTGCCCGGATGCCGCCTCTCTGACCCGGCATGTGGACTTGATCCTCGTTTTCGGCGGAGACGGGACGATGCTGCGGGTGGCACGAGAAATCGGCGGCTCACGAACTCCCCTCCTGGGCATTAATCTCGGAGCGCTCGGCTTCTTGACCGATGTCTCCTCCTCAGACTTGCCGAAAGCGCTGAAACAGCTTTGGACCGGCGACTTCGTTTTTGAATCGCGCGCGTTGATCGAGGCTGCTGGCAAAGCTCAGGACCGCACTATCCACTCCTGCGCTCTGAATGATTTCGTCCTCAGTCGAGGGATTGTTTCGCGCTTGATCGAACTCGAAGTCAGCGTCGATGGAGCCATCCTCACTCGATATCGGGGCGATGGATTGATCGTCAGTACGCCGACCGGCTCCACGGCGTATTCACTGGCTGCCGGCGGCGCGGTGGTATGTCCCAATGCTGAAGTCTTTACTCTCACCCCCATCTGTCCGCACACGCTCTCCAACCGCTCGGTGATCGTTAGTCTAAGCTCGACGATTGAAGTCAGGGTAATCAGCGAAAAGCTGGAAATTAATTTGAGCGCGGATGGCCAAAATGAAAGCAAGCTAAGCGCCGGCGATGTCATCACTGTTCGACGGAGCCCGCACTCGGTTCACTTAATCCATCTGGATGGCACTTCGTTTTTCGAGACGCTGAGACGGAAGCTGAACTGGAGTGGCTCGAATATCATGGCCAGGCGACCGTGAAGCCCGAGAGCAGCAGCTTGAGTTTCGATCACCGAGAAACGACGATTCGGATGGGGTTAGCCGTCGGGGTTGGTGGCAGCTCTGAATCAGATTTATGGTTCGTCTAAAAGATATAGCGCTGCGCGCTGGAGTCTCGGTCATGACCGTTTCCAAGGTCTTGCGAGATGCGCCGGATATTTCTGCCGCTACGAAATCCCGCATCCGACGACTTTCCGAGGAGATGGGCTACATGCCGGACTGTGTGGCGCAAGGCCTCAGGACTCGAACCACAAAACTGCTGGGGCTGGTCATCTCATCGATAACCAACCCTATCTTTGCTCGCATAGTGCTCGGCATTGAAGAGCAGGCGAATGAACTCGGTTATGACATCCTCCTAGTCCACACCTTGAATAGGACTGAGCGCGAAGAAACTTGTATTCGGAGACTCCTTTCCCGCCGCGTCGATGGTTTGTTTCTCTCTCCGGTTTATCGCATGAACCCGACATCTCACATCTATCAGGAGCTACATCGCTGCGGGACGCCGACCATTGTTCTCGGCCATCGCGCCCCTTTCTGTAATCAGTTTGTGAGTGTCGAGACGGATGATCTGGCGGCCAGTTACGCTGCCACTCAGCACCTGCTCAGTCTGGGCCACAAACGCATCGCATTCTTCACCGGCCTGGTAGCCGCGCCGTGGGCTCAAGAACGTTACGACGGTTATCGCCGAGCGCTCCGCGAGGCCGGGCTAGAGGTTGACGAGCGTTTGATTTTTCAAGCTGGCGAAACGATTGAAGATGGAGCCAAAGCCGCGCTCCAAATGCTAGAAGAATCTCCTGAGGCGACTGCGATTCAAGCGGCCAATGATTTGATCGCGATGGGCGCGGCCAACATTCTCCTCGGCCAAGGATTGAGAATCCCGGAGGACATCTCGATCGTTGGATTTGGAAATATCATGAGCAGTCAGTTCTTCAGAGTTCCGTTGACCACCATTCGCCAGCCCAAATACCGCCTGGGGCACGCAGCGATGGATTCGATGCTGCGCTTGCTGCGGGGCGAGCATCCCGACATCAAGCGACTCCCGGCCGATTTGGTTGTGCGGTCCAGCACGGGACCCGCGAGGAATCCAGGAACTTGAACGGATGTCTTAGACCCAAAGATGTTCTAGGCCAAAACGTGAATCGTTGCAACGCACCTCAAAACCTTCGACATCCGGGCTTTCTCAGTGTTTCATTTGCGGCGACACAAAGTCTATGGACGAAACAAATTCCTTGATCGAACAACGCAAGGCGAAGTTGGCTGCCTTGCGAGCCAAGGGCATTAACCCATTTGCCAATAAATTTACGCCGGCGGAAACGGCTGCAAGCGCCAGAGCCAATTACGCTGAAGGCCGCGAAGTTGCCTTGGCTGGCCGGATCACCGCCCACCGCGATATGGGAAAAAGCCATTTTATCGATATCAAGGACCAAACAAGCCGCATTCAGGTGTATGCTCAGAAGCAATCGTTGGGCGACGAGCAGTTCGATATTTTTAAGCATCTGGATCTGGGAGATTTTATCGGAGCTTGCGGCACCATGTTTACCACGCGGACCGGCGAGGTTTCTGTGAAGCTCTCCTCGTTTGTGATCCTCGCCAAAGCCCTGAGACCGCCACCGGAAAAATGGCACGGGCTCGCCGACACAGAAATCCGTTACCGGCAGCGTTATCTCGACCTCATGGCCAATGACGAGGTTAAGAGAGTTTTCTTGCTGCGGAGCCAAATCATCCGGGAGATACGGAATTTTCTGAATGACCGCGGCTTTGTGGAAGTTGAAACGCCCATGATGCAAGCCATTCCCGGCGGCGCAGCGGCACAACCTTTTGTCACGTATCACAACGCGCTCGGCTGCAACTTCTATTTGCGGATCGCCCTGGAGCTTTACCTGAAGCGATTGCTCGTCGGCGGCCTCGACCGGGTGTACGAAATTGGACGCAACTTCCGGAACGAAGGCCTATCGAGAAAGCATAATCCGGAGTTCACCATGCTGGAGGCTTATCAAGCGTACGGTGATTATGAGACCATGATGGAGCTGGTCCAATCGCTGGTCTGCCAAGTCGCGCAAAACGTGCTCGGCACTTTGGTGATTGAGCATAAGGATGGAGAAGGCCAGGTAATCAGAACTATCGATCTGACGCCCCACTGGAAGCGTGTTCGATATAAGGACCTCGTGCGCGAGAGGGCTGGCACTGATTGGTTTGAACTTGCCCCGGAAGCAAGACGAGAACGAGCCGTCACTCTCGGCGCGGAAATTGGGAAAGAATACGAGGATTTCGAAGTAACCGGCGCTGTCTTCGAAAAGTTAATCGAGCCGACGCTGATTCAGCCAACGTTTGTGACGCATCTCCCGAAACAACTCGTCCCGCTGGCGAAACTATCGGTGGAAGACCGTGACACAGTGGAAGTTTTTGAATGTTGTATTAACGGGCAAGAGATTGCACCGGCCTACTCCGAGCAGAACGACCCGATCGAACAGCGCGAACGCCTCGAACACCAAGCGGGCGGCGAACAGCAGAAGCTGGATGAAGACTTTATCGTCTCACTCGAACATGGCATGCCGCCGGCCGGTGGAATGGGGTTGGGCATTGACCGGCTCTGCATGATGTTGCTCGGTCAAGAGAGCATTCGAGACGTAATTCTCTTTCCTCAGTTGAAGCCCAAAGGATAGAGCTTCTGGAAAGAGATGCTTCACCCAGGCGGTTGAGACCAAAGCCCCCCCCCGAGAGAACAAAGGCACGACGAACGAGGCTCGCCGTGCCTTTTGAAATCTCCAAACTTAAAACTACTTCTTGGCAGCCTCGTAATACTTAGCCACTTCCCCCCAACTCACAACATTCCAAAAAGCTTTCAGGTAATCGACTCGGCGATTCTGATATTTCAGATAATAGGCATGCTCCCAGACGTCACAACCCAAGACAGGCTTGTTTCCTTCCATGATTGGATTGTCCTGATTTGCGGTCGAAACGATTTCCAACTTGCCGGTCTTATTGACGATTAGCCAGGCCCAACCGCTGCCAAAACGCCCGACACCCGCCGCCTCGAACTTCTCTTTGAAAGCGTCAAAACTCCCAAACGTCGCGTTGATATCATCCGCCAGACTGCCCGAGGGAGCCCCGCCCGCTTTCGGACCCAGAGTCTTCCAGAACATGGAGTGATTCGCGTGCCCACCACCATTGTTTCGAACGACGTTACGAATGTCAGCGGGAACTGCGTCCAGATTGCCGATCAATTCCTCGACGGATTTCTTTTCGAGATCAGGTGCTCCGGCGATCGCCTTGTTGACATTCGTCACGTAGGCGTTGTGATGCTTTCCGTGATGGATTTCCATGGTCTGAGCATCGATAGAAGGTTCAAGCGCATCCTTTGGATACGGTAACGGGGGGAGTTCGTAAGCCATAATATTTCAGTTAATGTTGTTGTTCGATAATTACCCTAGCAGCAACCCTTATTGCTCCAACCTCATCAAAGTAGCAAAGAGACTTCGGATGCACAAGACTCGGGTAAAGTGTATCACACCCAAAACAAGTCCCCGCGTTCATATCCGGGGCGATGCGGTTCTGGAAAAACGCTCCATTCTTTGCCATCGCTATTTCGCGGAAAGCTCAACGAAATTCTTCAGCAACTGCAGCCCTAGCTTCTGGCTTTTTTCAGGATGAAATTGTGTCGCAAAAACGTTGTCGCGCCAAATCGCAGAGGCAAACTTTTCGCCATAGCAAGTCTCGCAGGCGACGACGGACTGGTCTATAGGCTGTGGATAAAAGCTATGAACGAAATAAAAGTAACTCCCATCCGGAATGTTTTGAAACAAGGGACAATCTTTCTGAGTGAGTTCGACTTGGTTCCAGCCAATTTGGGGCACTTTCAATCTGTTCTTGCCTGAGAAGCGGACCACTTTGCCTTTGAAGAGACCCAAGCCAGCAGCGCAACTGTTGAATTCGTCACTCTTCTCAAAAAGGGCTTGATAGCCCACGCATATCCCTAAAAAAGGACGTCCTGAAGAAATAAATTCACGGGTCGCTTCCAGGAGGCTCTGAGTTCCCAAAGCACTGATACAATCATCGAAGGCGCCCACGCCCGGCAACAGTGCGGCACGAGCGTCCTTCAACTCGCTGGGACGAGTGACGCGGCGGACATTCGCTCCCAGGAAACGCAAAGCTTTCTCCACGCTGTGCAAGTTGCCCCCACCGTAATCGATCAATGCAATCACTGAGAGAGAATAGCCGAAGCCAGCTCAAATTCCATCGCGAAGTGGCTCCCAGATCTTAGCTTTTGGTGAGGCTGGCTATACCTCGGAAGAAGAAGATAACTCCAGTCAGCGCCACCACACCCTCTCCGATCATTACGTACTTATGCACTATCCCGCTGGAGAATGCCACCCAAACAAGCACTGCGCAAACGCCGCCGACCACCAAAGAGCCATAGCCGGTCTTCGTGGCGTTGGTATTGAGCAGGGAATTCATGGCTGCTTCCTTGACGTTCGCTGTCTCTGCAGTTCTCTGATCCTCCCAGCGCTTTCTTTTCACTTCTTCAAAACGATCCAAGGCCGACAGCACTCCTTGGTAAGTGACTTGAATGCCGTCTTGCGCTTTGAGCACAAACTCGCTCTCCAAACGGAAATCTGCCTCTGCTGGAAAAAGCTTCAGAGCCCCGTAATCAAGAAGGTCATGCGGAAGTTTGTCCAGTTCTTCGAGATATTCCAAAACCTTGAGGATCGCAGCCGACTTGCCTTTTGCACCTACTGCAAGCTTCTCTCCGGCTCCTCCAGATGAAGGCTGGCTGCCAGAAGCTGGGAGCGACAGAATATCGCGTATCTTCGAGTCTCCAAGCCGAGGACGAACTGGGCTGAGGTTGATATTCAACCGCTCGAGGAGATTGAGATAGTTAAGCAGCACGCTATCAATTCGATCAAAACATCGATTCCTGATCAGCTTGGCTAAAACAGGTTCTGAGGTGTCCCTAACCTCTGGTTGAGTAGAGGAAGCGCGAATCATTGTGGCTAACTCTCGACAACAGGCGCTTGAAAAACTATCGGATTCAACCAAAAACTGTGTTAGAAACTCGTCGGTTAAAGAGGGTGGCGAGCCGGCCGGGCCCAGAGCTTCAATGGACGTCTGAAGCCTTCCTAAAAATTTATCGCAGGTTGAAATAAACGTCCCGCATATCTTCCCGTAACCCTCCTGTGTAGAGATTTTTTCTGGGGACTCTGAGGCTGTATCCGTCATAGCTGATTCGTTCTCTCGAGACTACATTGGTCCAGTCGAATGTTCGGCATCGACTGGCTTCTCGGCTGTCTGGGCAACTTGATAACGCGGCTTCGGAGGACTCAAGCGAAGATGCCGAGCACGATTTCGTATCAAACGTGCCGCATTCTTGGAGAAATTAAGTTCTTGTCAAGCGCGAAGGCAGTCACCCAAATCAGCGCGTAATATTTTTGTGCGTGGCAAATTCCACGCGTAAAGGCGGCGATCAGCGATTTCTCGTGTCATACATGTTGTAGACTGGCATGAGATTTGAGGTATCAATGATCAACGTGTGTTCAGCAGCCTGCGTGATTCTTACGCGCTGATTTGGGCAGTCAGCATCAATTCTCGTTATGGCAGGTATTTAGCCGGTTTTCACGTGGCGACCGGCTAAAGCGGCGCTCCATACGAGCGCAGATGAGAATTCATTTAATCGGCGACTCCCTTTCTTTCCGAGAAAAAAGCTACTCTTGCCTCCGTTCCTTTTCTGTTTTCAAGCGGAGCTGCCCACACGCGGCGTCTATGTCATGGCCTTTCTCTCGCCTTAAAGTGGCCGTCACTTTCGAATTCACCAGGGCGGCAGCAAATCGCTCCTGAACATCTTCGCTCGGGCGTTCCCAATCAAGCCCATCAACGTTGTTGTACGGAATCAAATTCACCTTTGCGTTTAATCGGTGAGCCAATTCCGCTAGCGGCTTCACTTGATCTAAACTGTCGTTCACGCCGGCGATCAAAATGTATTCCAGCGTTATCATTCGTCCTTTTTTGATCTGGTAGAACTCACAAGCGGACGTCAGTTCATGAAGCGGGTACTTCCGGTTGACCGGCATGATTCTGCTCCGCACCTCGTCGGTTGCGCCATGCAGAGAGATCGCGAGCCGGAACTGAAGCGGCTCATCCGCGAGCTTGCGAATTTGAGGAGCCAACCCGCTCGTCGAGATCGTCATTTTACGCGCTCCAATGCCCCCACCCCAGGGCGCGTTCAGAATCTCCAAGGCCCTCATCAAATTATCGTAATTAGCGAGAGGCTCACCCATTCCCATGATGACAAGGTTGTTTATTAAGCGTGGAAGAGTTGCGTGCGGAGAGTTGGAATCGGCGTCAGGAAAAATCGTTTCGGATTTTGGCTGGGGATTTTGCCTCGTCGGATCTTCCGTGGCATCCCAGCGTTCGACCGCCATTACTTGCTCGACGATTTCCTCCACGCCAAGGTTGCGCTTCCAACCGTCCAGTCCGCTCGCGCAAAATTTACAACCATAAGCACACCCCACTTGCGTGGAAACACAAAGAGTGTGGCGATCGCTTGGTTCACCGTATAAAGCCGGGCTGGCTGGTATCAAGACGCTTTCGATCAACGACTGGTCACTCAGCTTCCAGAGAAATTTTTGCGTCGTGTCGCGAGATCCCTGTTTGCGGACTAACTCCAAAACGTTGTGAGAATAATGGTGCCGAAGTCGATCCCTTAATGCCTTGGGAAGATTGCTCATCGCATCCCAACTAGCAACGCGGTGGACATAGAGCCATTCCAACAACTGAGAGGCCCGATAAGCGGGTTGGTCCCAGGCTTGAAACTGGGACAGCAACTCTTCAAACGTCTGAGATTTAATATCGCTGCTCACTGACATACCCTACCGTGCTTAGAATAACTATCCAGCTTTGCCCTCTATTCTGTTGAACAATACGGCCGTCCCAGTGATGCGGGACGGCCGCGCGGTGTTTTGAATGGAAGCGAATGGAGTGTGAGAACTACCGGGTTAAATAATATTTTTGAGTGTACTCTTGCACCATGCGCCAGGTGTTGTATTGAGGAACCAGCGTGATCATGGCTCTGCGGATTTTGGCAATCCAACGGCGAGGGATTCCCTGCGCATCACGAGCGTAGAAGCATGGAATTACTTCCTCCGTGAGAACTCGATAAAGGTCCTCACTATCTAGCCGATCCTGTTCCTCCACCGAATCGGGATGAGAATCGGCTCCAATCGCAAAGCCATTGGTGCCGTCGTAACCTTCGCGCCACCATCCGTCGAGAATGCTCAGGTTCAAACAGCCGTGACAACCAGTTTTCTGCCCACTCGTGCCGGATGCTTCCAAGGGACGGCGCGGGTTGTTAAGCCAAACATCGCAGCCCGAAACCATTTGCCGGGCGACATGCACATCATAGTTGTCGATGAACACCAGGTAGCCCTTCAGCTCCGTATGTTTACTGAGATGAATGATGTGCTGAATAAAGCGCTTACCTTCGTCATCGCGTGGATGGGCCTTGCCCGCGTAAACAAACTGGACCGGACGTTGCCGATCAGCGACGAGCTTAGCGATATTTTCGAATTGCTGAAAGATGAGAGGAGCGCGCTTGTAGGTAGCAAAGCGTCGAGCAAAGCCAATCGTGAGGGCATCGGGATTCAACAACTGATCGAAAGCGATAAAGTCGCCCTGTGTCAGGCGCTGGCCTTGCAACAGGAGACGCCGACGGCTAAACTCTATCAACTCTCTCCGCAGCCTGAAACGCAGTGCCCAAATTTCTTCGTCGGAAATAAACTCCGGATCCGCCATTCGCGCCCAAAACTCATGTGAGTTCACGTCGTTCTCCCAATCCGGTCCGAGTCGCCGTTTCCAGTGGCGGCGAACCGGGCCTTTCATCCAACCCAACAGATGAATTCCGTTGGTGATGTGCCCGATTGGAACTTGGTCAACCGATTTCCCGGGGAACAAAGGCTGCCACATAGACCGGCTCACCTGCCCATGCAACTCGCTCACGCCGTTGGCGGCCCGCGAAAGTTTCAACGCCAGAACCGTCATGCAGAGAGGCTCCGTTTCGCTGCCCACCTCGACTTGGCCCAATGCCATCAGTTCCGGCAGCGTCAGCTTGAGGAGCCCTTGCATCTTAATGAGCGCGTAGCTCACCAAATCGCTACTAAACCGGTCGTGCCCAGCTTCGACGGGCGTATGCGTTGTAAAGATGCATTCCGCTCGGGTGCTGGCCGAGGCCTCCGCAAAAGATTTCCCCGAGGCGAGCTTTTCGCGAATCAATTCCAAGGTGAGAAATGCGGCGTGCCCTTCGTTCATATGAAAGACCGAAGGCTGAACACCGAGCTCGCGCAGCAATCTGACCCCTCCGACGCCCAACAAGATTTCCTGCATGATCCGGGTGGTGCTGTCACCGCCGTAAACCCGCAGGGTCAAATCTCGATACCGTTGCTCATTCTCGGGACGATTGCTATCCAGGAGATAAACAGGACAACGTCCCACGTTCACTCGCCATGCTTGAAAATAGACCTGAGACATCGCGACCTCGACCACGCAGACCAAAGGCTCACCTTTCGCATCCAAGACAGGTTCGATCGGCAAATTGCGTGGATTAAGCAGCGTGTAAAGCTCAGTTTGCCAGTTGTCCGGGTTGATCGTTTGTTGAAAATAACCTTCCCGGTAAAATAGGCTGATCCCGACAAAGCCAAGATCCAAGTCACTCGCGGATTTCGCATGGTCTCCAGCCAGGATGCCCAACCCGCCCGCCGCGATAGGCAGGGTTTCGTGGAAACCAAACTCCGCGCTAAAATAGGCGACCGGGCTTTTTTGCAACACCTGCGCGTTTTGGCGTCCCCAGGTGTTTCGGTCATTCAAATAAGCATCGAATGCTTTTAGGACCTCTCGAACCCGTTCAGCGAAGTCGTGATCCTGCAAACGCACTCGCAATTCGTAATCGGACACCTCACGCAACACCGCCACAGCACTGTGGTAAAGGTTTTGCCAACACCGAGGTGAGAGTTCGTGAAAAATCTCCTGAGCCTCCTGATTCCACGTCCACCAGAGGTTTCGTGCTAGCCGATGAATACCTACGATGATCTCAGTAAGCTCGTTTGTGGAAAGAGGTGGTTTAGCCATAAATCGTTCAGAAGTACTGTTGCTTCAATAAATGAGGCGCAAAACTAATTTGAGTTCGGAGAAACAGCAAATAAAATCCGGGGCAACGCCTGCCCAAGTGGTGGTCTTAGGCGAGCGACGAAATTGCTTGCCCCCGCAGTTGAGCGCGGCATAGTAACCGGCCGATGATTCGAGTCGCCCTAGGTTTTTGCCAACTATGGGGAAGCCCGGTTGTCGATGAACCGATTGCGCTCGTTTATCGTGGTCGGGAATGATGTCTGAAGTCCTGGGCGCCAGGGGTAATCCGGCCGAGGAATGTTGGCCACATAAGTCGTCTCAGTTAAACATGATGGGTTGGTAGCTCAGTGGTAGAGCAGCGGCCTTTTAAGCCGTTGGTCGTGGGTTCGAACCCCACCCGACCCACCACCTTAAAACCCCACAAAAGCCCAATAAACAAAGGGTTTTCTTCACCTACACCACTCAATCCTCAATTGTCGGCAATGCTGGCCAATCGTTCCGAATGTGGCAAATTATGGCAACCGATGGCAACCGCTTTTGAGGCTCCAAAACTCACGCAACCGCCCATTCTGCCCCAGGCCGTTTCAGGCTATCGACGCCGCGCTCGGTGTGCTTGCGTAGCGTGGAGGGGCCGTTCCGTGCGAAGGTGAGCAAGCGTTGCCAATTGGCAACGGCGTGGTCGAAAAGTCCAATGAAAGGCGGCTTCCGACTGAGTGACATGAGGGGTAAGAGGTAAATTTACCTCTTACTTTTCGGACCGTCCGTGAGGCGTATTGCCAAGCTTTGCCGACAGTCAGTCGCCAGAACGGTTTTTCCATTCCGGGATTTTGTCTGGCCTGATTCTGACGAATTCGACGAGGCGACGGGCAGGATGGTGCGTAGGGGGTTTAAAGCGATCTCGGGCCATTGCGTCTTCAAGAGGCCGTCGATACGCATTCAAATCAGACATTGCGTTATCGTAACGAGCTTGCTCTGCGTTAAACGCCGCTAGGTTTCGCCACGCTGGCGAGTTATTCGGATTTCTGATTTCGGACGAAAGAGGGGTTTGAGATAGGACGTAGGTT
>SIBE01000005.1 GCA_009695265.1 Pedosphaera sp. | reverse complement strand
TTGAAACCTCGCTTCAGGAGACGCTGATACACTGCAATGTCGCCTGCGAATGTGAGCGGCCCGGGGTCAGCCGTGACGAAATAAATGTATTGCGTCCCTGGAAATTTGATCGAGATGGGCACAGTGGTCGCAGAACCCTCGAAGTTGCTGACAGTGACGCTGTAAGAGCCAGAGTTGGGGGCTTGGGCGTTTTTAAGTGTGAATGTGGCGCCGTTCTCACCCTTGATGTCCACGGTGGTGGGCTGACCCAAGGGCCTGAATGTCCACTGATAGCTTAAGGGTTGGGAACCTAAAGCCCCCACGCTGAATGTCGCCGAGGCTCCGAGAGCGACGTCAACGGCTTTCGGCTGCTCTGAAATGATAGGAGGACCATGCTTGGCGTCGAGGCTGGTGGACAAGAATTTTCCTGCGATAGGCTTTAGACTAGCCGCTGCAGTCGTATCCCCAACTTTCCGCATGGCGACTTGGGCGTAGTCGCCGCCGCCGCCTTCTTTCCACAGGACTTGGATCGCATATCTCTTACCCGCCACCATCGTGATCGGTGCGGATGTCTCCGGATCACCGGATTCGTGATAGGCATCGCAGCAACCGGTTTCTTCGGCGATCTGCGCCATGTTGGCGACTTTGTCGTCGGTGCTCAGGAAAAGCTGTGAGGCGTCGTCGCTACGAAGGAAAAACTCAAACGCGCCTGATTGGTCGGGGGTAAAGAATCCACTAAGGCGTCCGCCGTAGTTCTCATGGCTGTCATCCCCGAAGACGGTGCGCGTGTCCAACGAACTGGCGTAGGCTACGACATCGGCTGGGCCTGCGTATTTGGCGTCGCCGATGAGATTGTCCACGGGCGTGCCCGAGATCCCAGTCCAGGCCTCGAAGGTCAGGAAGCCAGTGGTGGGTGTCAGCGTCTCGACATCTGTCTTGATCGTCAACACCGAGGTGAACGCGGACTTGTTTCCTGATGGATCCACTGCACGGACTTTGTAGCTGTAGGTCGTGTTTGGCTTGACCGGAGTGTCAAAATACGAGGTGGCAGTGATGGGTGTCGACGTGATGATGGTCCCGTCGCGATCAATTTCATAAGCGACCTTGCCGGAGTCATCAGTCGAGGCATTCCACTTGAAAGCGAGGGCGCGCGTCGAAACCCCGCTCGAGGCCAACCCCGGAGGAACGGTGGGCGCTACGGCATCCGGGGTCACGGCCTGTGTCGTGAGCTTGATGTTGTCGAAGTGGGTGTTTTCATTTGCTCCCCCGGTGCGGCCAGCCAAAACCAAGGTGCTCGCTGTCGGGAAATAGGTGGTTTGGAACTTATCCAGGATGGTTTTGCCTTTGTACTTCACCGTCAATTTGCCGGATGAGTCCAGCTCAATTGAGAACGGTTGCCAGCACAGCCCTGCCCAGGATGCTGGATCTTGAGGATCACCCCCGTTGGTCCAATAAGCCGCGTCCCGAGGCCCTGTCTGCAAGCTCGTCGCGTCATCACAGGCTCCATGCCGCGTAGGCATCGGTTGGCGCAGGACAGTTTTGTTATCCACACGGACGATGATCCCTTCGAGATCCGCGCCGTCCGGCAGCGCGTTCCCGGCCCATGTGTCGAACGAGATCGCAATCCCGGTGGTCGTCCCTGCTTCGGGTACGCCTCCCGCGAATCCGGCACCAGTCTCGATCACAGGATCTCCGGCTCGAGCGAAGCTGACGCTAAATCCATCGGCAGGGCGGTCCCCCGCGCTGTTTCCGACGCGCAGATCGCACTCGAATGTAAATGCCGTCACAATTTTACCCGCATCAATATCGGGGAAGACGACCGTGGTGCTTTGGCTTCCCTCAGGATAAGTGATCGCCAGGAAGCCCCCGGTCTTGCCGCCCGTGGCACGCCAGGGTTGAGGATTATTCCCGGTGATTTTGTGAGTGGTGCTCGGATCTGTGTCGAAGTTGTAGGTCGCGGTGCCTGCCTGTGCGGCCACGACCAGCAACGACGCCAGCCAACCTGTGATGAATCTACGCATAGCTTGTTCTCTTATTTGATGGTTTTTCGGTTGTTAACGCAGTAAATGACACAGCTCATCGCCATTCCGCCACGCACCTCATCCCTGTTGAACGAAGCATGTCCGAAGATGGACTGTGACTATGATTGAGAAGTTGTCAGAGTTCTTCAAATCCAGCAACGGTAAAAAACCAAAAAGAGAGATTACAGGACCGTGCATCCCCAGTTGTCGGTGGCGCTCGGAGCGCAGGCTTTAGCTCCTCTTACCCCACAATTCTATCCTCAGAACTCCTGACCCGCAGCGTGATTTCCGTGACGTTTGGAAAATGGCTGAGCCGGGATT
Organism: Pedosphaera sp.; assembly: GCA_009695265.1. GTDB lineage: Bacteria > Verrucomicrobiota > Verrucomicrobiia > Limisphaerales > SIBE01 > SIBE01. The sequence continues at coordinate 41,415 of SIBE01000005.1, read as the reverse complement.
TGCAATGGAGCAACAATCTTTTGTTGCATATGCAACAAAAGATTGCAGGCCCGCAGGCTCGATGGAGAGATAGTCACGGATTCCTACCCAGGGTAGGCGCGTCGCGCCAACCCTGGGCTGGAGGATGCAATCCCGTTGGGATTGGCCGATCCCACACGAAGCGTTGTGGGGTAAGAGGAGATGACAGTTCTCAGCTTCCCTTTTGCAATTTTCTCGGCGAAACCTTACAAGGATTGATCGTGTGGCAACTATTCAAAGAATTTCTCTCCTTTCTTAAACAGGAAAAGAAATGGTGGCTGTTGCCTTTAGTGCTTCTTTTGCTGGCTCTGGGCGCTCTCATTCTTTTCAGCTCAACGTCTGTCCTGGCTCCATTCCTCTATCCGTTCATGTGAGTTCACCGCGGCCATGCACTACATTCTCGGCATCTCCGCTTATTACCATGATTCGGCCGCCGCGCTGATTCGGGACGGCAACATCGTCGGCGCAGCGCAAGAGGAACGGTTTTCAAGAAAGAAGAACGATGAGCGTTTTCCCAACCGCGCCATCGAATTCTGTTTACGCCACGGCGGGTTGAGGGCGGAGCAGCTCGATGCGGTGGTCTTTTACGACAAGCCGATCACAAAATTCGCGCGCGTCCTTGAAACCTACCTCGCCGTGGCACCCGCCGGGTTGCACACTTTTTGCCAGGTTCTGCCCTCCTGGCTCGGTGAGAAACTGAATCTTCGGAAAACCATCCGTGATGAAATGCCCGGTTTGGCAGGCGGCTGCTCAATTCTGTTTTCGGAACATCACCAGGCTCACGCAGCCAGCGCGTTCTATCCTAGTCCCTTTTCAGACGCGGCCATTCTGACGGTCGATGGCGTGGGAGAATGGGCGACCACGACCATTGGCAAAGGGAGCGGCAGCCAAATCCATATTCTGCAGGAGCTCCATTTCCCTCATTCCCTCGGATTGCTTTACTCCGCCTTCACGGCTTACTGCGGGTTCCGCATCAATTCGGGAGAATATAAGCTGATGGGACTCGCGCCTTATGGCGAACCGAGATACGTGTCAGAGATCCGCGAGCATCTCATCGATTTGAAGGCCGACGGCTCGTTCTGGCTGAACTTAAATTACTTTAACTTCTTGCGTGGCCTCACGATGACAAACGCAAAGTTTCATCAACTTTTCGGCGGACCGCCACGCCTGCCCGAGTCACCCATCGAACCGCGCCATGCGGATATCGCCGCGTCCATTCAGAGCGTGACCGAAGAAGTGATGGTGCGCCTGGCCAGACAGGCGATGGAGATCACAGGGAGTAAGAATCTTTGCATGGCTGGAGGCGTGGCCTTGAACTGTGTGGCCAACGGACGCATCGTGCGCGAAAAAATCTTTGACCGAATTTGGATTCAACCGGCGGCTGGGGACGCGGGCGGAGCTCTCGGCGCAGCCTTGGCCGTGTGGCATAATCGCCTCGGGGTGAGATCCGGCGATGAGGAGCGTCCTTCTTCCAAGCGCCGAGACAAGATGCAAGGCGCGCTTTTGGGCCCCGAATTCACGGATGAAGAAATCGAAGCAGCGCTGCGGTCGCACCAGGCGATCTATGAGCGACTGGACGATGAGGCGCTATTGACACGAACCGTTGAGTTGCTCCAACAGGAGAAGGTGATCGGCTGGGTCCAAGGGCGCATGGAATTTGGCCCGCGCGCTTTGGGAAACCGATCCATCTTGGGCGATCCGCGTTCGGCGAAGATGCAATCCGTCATGAATCTCAAGGTGAAATTTCGAGAATCCTTTCGGCCGTTCGCGCCGGCGGTTCGAGTTGAAAAGGCAGCGGACTATTTTGAATTGGACGCGGAGTCGCCCTACATGCTGTTGGTCGGTCTGGTCAAACGATCGCTGCAACGCGTCCCACTCGAGCCAGGCCACGGATTGGATCGAGTCAAACAAGTGCGCTCCACGATTCCAGCCGTGACGCATATCGATTATTCGGCGCGCGTTCAAACGGTGAGCCGTGAGCACAATCCGCGCTTTTGTGCGCTCCTTGAAAAGTTCGAGCAAGCCACCGGTTGCGCCGTGTTGGTGAACACCTCGTTCAACGTCCGCGGGGAGCCGATTGTCTGCTCGCCAGACGACGCTTATCGCTGCTTCATCAACACAGCCATGGATTATCTCGTGATTGGTAACTTCATCTTGGACCGCGCCGCCCAGTCGCATCGGCAGGTGGCGCGAACTTTCGAATCAGTTCCGGACTAATGCGGTGACGCGGACTTAGCGATGAAACCAAAGCTGAAAGAAAATCCGAGGGAATGGCAAAAATTCACCGCGGTTGTTGGAGCGGCTATTTTTCTGGCCGGGTTTGTCTTGCAGAAACGTGGTGTGCTGCCCGGACGGCCGTTGGCGGTTCTGGTTGTAACCGCCATTCCAGTGGTGGTCTGTTTGATCCGACCGATGTGGTTTCGAGGTTTTTACCGCGCTGGCACGACCGCCGGCTTCCACGTCGGGCAAGTCGTTGGGAAGATTCTTTTGATCGTGCTTTTTCTCGTCGTGCTCACTCCGATGGGATGGCTGCTCCGCTTTGCGGGCAAAGATTTGTTGAATCGGAAACGGAAGCCGGACGCTCGCAGTTATTGGCGTCCGAGCAAAAACGCAAGTCACTTCGACCGCCAGTTTTGAACCGCGCGATCTGACTTGGTGAACGCTCAGATCGCTTTTGCGCAACTGAGCAAACTCTTCCCCGTCAATTCACGTCCCCACGCACGCCACGCGCTCCAGCTAATTATTCAGCTAACTGTTCTTGATAAACACAGCGAAAACTCCCCAAAGCAGCAAGAGCAAAAGAACAAGCAAGGCCACAAAGCGATTCCGGGCCACGCGTTTTTCGTAGCGCAAGGGTCGGAGCCCTTTGATGCTGCCCGCAGCCAAATAACTGACCAGTTTCGGATTGTTCGCCGGTGGACCGCGAAAGTGGTTTTGCAGACGCCGCCAAGCTGCCGTTAAATCGTATTTGCGCACTCCGAGATCGCTATAGAGCTGCGGTGTCGTTTCCGTCTCTGCCGGCCCATCAAGCTTGCTTCGATTGATTGGTTCGAAGATCGGTTGTTGAGTGCCGGGGTTCGGTGGTGTCGAGGGCGCCGAGGCATTTGGCCGACGGGGCAACGCTGTTGAGCGTAGCCGAGGTTGCGACTTGGCATGCTCAACTTTCGAATTGAGCTGCTTGATCTGCGCCTCCAGCCGGGCGATCTCCGTGTTGAGGGCTCGGGAACGGTCAGAAATGGGATCGGCTTTCTTCTTGAAGAATCCCATACGGAAGGATGGTCACCGGCGGAGCAGGAAAATGAGAGTGAGTCCCAATGCCACCAAGCCGATGAGCGCAATGGGCCACGTCAGCGCCAATCCCAACTTGCACAGCTGTCCAAAGCTGCGTCCTTCCAGCAGAGAATTCGTCGATTTGGAAGCAGGTTTTTGCTCGATGGGTGCCGAAGCGATGCCATTCAAAATCGACCATTTGAGTCGCGCTCCATTCCATTCCATCCGGGAATTCTCTATGGTGGTCAAGGCTCGCGTCAGTTCGGTCGTCCAAGTTTCCTGGTTCCAAGTCTCCTCGCGAATAGCCTCCACTTTGCCAAGCGCATCCCTCAGATCAGCCAAGGTCTTAGCCATTTGCTCGGCATCGCGGCGAGCAGCAAATTCGGCTTCGGCCAGCAAGCCGGTTCCGCGGGTCAAATGTTGCAGCATCTCTTCGCGGCCTGTCTGAAACTCGATCCGGCGACGGCGGGCTTCTTCAAGGGAGGCACGCTCGCGTTCGAGCTCTTCTTGAGCTCGCTTTAACTCCGTAAGTCGCTGTTGGGCCTCGCCGACTTTGCTATCGAGCTCCTCGCGTGTGGGAGGTCGATTAAGCACGCCCGTGCCAGCGCCCGTCTGCGCGGAACTGGCAGGATAGGGCGATTTCGCGTTTTGATAATCGCTATCCACAAAATCCGACTCGTCGAAGTGCGAGGCCATGGGTGGACTTTAGTCTTGGGCATAGGGCGTGTAAAGAGATCAACAAATGAAAATTGAAATTCCGACAGGCCAAAGACTACTTTTGCCGGAAATCGCCAGCTTGGTGACGCGCGCGGATCGGGAAGAGTCGAGTCCGCCCACGCGCATCCAACCGTGCAGAGACGCCGCTACAACTCAAAAGCCGTCACCTTGCGCAATCCCAATTTCAACGGAAACCAACCCACAAGCAGGGAGAGAGCGGCGAATCCCAGCCAGGCTGAGATCATCAACCCGAACTCTGAACCTCGAGCCCAGGGAGAACCGAACGCCAGCAACGTGACTGAGCTCACAATGTAAAGAAAGCTCAAGACTAGGCAAAAAGTACCGCCAAAACCGCTCACAATTTTGCTGGGATTATCTTCTTTGAAATTGGGATGAAGCGCTCCCAGCCCGACGGCGAGTCCGTTCAATGTAAACGTCATCACGGTGATATTGATGGCAAAATACAGAGTGCGATCCCAGGGCATCTTCAGCATGTGACACGATAAGAAGATCAATCCGATAGTCACGAAAAGCGACGCGCAACTGGCGAGTGCAAACTTGGCTTTGACCAACCGCACCATGCCCAAAGGGGCCATGCCGACAATCCACAGCCTCTTTCCTTCGAGTGAGAATTGGGGATAGACAAAGCGCGTCGTCAAGGTCGCCAAGTTCAACGCACACGCTCCGAGGTTGAGGTATGAAACCAGATTCACCCAAAACGGATTGTTAAGCTGATGCGTAAAATGTCGGAGGTTGATGATATAAACCCCTAAAAGCCCAAAGAGAACGAGCGTTTGCCCCCACTGAGTTGTATCGCGCCAAAAAAGGCGAATATCCTTGGCCAGCAAAGCTCGAGTGTCGGACTTAATCCAAAACAAGCGGTTTAACGCCGTTTCCACCAATCCGGCCGAATAGCCAAACGTCCGATGACGATCTTGCCAAGCGCGAAACCAACCCCAACGACCAAGAACGCTCCCCTTGCTTTGCACAGTTGAAGAGGCGTCGGAGAACATGTTCCCCATGCGGGTGAACGAGAGGAATCCAAAAAAAAGCACGTGACTCAAAAGAACCAATCCAAAGAATCCGGCCGTAGCCAAGGCCCCTTCCGACCAATGCAGCACACCTGAAGATAGCCAATAGCTGGGGAGCAGCGGAAATTGGGCAAAGCGCGTTTTCATCAGCAGGCGGTCGAGAACAGCGAGCACGCGTGTCTCGATCGCCTCGTCCGTGAGTGGTTCGGGCTTTAGCCAGAACGCGGCGCTGATCAGGCAAGCAAACGCCAAAATTACAGTGGCCACTTGAAAAGCGCGGCGATCCATGTAGCGAGCCAAGTTCACGGCCAACCAAGAACCGGCCACTGCCGGCAACACGACAAACAGAGAGATCAAGACGACGGTGACCCCGTAAAAATGCCAGGGAACTCGTTGCGTGAGCCCGTAAGCAGCCAGCAAAGGCGAAATGAGAAAGAGGAACGCCCAGGAAGCCAGCAAAGCCGATTCTATGAACTTCCAGCGGAAGATCGTCTGGGAGGCGATGGGCAAGGCGAGCAAGAACGACGTCTCGCGGTTCCGAAATAAGTTGGTGTAGCTGATGATGAGATTGCTGAAGAGCAGGAGGACGAAGAAAAAAGCGAAGAGCAGAAACAACAATCGTTCCGTCAGGAGATCTCCCAAACCCGGAAATGTCTTGATGAAAGTTAATCCCATATAAAACAGCCAGAACGAAAGACCGATGTATCCAGCGATGAAAAGCCCGATGAGAGAAGATAGGAGCCGAGATTGCTCGCGGACCGCCTTTAAGCGCCGCCAGGCTTGAAGTGCATTCACTCGGATCAATAGCCCGAGCGGTGTTGGGAGACGGCTGGTGCGTGAAAATGAGTTCATCGATCAGAGAGTCCGAACTATCTCAGGGCCGCATGCTCTTCGGTGAGGTTGGCTTCCTGCGCCGTTAGAGTTAGGAATGCATTCTCGAGTGCTCCGGCCGCACCGCTTTGCCGACGCAAGTCATCCCGTGTTCCCACTGCAATCAGCCGTCCCTGATGGATAATGGCAATTCGATCAGCCATCTCCTCGGCCACACTGAGTTGGTGAGTCGAGACGAAGACCGTCATTCCGCGCTTCGAACGCTCCTTCAGAATGTCTTTCACCACACGGGCATGGTGCGGGTCGAGTCCGACCATCGGCTCATCAATAACGAAGACTTCCGGATCGTGCAACAAAGCCGAGGCGATCGCGATCCGTTGACGAGTGCCGTGCGAAAGCCCCTCGATTGGTTTCGCCAGGTAGGGTTCCAGATTAAAGCGGGCGATCAACTCTCGAGCGGCTGCTAGGATACGGGAATCTTCCATCTGAAAAAGCTGGCCGGTAAATCGAAAGAACTCCCAGGGCGTCAGCTTATCGTAGAGGAACGGAAAGTCGGGAACGTAGGCCATTCTTCTACGCGCCTCCAAAGGTTCTGTTTGGACGTCGAAGCCAGCCACACGGACTTTTCCGGAACTGGGCTTTATGAGGCCAGCGATCATTTTGATCGTCGTCGTTTTGCCGGCGGCATTAGGACCGAGCACGGCAAGAAACTCACCCCGGGGAACGGTCAGGCTGATTCCATTGACGGCGACCAGATCTCCAAAGCGTTTTACGAGGTCGTATAACTCGATCATGCTGCGGTCCAATTTACAGATCGATCCGGACCTCTGCCCGACATAAGCAATCGCGTCTTCATTTTTTCGAGTTAGAGAACTAAAGCGTCGTTCAGGAAAACGATCTCGTTGGGGAGTTCGACGCGCAGGATTTCACCCGCGCGGCTAACCAGGATGACGGCTTGATAGCGGTCCAGGAGCTTGGCCTGCAACCGATAGACGCGCACCTTGGAATGGCCCACAGTGAGCCAATCGTTTCGGGCCTCCCACGCCAGCCCGAGAGCAATGCTCTTAGGCTCTTGGCTCCATTGATTGAGCAGAAGTGGTGGCACGGGATAGCCCAATTCACGAACTAGTTTTCCTGGATCACGCAACTCCGCAAATTTGAATTGGCGCTGAAATTTCGTGTCACCTTCCTCGAACGTGAATCTCAAGTTTTCTTCGGAGCGAATCGTCTGAATCTCCCAAGCTCGCGGCCGAGCCGAGGCTCGAAGCGACAGATCTTTCCAGGCATGTCCGGTCGTGAAATCGCCGTGAAGCTGAAAGCTCAGCCTGCTGCCCGGGGCCTTCAGAAGAAAGTTGCCTTCCAAACTGACCGTGTAGCCCGAGAGCCGCTTGATCATTCCTTCAGGCTCATACTCTTCATTACCAATCTTGCCTGTGGCCAACTCTTCGCCAACATTGGCTCGCCATCGGCAATACCCAATCTTTTGTCCACGATGAAAGATTTCCAAAGCTGAGTCATCCGGAGCAGTCAGAATCTTATCGAGGACGACGCTTGTCGGGAGGGCGTTGCCCAGTTCACTTCGTCCGCCAAATTCCGACCGCCAGAGCAGCACATTCATGACGGTCCAAAAGAGAACAATGAGCGGAAAACTAACTCGGCTGAGCATGCAATCAATTCCAATTCAATTCTTCGACCCGGGGATACTAACACTCTGCCCCACTTTTAGTTTCCGAGGATCGAGCTTGGGATTGGCCGATTGCAAAGAGGTGAGCGGAAGGCGATAGGATCGAGCGATCGAGGCAAGCGTTTCACCCGACCGCACGACATGCGTTCTCGGCACGATAGCGGGGCGTGGGATCACGGCCTCGGCTTTTCCCACCGAGGGCTGCTGCGTCCGAACCATGGCCTGATCCACAGCAGGTCCATTTTGACTCGGGAGAGGGATGTTAGGCGCAGGGGTTGACCTGTTGGTGACCACGCTTGGTAGCGGGACCAATTGCGCTTTCGATAGCTGTCCTTTCAATTCTTCCACTTGCTGGCGGAGGGTAGCATTTTCAGTGGTTAACCGATCTAGCGCCGCGTGGGCTTTCTGATTGACCAACGCAAATGACACCGTTCTGGCGAGTTCCATTTTGCAGGAAACGATATGCTGCCGCGCCATCTCGGCGACATTGGAATTCGGGCGAAGCTTCAGGTGTTTTTCAAAATGATAAATCGCAGCTGCGAAGTCGTTTTCCTTTTGCAGGTAAAGCAAGCCGAGCTCCAAATGAGCCGAGGCCGACCGGGGATTGGCCTCGATGGCCTTTTCAAACGCAGCCACCGCCCCTTTATAGTCCATGGTATTGGCCCGGCTTCGGCCGGTGAGAAAGTGCGGATTCTTTTGTTCATCCAATTCACTCTCGGCAATAGGGGAACAACCACTCAGCCAAAATCCAGCAAGGACAAAAATAATTAACCGGCAAAACGCTGACAAAACAGTCATGGCGCGAACGTAAACGAACTCCTGATGGACTGCAATGTTCCGCTCAACTGGATAACAACAAAACAGGAGAACTCGCCGTCAATCATCGAACACGAATCACGGCTTCGTTTTGATGGCTGACGGCACGGAGTTGGTGGGCGAGGGCATCGCGGCTGGCGGACGATTGGTGCCGTCAATGCTCGGAGGCGCGGGCAAATTGAGCTTCGTGCGAAGTTGATTGGCGAGATGTGTTTCAAGTCCGTTCTCTGGATCGAGGAGCCGGTCGCGAATTTCTCGTTTGATACGTTCCAAGGGCGGCAGGCCGACGCGCTTTTCGGATATCGCGCCGATCTCGTTTTCATAACGGATCCAAATCCGTTGGGCAAAGCGCTCGTAGCTGACAGCCAGGTCCTCTTCCCCAATCGCCAGGTTGACGTACGCGCTGGTGAGCAACCCTTCGAGAATGGCTTTGACTCTGTCTGGGCTCGTCTCGCCCACATCCTCAGTCACACGTTCCAAAGCGTATTCATCCAGGGTCTGGTTATCCGGAATTGACTTTGGATATTTTTCGCGCAGGTACTTAAACCATTCAGTGGCTTGAGAGATGCGGTTGTAAGTGTAGAGAAAATAGACGGCCGTTTTCAGAAAATTCCTGTGCGCGGTGGACAGGTGCTCGCGCTTATCGGGCTCCTGATCCATCATCTCTTCGTACGCCTTGCTGGTCTGCCGAAGGACTTCGAGATTCGGCGCATAGGTGAATTCCTTCTCAGCCTTGTTTGGGAAAATCAGCCGCCCGCGATGGAATGCCAGTTGCATCGATTGAAAAATGACCCGACGCAACGTGATCAAGTCATCCTTCTTGAGCTCAATAGTCTTTGTTTTCTCCAGGCCGACCACAGCCCAGTAGATCGCATGAGTCTCTGGCAATCGCCACTCGAGCGGGCCATAACGATCATCGACTTCCTTCATCCATTGCGGATCCATCTTATATTTCTCGCGCAACAAACGGACCCTTCGCTTCGCATCCTCGGTTTGTGGGGTGAACAACTCCGCAAAGTTTGGTCGGCCGTTGCCCAGAACCTGGGTCATTTCCTCGGCCCAGACGTATTTGTAATAATTGTGCGCGTCGTCAAGGTTCGCGCCCAGCTTATGTTGGAAGTGCCAGGCCAATTCCCGGTAAAGGAGCGGCTCATTGGGATTAAACCGCAGCCCCTCATCCCTCAACAATTCGATGCCTCGGAGCACCCAAGGCCAGCGGTCCCGCGGGTCGTTGAATTTGATCGAGATGTTGTACGACATGTTCCAGGCCAGATGGACCCAGACCGTGGCGAAATGGGGTTGCAGCTTCGTGATCCAATCGGCCAATTGCACCATCTCGAAGTATTTGTCTTGCTCCTGCAAATCGCCGAGGCGAACCCACAAGGCATTGGCGATTAACCCGCGAAAACCGCCCAGCGCGACCGTTGTGAAGGCGAGAACGGGCGGCGCGTTGTCCAAAGGCTCGATGCGCGTCAACCCCATTTTTTCACGTTGCTTGTTCAATTGCCGCTGAGTGAAAAAAACCGAACTGAGCAACGCCATCGCCAGAACCACGAGCATTGGTTTGTAGAACCTGGTGAAGAGAGGGTTCATGGCAGCGATTTGAAACTCGGACATCGAACGTCCCACATCGAACAGCCCGCGTGCTCCGCTGGCTCATCGAGGCGCGACGTAAAGTTCGGTGTGCAGTTCAAGGTTTCAGTCCTCCTAGTGATTGGTCTGGGCGGAAGCCAACTCACGTCTCGTAAAAATGGCCATCCCAATCGCGCACAGAATCCCGCTCAGCACGAGGCAAATCTCCGCGAAAGCCAGGCTCAGTTGACCCCACGTAATGCTCCGTCCCGTGCTGAGAGAATCGATGGGTGAAAACCCTTGCACCATATTAATCAGCTTTTGCAGCACGCGAAAGATCGGCAGAGCCACGTAATCGAGCAAGGCCGGGTTATCGGCAACGCCGGTTTCATGATTCACTTCAAAGACTGTCCCTTGTTCAAGAACGAGGGACACTGTTCCGCTGGAGAGCCCGACGGCCAGAACGCCCAACGAAAAAAATGCCGCAACTGGAAACGACAGGAAGCTGGCCGCAGCCAAGCCCAAGGCGGCCAGCAAGGCCAGCCAAAAGAAAATGATGCTCACTCCACGAATGTAATTGAGGCCAAAGCTGCTCTCGCGATAAAGCACTTCCATTCCATCCTCGACAGGGAAGAGCATCGCCGTCTCATTGCGATTAATGAAATTGATCGTGAGAATGCCGTCTGGACTGAGCAAGCTCGACGGAACCGCGAATTCATGGAATGTCTCGGCAGCAAGGCTCATATTGGTGGTGTAGAGCAAAGGTGAAGTAAACTCGCCGACTCTCCACTCACCCAAATAGGTTCTCGAGGGTGTGGCTTGGGCCACATTAAACCTGACTCGAAAATAGAGCGGTTGATCGCGCAAGGAATCCTTGGCTTGGCCGAGATCGATCTTCCACTCGCGCCGATGGTCTGGGGGGACAATCTGTGAGCCAGCCTTCAACTGCTCGCGAATCTGCTTTCGTATAAAAGCACGATCAGTGACTGCGATCGGGTTGGCCTTCTCTCTCCTTTTAAGCTCCTCCTCCACCACCGCCGCAAGATCTGGAATGGGCTCTTTCGCTGAACCCCGCGCCACGAGCACTTCATTTCGCAAGATCGACTGTTGTTCCGGTGGTAAATTCCGAGCCCGCCATTGCATCAGGAAGAAGACGGCTCCGGCAGAGAGAGTGAGGAGAAAAGCATCGAGAACCAGAACGCCGAGCCACTTGCCAAGCCAGATTTGCCAGCGCGCCACGGGTTTCACCGCCACCATCTGAATCTGGGCTTCCTCCACATCGCGAGCCAGGGTGCCGCAAGACAGCCATAAGGTGGCAAAACCGAGCAGAGCAGTGATCAAGGTTAAGGTGTAGGTCAACAGAATCTGAGTGAAGCCACGGGCCGTTCCGTCATCCTTGATGATGAGCGGCAGAATGATCACTCCACCCAAAAGAATGATCGATAGGACTGCGACTAACCGGAAACGAAAGGCCGCTTTTAAAGTCAGCCATGCGATGGCAAGAAGGCGTTGCATGCGTCTGAGAAATTACGGTTTACCGCGCGGCTTTCCCGTGAGCGATGACAATTTCTCGTTGGCCTTTTCCAAATCCGCGGCCTTTTCCGGTTTGGTTACCGACGGCGAAGTTGGCGCCGAGGCTTCACGCAGCTTCGTCAGTTCTCCGAGCTTTTTGTGGTCCACACTTCCCGTCGGATCGGACTGGGCCACCTCGACTAGCGGACGAGTCTCGGCTGCCGGCAAGGCCAGGCGATCAAGGATTTTGTCCGTCTGAACCGCCGCCGACGCGTCGGCATCGCCGCGCAGATAAGCCGCAACACGGTTCCCGGAGGTCGCTCCCGATGTCTCCGCCTCGGTCTGCTTGGCCTTTTGCACAACACCCAAGAAATAGCTTTCGAGGTTTTGGGTGGGCGTATCGATGCGAACCTTGTCATCCGCCACGTCCTTCCGAATAATTTCGAGAACGCGCTCGACGGTCTGACGAGGAAGCAGCGGCGTGGTAATGCGCATGGCATCCGGCTTGGCCAACAGATCCTTCAACGTTCCCATGGCTTGCACTTTGCCGCCGTAGTAAATCACGACCCGGTCGCAAACATCCTCCACGTCCGCCAAAAGATGACTGCTCAATATAACCGTCTTGCCCCGGCGTGCCAGAGCCAGGATCAAGTCCTTCACCTCGCGGCAACCAATGGGATCGAGCCCAGCCGTCGGCTCATCCAGGATCACGAGGTCCGGATCATTGATCAATGCCTGAGCCAGACCAATGCGGCGCTGCATCCCTTTCGAAAATTCACCGACTTGGCGGCGGCGCGTTTTGTCGAGTCCCACCATCGTCAGGAGTTGTTCAGCGCGCTCCTGCCGCTCCTTGGCGGGCAGGGCAAACAAGTTGCCGAAAAAATCCAGCGTCTCGTTCGAGTTGAGATAGCGATAAAGGTAGGATTCCTCAGGCAAATAACCGATTCGCGATTTGGTCGCGACGTGGCGCGGCGAATGGCGGAAGACCTCAATATGCCCCTTCGTGGGATAGAGCAGCCCGAGCAGCATTTTGACCGTGGTCGATTTTCCAGAGCCGTTCGGCCCGAGGAGCCCAAACACCTCGCCTCGACGAACCTCAAAATCAACATTATCGACCGCTCGCGCTTTTGGCCGCCCCCAAAAATCCTTGAAGACTTTCGTCAGCCCGCGGACTGCGACAACGATTTCATCGGATTGCGGGCTGGCGGTTTTAGTTTGCGGCGTATCGAGAGCGGTAAGAGTCATACCTGTTCCTCTGATTCAACATTTGGAGCCTTGGTTCCCACACTTAGTAATTTGGAACACTCTGGATGAGTGGAGCCGCACCAGCGATTTTCTTCGATCCGACCGCTCAACCATCCGAAGCCAAAGCGGTGTTGCTTTCCGCCCGGCTTAGCATTGCCAGAGGCTTTGGTGGGGTTCATGGGCATGTTGCTTCTGATCGATGGCGCTCTTAAGCCAGCTCCGGAGTCAGCCGGGGAGCCGGGCTTGGTTTTTGGCCTTGACCAGGCTCCTGCGGCTCTGACGCGGCGGTTTGTAAAGGTTCCAAATCTTCGCCATAGCGAACGAGGCGAGCGCTATTGAACACCACAATCAAAGAGCCGACGTTGTGGAGGATAGCCGCCACGATGGGATGAATATAACCGAAGGCAGCCGCAACTAAACCACCCACGATGAAGAAAACACCCACAAGAAAGTTTTGATTGATGACTGAGCGAGTGCTGCGCGACAAACGAATGAGGAAGGGCAACCGCCTTAGATCGTTATTCATTAGGGCGATGGTGGCACTGTGGATGGCGACTTCGCTTCCCGCAACACCCATGGCAATGCCGATGTCGCCCGCCGCCAGAGCTGGAGCGTCGTTGACACCATCGCCGACGACGGCAACGCGATAGCCGCGCGCTTTCATCTGGCGAACAAATTCCACTTTGTTTTGAGGCAAGCATTCGGCCACCACTTCCTCACAGCCGATCTCGCGGGCTACTCGCGCGGCCACCGGCTGACGATCACCCGTAACCATCGCAATACGTCGTATGCCCGTTTGCATCAGCAAAGCCAGTGATTCGCGAGCTTCGGCGCGTGTCTCATCTTGGAGCCCGACCCATCCGATGCAATCGCCCTGGCGCGCGGCGAAGATCAGGCTGAAACCCTCGGTTTCGTTCAGGTCAACTGACTTTGTGAAATCGTCTTTGACGCCGTTGTCCCGGAGCCATTGAGCGCGACCGACGAGAACATCGTGGCCGTCGATTTTCGCTTTGACGCCACGGCCAGCGGTTTCGACAAAATCTTTCGGCTCAGAGAGAGGCACCCCGGCTTGTTCGGCAAGCGCAGCCAGCGCTTTCGCGGTGGGATGATTGCTGTATTTCTCCGCTGATCCTGCAATGCGTAGCAATTCGGCAGGCGTGGTCTGGCCCAAGGGTGCCAAGCGGCTGACCGTCAGTTTGCCAGTGGTCAATGTGCCGGTCTTGTCAAAAATGAAGGCGTTGATTCGCGCCGCCGCTTCGATATCCCCGACGTTCTTGATTAAGATCCCCAAACGCGCAGCCGCGGAGAGAGCGGCAACCATTGCGGTGGGTGTCGCTAAGATAAACGCACAAGGACACGCCACGATCAGCACGGCGATGACGTTGTTGAGGTTCTGAGTGAAAGCCCAAACCAGCGCGCCGATGACGATTACGAACGGTGTGTAATAGACCATGTACTGATCCACGATCCGCATGATGGGAAGCTTGGTTTTTTCGGCAGCCAGAATCAACTCCCGCACCCGGCCCAAGGTCGTGTCCTGCCCCGCCCGGCTAACCCGGATCTCCAGCACTCCCGTCAGGTTTTGAGTGCCTGCAAAGACGTCGTCGCCCGGCTTCTTATCGACCGGCAGCGACTCGCCAGTGATGTTGGCTTGGTTGAAGGAACCTTGCCCATTGGTGATCACTCCATCAGCCGCGACGTTGTCGCCAGGGCGAACCCGAATGACATCGCCCACGGCTAAATCCTTGGCGGAGACCTCCTCTTCTCCCTTGCCGGTCAAACGGCGCGCTTTGGTAGGAGTCAGCTTGATCAACGATTCAATTGAAGCCCTAGCACCAGCCGCTGTCCGGGTTTCAATGATCTCACCCAGCAGCATAAAGAAAGCAACCAAGCCCGCGCTTTCGTACTGGCCCGAGGCGAAGGCGGCGAGCACGGCGATGCCGACCAACTCGTTGATGCTCAAAATTCCCCGGCGGATGTCTTTGATAGATGTCCACACGATCGGATAACCTAGAATGATCGCCCCGATCATGGCGCTGAAATGGGCGACCATCGAGTCTCTGTTGCTTCCCTTGTCAAAGAACCAATCCACGATGAAAGCGTTGATGATGAAGATAAGCCCGACCAGCGTCTGTGGCAGTCGGACCGGCGTGTGCTCGTGGTCGCAAGTTGGACACGAAGCATCGGGTTCATGGTGGTGATCATGGTCGTGGTCGTGATCGTGATCGTGTTTTTCCCGACTCAACAGTGAAGTTACTTGCATAGTCTTTTACGATTTGAAATTCAGATGACGCTCATTTCGGTAATCAATGACTCCGTTCGTGCCAGCCGACGTCACAAGGCTTTGATATCGCTCCGGAACGAAAGCGAAGTGAGCCTGCTCACGTCGGCTTCCACGCTTACCGGATATCTCGCTCTGTTGCGGCTATGGTTTCGCCGACGGCTTTTGTGGTTCACGGCTTAATTGTAATCTTAGTTCGCGGGCTTTGCCATCCTTGCCAGGCGGCAGATAAATTTTCTCGAGGGTGCTATTGGTTAAAACACGGTGCAGCGTTTCCGTCCGCAACCGGCTGGCAAACAACTGACGATTCGCGCGGTAATAAGGTAATTGATTCGTAAAATATTTTGCCTCGGCCGCCACAGCTTCGACGAGCCGGGCGCGGTCGGACAAGCCTGTGTTGATCACTGCATTGGACTCGCCTTGCGCGGTATTCAGGATGCGATTGGCATAGGCCTGGGCCATTTCGTTGGTTTGCCGACGTTCCACGTCAGCCGCTAGGACGGCTTCGAAAGCAGGGTTCACATAGCGCGGCGCAATCGCGTTCAGCTCGACTTGTTCCACAGTAATTCCAAGCCCTTGTTGATCGACCAGTTGTTGTACGCGCGCGGAAATTTTTTCCTTGAAACGAAGTTTATCCGAAGTGAGTGCTTGGTCCACTGTGAACCGCGATGAGGCATGGAACAGAGCGTTGTTTAAGGCGTTCTGCACCAGAGCCGGGGCGTTGACGAAATCGAGGGCATAGTTCAGCGGCTTGTTAATCCGATAACGCAATGTCGCCCGCACGTGAATGATGTTGCCGTCTGCGGTCAGCGTATATCCATCCGCGGCGGGATTCAGGGTAGAGCCCGGGGGCGGTTCGCTGTTTGAGACCTCGAGCTCGGGAGTCGTGGCGTACCATCCGGTCGTGGAACGAACGGTTTGAAACTCGCTATAGGGGATGCGGACAGCTTCGTCGATCGGATACGGGAATTTCCAGTGCGCGCCCGGTCCTAACAACTGCTGATCTCCAGTGCCTATGGGACGGCCAAAACGCAGGATAATCGCTCGCTCGTGAGAGGAGACCGTGAAAAATCCTGACGCAAAGAAAACCACCACAAGAATAGCCATGATGATTTTGACGATGACGAAGCTGCTCCGAAGCGCCTCCGAAAGGGCCGCTGCGCCGGCATCTTCGACAGGTCCTGGTGGCAGCGAGGCGATCGGCCCTTTCGCCTGATCTCGGCGTGGCGGAGAATGATCGTGATCGTGATCGTGCGAATCGTTCATGAGAGGATCACTTTGGTCTGCCGCCCAGCACTGGGGCAGGCGGGGTCGAAGTCGGTTGCTGGTTAAACAAATTGTATGGCGGCGTACGCTCGTCCAAAATCAAAGTGGACTTGTCCTTGAGCGTTTCCTCCAGCGTTCTGAGCTGCATCAGAAAGATCGCCAACTCCGGATTCTGCTCCAGAATCGCGTAGGACTTGGTTGCCTCTGCATCAGCTTCACCCTGGATGGCGGTAGCTTTCGCACGAGCTGTGGCCAGCATCTTCTCGCGGTCACGATCCGCCGCGCTCCGAATGTCCATCGCCTTGGCTTCGCCTTCCGCCTTGATTCGCTCCACTTCCCGCTGCCGTTCGGCCTGCATACGGGTGAAAACCTTCTCCGTAACGCTCTCGGGCAATCCGAGCTTTTTGATCCCGACAAATTTGATAGCAATCCCATATTTCGATTCGGCTATTGACTGGATGGCGCGAAGCACCTCGGCTTCCACATCCACGACCTTCAATTCTTTTTCGTCGGTGGAAACGAAGTGAGAGAATGGGTGCTTGCCAACGATTTCGTTCTTCCCGCTTTCAATGAGACCTGCCAGCACGGGTTCGGCTTCTTTCGGCGTGCCGCCGGGAAAACTATTGAAAAAGGCCTTCGGGTCGCTGATCGTCCATCCGACATACAGCATGACCAGCAATGGATAGTTATCCACAGTCAGCGTCTGCTCGAACCGGCCTTCGAAATTGTGAATCCGTTTATCGAACTTATAAACCTTCTGGATCGGACGCGGCCATTTCCACTTCAGCCCGGGTTGGTCGATGTAGTAGCTCGTTGGCCGGTCGAACGTCGTGACGACAGCCACCTCAGTCTGGCGGACCTGAAATGTAAACAGCAGCACCACGAAGATCAGAACCAGCAGAGCGCCGACGATAATGGTTAGGGTATTTCGTTTCATAAGTTCAAATTCAAATTACCTTCTCGAAGTCGGTGCCGCGATATCCAGCAAATCAGGCCGGATCTTGTCTTCTAAATTCAGCAGAATCACATCCTGCGTGTTCGTTACGGCGAGAATATACTTCCTTGAATTGGTAGCGCCGCGTTCAAAAGCTTGCAGGTAAGCGCGCTGGGAGAAAACGTCTGGAGAAGCTTTGGAGGCGGCGATCTGATTGGTGAATTGAGCGGATCGTGCTTGGGCTTCAGTTACTTTCCGGTGCGCGTAAGCCTCGGCCTCGCGGAGTCTTCTCAAGCCCTCGGCCTGCGCCAGGTTGGTCGTTTTCGCGGCGTAACCTTCGGCGATCCGAAGCGTGGCTTCAACGTCCTGGTGGGCGCCATTCACTTCTTCGAATTTCTTTGCCACCTTGACCGGGGGATGGATGTCTTGCAGCCCGACGAAGATAATCTCCACTCCAAGATCGAGTTCGTTCGCGCGATCTTGGACACGCTTCTGCAAATCCTTGGATGCCTTGGCTCGCCCGCTCGACATGATTTCAAACAAATCGACGCCGACCAGGTAGCGGATGACTTCGCGCGTGGCAATTTTCTCCAGCAGATTGCTCCCTTCGGTATGATTGTAATACCAGGCTCCCAAATTGCTGATCCGGTATTGGACGGGGATGCTGGCGGTCAGCAGATCGACCGGAGCGCCTCGTTCGGCTGGTGCATTGGTAGCGAGCGAGGCGAGCGGTCCTCGGCTGGCGACGAGTAAGTTAAACTCTGTCTTGTAGTGCGGAACAGTCCAAACGACGGTGGTCTCCTTCTCTTTCTCCGGATCAGGGACAAAGCCGATATTGAAGGTCTGAATTTCTCGGGTGCGCTGCCGATAGACTTGGTCCATGGGCCAAGGCAGTTTAAAATGCAGCCCCGGTTCCAGAACAGCGCGATCCGTGAGCCGCCGGCCAAAACGTTCCAGCAGACCTTGCTCACCTGGACTGATGAACACCATGGACGTGGAGAACCACAGCACCGCTAGCTGCAGCAAGACAAGCCACGCGAGGGCCTTCTCCAGAAACCGGTAGAACCAAGTCTCGGACACTTTAAAACCGAACTGGTAATCGAGCGCCTGAGCGGCCGTGGTGACCAAACCTTCGGGTTGAGCGAGCAGACCGACCAACCGGCTCTCGTACAGCGGACGACTCACTTTACCTTTTACCCGAGGCCGGTAGAGTTCGAGAACGAGGTTAATCAGGGTTTCGACTGCGGCTAACGCAACAACTCCGGCTAAGACGCGGGAGGCGTACAAATCAAAGTTCAAGAATCCCATCTGCACCGCGGCCAAGGAGGCTGTCACAATGAAACAGAGGTAAGCCCCTAAAAGAAGATAGCTCGCTCCCGGGCGCAGAAGCCGCGCGCTGGTATGCCGAGCCAGGCTCGACGAGTATTTGCCCAGCAGAAACAGAACCAGCGCAAACATACCGAACAAGGACATCGCGACCGCTGGCTGGTTGAGCGGTAAGGGGGTCGCATCCTTCAACCACGTCCACAACCAATAGACTGCGCCCGCTTGGAACATGAAAAGGAGAACCGTGAAGCTTGAAACGAAGAAACGCTCGAACTGTTCGCGAGCGCGCTGAGCGGGAAACGCTTCTGCCTCGGTGGCATTAAAAAGGCTCGAGCTACCCTTGGATTTATTGAGTTCTTCGAACTCCATTTTCTCCAAACGCTCAGTTTCCTCCAATCGCATTTGAAAATAGCTGACGACGATGACCAGGAACCCGAGACTTAGAAAGACGAGTCCGGCTTGACCAGACAATGTGCCGGCCTGAAAGCTCAAGAAAGCTGCGGCGATGCCGACCACGAGCAACACCACCAAGTTTACCAACCCGATTTTTTTAATGTCTCGTTCCATGTTGAGCTTTAAGTCAATTCACGGTCCTCAAATAATAGCAATGCCATCGCCAGCGCCGCACCGAGGTAACCAAGGGCGTATCCAAACGCCCGGCCGACGTAACCCCAGGGAATCGTCTTTTTGTTCTCTAAGGCATCGGCCAGCCAGAAAAGCTGCCAGTTTGGGACCACCGTGTAAAGCACTGACGCCCACAAAGCTCCTCCCAAACCGGCTTTGACCATCTGCTTTCGGTCTGCTTCGCTCACGTTCTCCCGCTCCTCGATATCAAGCTTCGCGTTCTTATTTAAGTCGTACTTCTCCACGGTCTCCTTGAGCAGCTTGATTTGCTCCGCGCTCCACCGGGGATTTTTCAGCTCTTCTTTGGTGCTAAAATTATGCCAGGCAGGTTCAGCCCGCCTTCCGAATAGATAGTCGGACATGATTCCTAGGAGAAAGAACGCCGAGCAAATCGCAAGGGTCGGAATCATTTCCAAGCGTGTCGAGCAAGCCAAGGCCAATCCAGCCAGGATCCACAGCGCGAACAAAATCAGAATAGCGGCCGGAATCAGCCTCCAATCAACTCCTTTGGCAAATAGTTGCCAGTGCCCTTCTTTGTCCAAGAAATTGATGAAAAAAAAGGAGAACGTATTGAGCACCACGACAAAGAACACGGCGTCCGCCACAAACGGGCGGCGCAGAAAATAGTTGGTCAACCCTCCGATCGCGTAAGCCATCACTAGAAACCCGGAAAACAGCGCCAACCCAAGAGTGTCAGTGCTGCCGTAAGCGTCAAAGGCCATGCGACTGGCTAGCAGAGCGCTCAGAAGGTTGACATAGGTGAGAAGTGTCAGTGCCCCGGTGAGCCCTGCGTACTTCGCAAGGAGGAACTGCGCTCGTCCAACTGGTTTAGCGAGCACCGCCAGCGCTGTGCCTGAACGAATCTCATGGGCGACCGAAGCCGCCGCGCTCAACACAGCTCCGAACAAACCCGACAGTAACATCACCGCCAGCACGCTGTCCTTGACCAATTTCGGATCGTCTCCGAAACCGAAATACGGAACACAGGCCAGGAAAACGCTAAAGCCAGAAGAGCAGGTCATCAGCAGCAGAAACACCGGCTGCCTCACCAATTCCATAAAAGCATTGCTCGCTATGGTTGCAAACTGTCGCATGGTATCTTCAAAAAATCATAGATTACGAATCGATTGCCCGATTGCAAACGTGAATCGGGCTCTTTGCTCAGCTTAGTGTGGCGCGGAAAGTATCGGCAAACAAAAGTTTTGCAAACTGTGCGTCTAGCTGCACACCTGGCACAAGGCCAGGCCGTTTGACCGCACACGTTCAATAGGATCGTTCGTAGCCATCCCGATTTTAGGATCGGATCTGTCAAGATCCCGCACTGCTCGAAGCCGAGGAAATTCCATGGTTCGAATTTCTAAATTCCAAACAAGTTCCAGATTCATTGTGGTGCCGATGCAACCCGCGCTGCTCGTTGCCGCATTGCTCCCGCAGAAAATCCAGACTGACTTTGCTCTTGTCGAGACAGGGATCTCGTGGCTCCTTTAACGCCAACAACTACGTGAAGATATCTCGTAATCAAAACGCTCGCTCAGCTTTTGCGCGCAAGACAAAGCTAACTTCCGTTGCGGTGATCTATTTCATTTTGGTTGCGGAGCTCCTGAGCAACCGTGCTTGGTCGGCGGATTTCATCACGGAGCCAATTCCACAAACTGCATCGCGATCGAGCTTTCAACCACCTCCCACTCCTCCCCCGACGCTTCATCGGCAAAGCGCGGCTACTGTTCGCAACGGGCCATCTCTGCTGAGCCAGGCCGTTCCAAGTGGATTGACGCTCTATTCCATTGGTAACCCAACTGACGAAGAGCAGCTTTACTTGGAATTCCTCAACCGAGCCCGAGCTGATCCGCCGGCAGAAGGGTTGAGGTTTCAGGCCACGACAGATCCGGATCTTCTGCAAGATTTCAGATTCTTCGGAGTGAATCTGTCGCTCCTGGCCTCGCAGTTCGCGGCTATCAGTTCCGCCGCGCCGTTGTCTTTGAACTCGAATCTCACAGCGGCCGCGCGCTTGCACAGCAAGGACATGTTGGACAATCAATTTCAAGGACACGATGGCACCGATGGGAGTAGTTTAGGCGACCGTGCAACCGCCCAAAATTACGATTGGACCACTTTGGGCGAAAATGTTTATTCCTACGCTCGATCGGTGACTCACGGGCATGCGGGGTTCAATGTGGATTGGGGTGGCGATGCCAGCACGGGCGGCATGCAAAGTCCTCCCGGCCACCGCGTGAGCATTCACAATCCCGGCTTCCGGGAAGTCGGTATCGGCGTTGTCCACGGCACCAATGGCAGGGTGGGGCCCCAGCTCGTCACTCAAGATTTTGGTGTTCGGAGGAATTTGGATCCTTTGGTCACGGGCGTGGTTTACTACGATCTTAACGCCAACAATTTTTACGACATCGGAGAAGGTATCGAAGGCGTGACGGTCCTGGCAACGGGCTCGCAATTCTATTCGTTGACGCCCTCTTCCGGCGGCTACTCGGTTCCGGTTTCAGGGAGCGGTGCCCACACAGTGACCTTTCGTGTGCCGGGACTCCCGGAGGTTCAACGGATCGTTATGGTGACGAACAGCAGCAATGTTAAGATAGACTTTCTTCCGGCTTACGTTGCGCCCGTCATTTCGGGGCCGGATCGACCGACCGTCGCGCGAGACAATGCCTATGCCTTTACGGCCGTCGGAGGCGCCAAAAGTTATCAATGGAAACACAATAGACGAGTGCCGTTCACTGAAGCCGAAGGCGCGGAAGCCGGACTGGCCAAGATGAATGCGGTGACCTCGGCAGGATACGATGCAGTCACATCCACCGTAAAAGCATCGGGCAATAATTCGTTCCATTTGGCGCATCCTTCAGCGAAGGAAGATCAATTCCTAACGCTCAATCGTGTCTTCAAACCGGGCCCGGCATCTCAGTTATTGTTCTCCAGCCGGTTAGGATGGGCTACCAGCCAGCAGGTGGCCCGAACGCAAGTCTCGGTTTCAGGAGTAGATAGCTGGCAGGATGTCTGGAGCCAAGCTGGGACCGGAGGGCGTGGCGAAACGTTGTTCATAGAACAGTCCGTTTCATTGGCCCCGTTTGCAGGGCAGGAAATCAGGCTTCGCTTCGTGTATGACTACCTGGGTGGAAATTTTTTTCCGCAGACCGATCCCGACGTCGGCTTCTACATCGATGACATCGAAGTGACGGATGCGGAGGAATTGCTCGATGAGGTGATCGCTGATGTTCCGTCCGGCACCGCGTTTGTTTTTAACCCGGGCGACCTCGCTGATTACTCGTTGAGTGTCCGAGCCAAAGTTGCTGATCGATTCTTGGCGTGGGGTCCCGAGAGGCAGATCAGGGCGCAAGCCGGTGAGGCTCCACAACTGAGTTTAAGAATTACAGCGATTCAAAGTCTGTTAGCTAATCGTGTGCAGATCGATTTCGAGGTTGCCAACTCCTCAGCGGCCTCGTACGGGTTGGAAAGCTCTTCCAGCATCACAGGTCCATGGACCGTCGAAAGCTCAGCCACCATCCAGCCGCGCGTGGCAGGAACCCGGTTTCGCGCCGTCGCTGCCGTGGGGTCTTCGAGCTCGCGCTTTTATCGAGTCAGCGCGAGATAGGTCGCTCGACGGAGGTGGCTAGAATCGCTGGTTTCACCCTTAGCGAGTTCATCGCTTTCGCTTCCCTCTCAAAAGGGATTTCACCTCGATGCCAAATGCCGGATCTTTCTTCCGCCATGCGCGCAAAGTGCCAGGAGTAGGTCCAATGGCCTTTGATGTTCCTTTCAACAACCAACCCCGACGCAGCTTGGCCAAGACAGCCATCTTGAGGCGGCGAACCCGTTCTTTACCCGCGGCTTTCAGCGCTGCATTGAACGCAGCATCGGACCATTGCCATTGCCAGAATGTTCCCGAACTGACCCCGTGACGGCGTGCCGCCTCGGTACCGTAGCAGCCTTTCCTCATCTCACGCAGAATCGCGGTCTTCAAACGCTTTCGTCGAGCCCGTCGTTCAGTTAGGGACGTTTTCATCTGTCGATTCCAACCCGTTTGAGCGTGTTATTCACCGTGAACATGTCTGAGAACAGCACTAAACCTTAGACCTTATGGCTTGGCAAAAGGTTAGAGCAGGTGCCTGATTTCGGTTGGAAGCGCCGGTTGCCTGCCTGCGCCGCACTATCCACAGGTTTGAAGGCGCGGGAGTGACCTGCTCCATTGATGAACAAGACACGAAAGCAAGCGCCATGAACCATGATTCTATCCGTTGCTTTCGATGTTCACAAGAAATCAATCGACGTGGCCAAGACTTCTAAAAGCAGAAACGGTCAGCCAGCCTTCTCCTCGACGTAATCGATGCGGAATGTTTTATTGGTGACGAAAACGACCACGACGTCACCTTCCGCGCTCGCCCCATGTTCCATAACTTCACCCTCGGGAAACCAGACGAATGTTCCGGGGCCGAACGTGCCGTTGTGCGTCACGAGATTTCCTTCGAGCACGTACATTGCGTGTCCACAAGGGTGAGTATGTTTGGGATTGATGACGCCGGCCGGATAGCGGACCAGCCGGATCAGTCCGCCGGTTTCCGGATCGGTATAGAGCTCTTTGCGGAAGAGTGCGCGTCCAATTTTCTCGTTGAATCGCTCCTCCCACGGCATGCGATGCGTGTCGATTACTATCAATTCATTTGTGTTCATAAATTTGCGCGAGTCGCCTAAGCCACCGACATCTTCTCGAAGCCTTCCTCGATAAACGTCGTGTTCTGAATCCGCGCCAGTTTGGCGTACAGTCCGTCCTGCGCCAACAATTCTTCGTGGCTCCCCTGCTCGACGATCTGGCCATGTCGCATGACGAGGATTTGATCGGCTCGGCGAATGGTGCTCAAGCGATGCGCAATGACAAAGCTGGTTCTGCCCGCCATGAGCCGTTCAAGGGCCTCTTGGATCAGTTTCTCCGTGGCGGTGTCCACGCTCGCGGTCGCTTCGTCGAGGATGAGAATCGGCGCGTTCTTGAGAAGTGCGCGAGCAATGCTGACGCGCTGTTTCTCTCCCACGCTCAGTTTAACGCCGCGCTCTCCGACGTGCGAGTTGTAGCCCTCAGGCAGGCGGGTGATGAACTCATGACAATTCGCGGCGCGCGCCGCGGCGAGCAGTTCTTCTTCCGTGGCATCCAGTTTGCCGTAGAGGATGTTCTCGCGCACCGTGCCGTTAAACAGAAACGCTTCCTGGCTCACAACACTGATCTGAGAACGCAACGATTCCAAGGTGACTCGGCTGATATCCTGATGATCGATCGTGATGCGCCCATCGGTTAATTCATAGAACGCCGGCAGTAAATTCACCAGGGTTGATTTCCCTGCCCCGGTCGGGCCAACCAGCGCGATCATTTCACCCGGCGAAGCGTGCAAGCTGATGTTTCTTAGTAAGACTCTTTCCGGCGTGTAATTGAAGCCGACGTTCTCGTAAACAACATCACCGCGAACAGGCGTCCCCAGAAGTGATGAGGGTGATCCCTCCTGTGCCGGACGTTCCGTCGTGGCATCCAGAATGTCGAAGACGCGTTCCCCAGCCGCGCGAGCCGCTTGCAACATCTGATTCAACCCATGCAGACGGCCGACCGGCTCGTAAAAGAGTGCCAGGTAAAAAATAAACCCCACCAACTCACCCAAAGTCATTGCGCCCGCCAAGACCAGGCTTCCGCCAACCCATAAAACCAGGCCCGTGCCGAGCGCTGTCGCAAAACTCATCGCCGGTGAATACATGGCCCAAACTCGCATCACGCCGAGAGTGCTTTCACGCAAACCATCGGCCCGCGCCGCGAAACGGGAGTCCTCGTGGACGTGTCGGCCAAAGGCCTTGATTTGTCGCACCCCTTGCAAGTTATCCATGAGCAACGCGTTCATGGCGCTCGCAGCTTGGCGTTGGGCGCGATAGCGTCGGTGCGCGGTCAGCGTGTACCAGAGAGCTCCGCCCGCCAGGAGGGGCAAGGGAACCAGAGCAACCCAGGCCAGTGTCGCGTTGGTGTAAAAGAGAATTGCGAGAACGCCAGCGATGCTCAGCACAGCAACCGTCCCTTGCTCGGTGCCATCGATTAAGACCCGCTCCACGGAGTTGACATCTTCGATCACGCGAGTCATGAGATCGCCCGAGGCGCGCTGGTCGAAATAATTGACCGGCAAACGTTGCAGCCGCGCGTACACTTCTCGGCGCATATCGTAAATCACATTTTGCTCGAAGGTGTTGTTGATCCTGATGCGAAGGCTGTTAAACAAGTCCCGCAAAAGAAACGCGCCGATCAGCGCGAGCATCGATGGAGCGAGTAGTTGGGTTTGCTTTCGGCCGATCACATCGTCGATGACGAACTGTGTCAGTTTCGGGTAAGCAAAGGCGAACGCCAGCGACAGCACCGCGCAAGCAATCGTGCCGAACGCCATGAGCTTGTACGGCCGCAGATAAACAGCCACTCGGCGAATGACTTCCCAAGTCGTGCGAGATTTGGCGGCGAAAGTCGGGTCAGAGCTAACTGAGGGATGTGAATGATGAGACACGGTGCAAATTAGGAATGAATATTCATTGAACGGAATTTAGAAATTTTACCATGGCCGCGGCAAACGGCGCCAAATCTCTGGGCGTCCGGCTGGAAATAAGATTGCCATCCACGACAACGGGTTCATCCGACCAGACCGCGCCCGCGTTTTCCAAATCGTTCTTAATGCCGAGCGAACCAGTGGTTCGCTTGCCTGAAAGTACTTTCGCGGAAATCGGAATCCATCCGCCATGACAGATGAACGCAACCAGCTTTCCCTGGCCGAAAAACTCGCGAGTGAGGCTCAGAACTTTGGGGTCGCGCCTCAGTTTGTCCGGCATGAAGCCACCCGGAATGAGGAGCCCGCAAAAGTCATTGCTGTGCAGCTCGCTGATGAGAGCATCGGCCACGGCCGGATACCCGTGCTTGCCGACGCAAGACTCTACTGTCAGTGCGGCTAGGCGCATGGGGTAACGTCCTCTTCGAGGCGGATCTTCGGATACCAAAGCTCGAGATCCTCATAGAAATCGTCAACAAAAGTCAGCAAAGTGTTCCGCATCGGGCTACTGTAGTTTGAACTGTTCGAGTTGGGTATAGTTTTTCAACAGGAGCACCGCCTGACATTGAAGGCGAGGATTTTGGGGACCACCTTTTCCATTGCAGGAGCGCTTCTTTTGAGCGTAGTCTTCGCCGATGTACAAGTTGTGAAGGGCCTCACCCTTTCCATCCAAATGCCCTATGAAAGCTGAAAAAAAGAGCACAAAGAAAGCAGTCAAGAAGCCTGTAGGACCATCGAGATCTCTCGTTAAAACTCCTGTTGTGGCAAAGAAGAAGATGGCCGCGAAAGCGAGTAAAGCCGCTCCAGCCAAGAGCCCAGCGCCTGAACCGGCACGGAAACCCTCTCGCAACCGCAAAGCCCCGGGCAAGAAGGTTTCACTTGTGATTCCACCCATCTTATTGGAAGGCGATCGTCCTTCAGCTACTGTTTTCAGCGGGCCTGGACAACGTTATGCCCTGGGACCGACCCCTCCTGGAGCGCATTTCCGTATGACAGAGGACCTGGGTCAGTTGCCCGAAAGTTATGGCACCGAGCGTCTTTTGATTACGGCGCGCGATCCCCACTGGCTTTACGCTTCCTGGGATCTGACCCGTGAGCAGCAGCGGAAGTATAATGGCCTTTCGGCAGAGGGCCATTTGATATTGCGAACTTACATTAATTCGTTGGATCAGCAACCGCTGGGCGAGGTTCATGTTCATCCGGAGTCCCGTAACTGGTTCATCCATGTAGGTAAAGGTGGAACGAAATACATTGCCGAACTCGGTTATAGGGCGCGCGATGGCCGGTGGAAGGGGATTTCGGCTTCACGTGCCACATTCACCCCGCCCGATGCGATGGCCGAAGACGTTTCTGTCGAGTTCGCAACCATTCCACTCGATGTCTCCTTCGAAAAACTCCTCGAGTTGGTTACTTCGGCGGTTGGCGAAAGCGTTCCTTTGGTCGAAGCCGTTCAGCAACTTCGGACTCAAGGGCACCGCGGGTTGCCGGTTATTCCTCCTCCTTCGCCCCGGGAATGGACTCCCAGCCAGGCGAAAGCGCTGGCGGAGGTGGTGACCATGGATTCCGTCCGACGCGTTTGGATGGGGTCGATGGAAATTACGGAACTGATCCGCCGACATCTTCAGCAGGAGACTTCATCCGCCGCGGCTGCTCAAATCTCACTGCAAGGGAAGCCAGGCGCGAGCGTCTCCAGTCTATCGAGCCCCTATGGCGGTCGAGGGCAAAGCAAGGGTTTCTGGTTCAACATAAACGCCGAGATTGTTCTTTATGGCGCTACTGAACCGGACGCCAAAGTTTCTATTGGTGGCCGCGAAATCAAGCTGCGTCCTGACGGAACTTTCAGTTACCGCTTTTCACTTCCGGATGGAGAGTATGACTTGCCGTTGAAGGCAGTTTCGGCGGATGCGGAGGATCGGCGATCTGCAGAACTGCGGTTCAGCCGCCACACTCAATACACCGGCCAGGTGGGCACCCACTCTCAAGATCCGACCCTGAAAGCTCCATCAGCCGATAACATAACCTAACTTTTCTCAACAGTGGTCGGAGCCCGTTTCTGTTCAGGGCTCTGATATTTTTCCAGCAGAGGGTTTCCAGAGTCATTGCTTCCTGAAGCAACCTCAGATCATTCTTCGCCCGAAAAGCAGGGAAAATGGTGTGCTGTGCTGCCCGCATTCGCAGATGCGCCCTGTTCAATCTTCGCTCCCACAAAATGATTTGCGACGAGGCGTTGTTCTCTTAACCTGAAGAGATGTTTAAGCCGACGGACCTTTTTGATCTAGACCAGTCCGAGCATGTTGCGATTTTCGAAGGTTGCGCGTTTGCTTGGGAAGCTCTCACGAAAATCAGAACCTATGTCCAAGATAACCTGAGACCCGCCCTGTGCAATCGATGCGAAGGGGTTGCTTATATCGGGAAACAGGTCTTCATTGGCGAAGGGACCATCGTCGAGGACGGCGCGATGATCAAGGGTCCGGCCATCATTGGTCGAAACTGTCAAATTCGCCATAATGCTTACATTCGCGAGGATGTGATCGTGGGTGACAATTGTGTTCTGGGAAATTCGTGTGAGTTTAAAAATGTTCTCCTGTTCAACAATTGCCAGGTTCCGCACTTCAGTTACGTGGGTGATTCGATTCTCGGCTACAAAGCGCATCTTGGTGCCGGCGTGAAAATTTCGAACGTCAAATTAGTGCCCGGCAATGTCATGGTGGAAATGGACGGCAAACCGTTCGACACAGGTCTGCGGAAGTTTGGCGCTCTCTTGAGTGACAACACCGACATCGGCTGCAACTCCGTGCTCAACCCCGGCAGCATCATTGGCCGTGGCTCGGTGATCTATCCAAACACCTCTTGGCGGGGAATCTTGCCTCCGAACCACATTGCGAAAAACCAGGCTCCCGTGGAGGTTGTCGTGCGACGGGCGCGTTCGTCTTAAGCTCCAGCCGCTGGTTAAAGCATGATTAGCCTCATTGAACATCAGGCCGCAGGCGCCGAGCCAACCGTGGTGGCGCAAGTTGAAGAGATATTTTCGCCGAGCGGCCTTTTGTCGAAGGCTAAGAATTTCGAATATCGACCTCAGCAGCAACAGATGGCTGTGGCTGTTGCCAAGGCTCTCGAAGGCGGTGACCATCTGGCGGTCGAAGCCGGAACAGGTGTCGGCAAGAGTCTCGCTTACTTGATTCCATCGATCCTTTTTGCCATCGCGAAAAAGAAGAAAGCGATTGTCTGCACTCACACGATAAATTTGCAGGAGCAGCTCACGGAAAAGGATCTGCCGATGTTGGCAAACATTCTGCCCGTAAAATTCAAGTTCACGATGCTGAAAGGACGGTCGAATTACCTGTGCACGCGCCGCCTCGCCAAAACCCTGCAACAAGCGGACAGCCTTTTCACGTCGCCGGAGGTGGCCGAGCTTAGGCGAATCTACGAGTGGTCGCAAACGACCACGGATGGCAGCCTCTCGGACTTCCAGATTGAACCCGACCCCAAGGTTTGGCAGCAGGTTTGTTCCGAGCGCGGCGTTTGCGCCGCCAAACTTTGCGGCCCGCAGTCCGACTTTGCCAAAGACCATTGCATCTGCTTCTTCCAGCGCGCCCGGTCTCGAATGCATTCGGCGGACGTGCTGGTGCTCAATCACACGCTCTTTTTCACGCTCTTGGGCAGCATGGATGAAGAGGTCGCCGATGGAGTTTTGTTCAAAAACGACTTTGTGATCTTCGATGAGGCGCATACGGTCGAGCACGTTGCTTCCAAGCGCATCGGGCTCAATGTGTCGAAGGCCCAGATGCGCTATTCACTCCAGCGACTTTGGAATCCGGCGACCAAGAAAGGGCTGCTGGCGATCTTGCGCTCACCTCAAGCGCTCAGCTTGACCGCAGATTTGATCGAGGAAACCGAGAGGTTTTTTTACGAAGTGGAGGGCGCCTGCGAAGAGGCGATCCGGTCGGGACAAAACCGGAAGAATCACCGTTCAGGATCATCAGGCGTGGACAGTGCCGAACCAAGTTTTGCCAGAAAGGAGCGCATCTGGACAGAGCTACGGATTCGCCAGCCAGATTTCATTCAAGACACCGTCACGTTGCCGCTGCAGCAACTGCGCGAAGCCGTCAGTGAATTGATCAAGATCGCTGGGGACAGTGACACGGGCCAGGAGCTGGTTGAATGCAACCGCCGCTTGGCTGAGTTACGCGAGGAAGTGGCGATCTTCCTGAGCCAGAGTTCGGGAGACTACGTCTATTGGGTGGAACGAGCCGGGAAGGCCCACAGGAACGTGACGTTGAACGCTGCGCCGATCGACGTGGCGGAGTTCTTGCGCCGTCGGCTTTTTGGCACGAACACTTCAGTGATCATGACCAGCGCCACGCTCGCCGTCTCCACGAACTCCAGCCAAGCATCCAGGCCTGGAAACAAAGCCGTCGGCGGCTCGAATCCAAAATCTGCCGCGGGACTGAACTACTTTGCCCGACGCGTCGGGGCGGAGGAGGCTGCTCTGCTCCAGGTGGGCTCGCCCTTCGATTATGAACGCCAGATGAAAATGTTCGTGGTCGGGAAAATGCCCGATCCTCGCGAGGCTGAATACCAGAATGCTTTGATTCACTGGGTCGAGCATTTCATTCGCATGACGCACGGCAAGGCCTTCGTTCTGTTCACCAATTTCAAGTTGATGCAGGAAGTTGGGGAGCGAATGGAGCCGTTCTTCAATGAACTGCGGATCGAGTGCCTCGTTCAAGGCACGGGCACGCCTCGGACGCTGATGTTGGAAAAATTCAAGGCCGACGTGAACTCGGTCCTTTTTGGCACGGACAGCTTTTGGCAAGGAGTGGACGTGCCTGGGGAAGCGTTATCGAATGTCATCATTACGCGCTTGCCCTTCGCCGTGCCGGACCATCCGCTGATTGAAGCCCGGATTGAGGGGATCGAAGCCCGTGGCGGAAACTCGTTTACTGAGTTCTCGCTCCCGGAGGCTATTCTCAAATTCCGCCAGGGAGTCGGCCGACTCATTCGCGGCAAGACTGACAAGGGGATCGTGGTGGTGCTGGATAACAGGATTCTGACGAAGAGATACGGACAAGCCTTTATCGATGCCTTGCCCAAATGCCCGTTGGAAATCCTCTGATTCCAACTTGAAAGCAACTTGGAACGAGTTGGTGCGACTCAATCCTCATCTGAACACTTCACGCTCAAGTTGGGCCATGCAGCGTTTGAAGCGGTCACTCGTCAATTCGCCTTCTTCATCTGCTCCGCGTGTTTGAGGATAGCGCTCCGCATGGCTTGGTTCGCTTTCGGGGAAACCGCGTGCGTGCTGGGCGGGTCGTTAAAAATCTCCTTCCCCCCCGCGAGCGCATTGTAAGCAGCATAAACGCTTGTCGGTGGACATGTCGTGTCAATGAAGCCGACGGTCAAGATGCCCGCCGCCTTGGTTCGCGTGGCGAAATTCATCGCATCATAATAGCGCGCGGCTTCGAGCGCCTGGGCGTCCGGTTTTCCATCGGGCCCGTTCGGAATCAGCTTGGGCCAGCCATTGACCCGGCCCGCTGCCACTCCGGTGTGGTCGCACATCGCCGGAACACCGGCGGCAAAGAAAGTCACCCTCGAGTCCAGACCAGCGGCCACGATGGATTGCGCTCCTCCCTGGCTGCTGCCGTGGACGATAACGGTGCGACCATCCCACTCGGGCTGAGTCGTCAGGAAGTCAATGGCGCGCACCAGGCGCAAGAACATGCCGCGGAAGTAAACCGTCTCTCGTGATTCGCGTCCGCGAGAAGGATAGCCTTTCAAATCGCCATCCGCGAGGTCCTTGTAGAATTGGTCCGGCTTTCCGTTCGGAATTCCGTGCGCGTTTATATCGAGCGCCAGGAAACCCTGCTTGGCCCAACCCGCCGCTCCGCCCAGGCTGGAATTTCTTACGCCGGCTCCGTGAACGAGGAGAATGATTGGCAAGCTTTTCGGGGATGCTTCGGCCGGCTTGGCGAGATATCCAGACACGGGCGCTCCGATGCAATCTGCTCGGAGATCGAAGCAATCAACTCGCGGCACCATGGACTTCACCGGCGTGAGCGTGGGGTTGATAGGGACCTCGCCGAGCTTCTTTTTCTGAGCAGCCCAAAACGCATCGAATTCTGTCGGCACAGGCAGGCTGGGCTTGATCTGAAGGGGATCAACGCCGGCACCTCCGACTGCGGTCAATGTCTTGCTTGAAGGCGTGCGAAACGTCACTCGGCACTGGAGGAATCCCGGTTCGTCGAGCTGGGCTTTGACGATTCCGACACCGTTGGTCAGTTTCAGTTGGCCCGTATTGTTGGGCGGCACACCATCCTTGGAGATCGTCCATCGAACCTCGGCGTCGTTCACAGGCTGTTCATCGAGCAGCAGCTTGACGTTGAAAGTGACCGTCTCGCCTTGCTTATAAATGGCACCCAATCGCTCCGCCGCCGCGCTGAAGACGTAGTTAGTGGACAGCTTTTCCGATTGAGCTAGCAACGCGCCAGGGCCCAGAATGGTAAGGCAAGCGACAAGGAATCCGACGAACGAACGACCTGAAGGGTGGAGTCTCATCCCGGCATTTCATTCTGAGCCCTCAAGATCGGCAAGCAAAATTCCGGGAGTACGAATTGCGGCACCACTCGAAACCCAGTTGCGACCCTCCGCGCTTCTGCCGTAGGATCGAGTTCGCCATGAGTGCAGAATGTCTATTGTCGGCAGGAATTGACATTGGCGGCACCAAGATTGCGCTCGGCTTGGTGAGCCGCGATGGAACAATCCTTCGCCGACAGTCGTTCGCGACTTCGCGCGAGTTTGGTGACGCAATTTCCAAAATAGAATCGGCGGTTCGCGAACTGTTGCGAGCGCAGTCTGTCGGTGTCTCAGCTCTCGCGGGGATCGGCATCGGATGCGCCGGGCCAGTAAATCCTCGAACCGGCGTCGTCAACAATCCTTACACACTTCCCGGCTGGGATGGCGGCAACCTGATCGGCTCGCTTCAAGGTCGTCTCGGATTGCCCGTGTATCTGGAAAATGATGCCGACGCGGCTCTGCTCGGTGAATCTTTGACTGGCGCAGCCTGCGGTTGCGATCCAGTTGTCATGTTGACGTTCGGCACAGGCATCGGCGGCGCTGCGATGAACCGTGGCGCAGTCTTTCGTGGTGCTGGCGGCGAGCATCCAGAGATCGGCCATCTCCCTGTGTTGCCGGTTGGGCCGCCTTGTTACTGCGGAAGGGCAGGGTGCTTCGAATCGATCGCCTCGGGCGCAAGCATTGAAAAGGCCGGAGCAACATACGGATTTCAAAGCGCAAGGGAGGTCTTCACGATGGCGGCGGCGGGAGATTCAAACGCCCAGGCCATTATTAACCAGGCGTTGGAAGCAACGGCCACCGCCGCCTGGGCCCTGCTCCACAGCTTTTTACCCGAACGGTTCATTCTCGGTGGCGGGATTATCGACGACCATTTCCAATTATTCGCCGACGCTGTTCGTCGCAGCATTGACAGCGCGACGATGGTGCCGCGGAACCAAATCACAGTTGCCAGAGCTACCCTCGGGAATGACGCTGGCTTGGTCGGCGCTGCGAGTCTGGCTTTTCGCGATGCTCACGGAATGGGGAAGCGTTCGGAGCGCCCTCACCAGGACCTGTTCGGGTGATCGCACTATCTGCGGTTGATCCAGAGCGATAATTTCCATCACCGCGAGGCGCAGGCGAGTAAACGGGTCAGTTCTTTTCAACAGCTATTGTTTCTGTCTGCGCAGCCGCCTCTAGTAAAAGAGCGTGTTCACATTGGCCACGCTGCCCATCCGCAATCGTTGTGCAATCCATGCCCGTCACTCCGACCAGGGTCGTCACCAACTCTGCCGGCGTGATCTTTCGGATCGTGTGAGCGGAAGTTTTCTTGCGCGGCCGCAATGCTGTCGTCAAATTAGGACTCTACGAGCGATTTACTCGCGTTGACGGATGAAGGGCTTTCGTCATCCTATCGAGTGTTCATCGCGCGGTGCCCGATGATTTTATATGAGCTGGTTGTATCGCCGCGTTGTTCGCCCTGTGTTGTTCGAACAGGATTCCGAGATCATTCACAATCGCACCTTGGGCGCTCTGGCGTGGGCTAGTCACCATGGAATTTCCCGCGATGCACTCGCCTCCTTTTTTAAGCCCGCTGAGTTGCCGATCGAATGTTTTGGCCTTTCCTTCCCTAACCCGGTGGGCCTGGCCGCCGGAATGGATAAGCACGCCGTAGCTGTTCCCGCCTGGGCTGCGCTAGGGTTCGGATTCTGCGAACTTGGCGGGGTAACTTGGCATCCTCAGCCAGGGAATCCCCCGCCTCGCATCTTTCGAGCCGTGGCCGATGAAGCACTCATCAACCGCATGGGCTTCAACAACCCAGGGGCTGAAGCTTTGGCGGTGACGTTGGCAAAATGGCGATCGAGCGGTCACTGGCCTAGCCATCCTGTCGGCATCAATCTCGGAAAATCGAAAATTACGCCCCTGGAAAATGCTGCTGAGGATTACTCGAAATCTCTGCGGACTCTCTGGTCTTTGGCTGATTTTTTTGTGGTGAATGTCAGCTCTCCCAATACTCCGAATTTGCGCCAGCTTCAGGACAAAGCCGCGCTGGATGAAATTCTAATTGCGTTGCAGGATGTCAACCGCGAGCGAGCACAGATGTTGAGTTCCGAACGGCTGAGGTTTGACAATTGCCAGCCGCAAACTTCAAATTCCAAATTGCTCAAACCCATCCTCGTCAAGATCGCCCCCGATCTCTCTTTCGAGGCTATGGACGAAATCTTGGAGGTGGCCAGCATCCGGGGCGTCGCTGGTATTGTGGCGACGAACACCACCATCACCAGACAAGCCGCCGCCGATCCGGAGTTGCAGCGGATTTACGCGGAAAACGGCGGTTTGAGTGGACGTCCGCTCCGCGCTCGAAGCACAGAGGTAATTCGCTATCTGTACCGCCAAAGCCAAGGAAAACTGCTCATCATCGGTGTCGGCGGAATTTTTAACGCGGCCGATGCGTGGGAAAAAGTCACTGCGGGTGCCTCGTTGATCCAGCTTTACACAGGTTTGATTTACGAAGGACCGGGCGTAGTTAAGGAAATTGTGGAGGGACTGCGGGCTCGGTTGAGCGACGTTGGTCTTACCGATCTGCGGCAGGCCGTCGGTTTCAAGAATGCCTCTGCGTGAAATAAAGCGAGGTGTGGTCACTCCTCTGCATCACGGAAATGTCTCCTTATCCCGACACGGCTCCAACCTGGCGATGTTCTCCATGATCTCATCGGTCACTTGCTGATAGATTTCTTTCAGTCGGGCTTTCGAACAAATTTCAGCTTCCGTTCGCAGCTTATCGAACGAGAGGGGTTTCCCATATTTGACCGCGATGCGGCATGGTCTTGGAAAACTGCGATGGCGGCCATAGGCTTCGTATGTTCCAATGACCCGCACAGGAACCACTGGGGCCGTCGACTTGATGACGATCAAACCAATGCCGGAGCGAGATGATCGCAAATGGCCATCGTGCGTTCGTGTTCCTTCAGGGAACAAAATAATTGCTCCACCTTCGAGAAGACGGTTCAAAATTGTCCGTAACCCAGCGGCACCACCACCGTCACGATCGACGGGAACTGCATTCCAGGACTGCAGCACCCAACTTATGATCGGAAAACGAAAGAGAGACTCGCGGGCCAGATAATTTATCGGTCGTGATACTCCTGTGCCGACCAAGGGAGGATCGAGATAACTTGCGTGATTGGCTGCCAGGATGACCGATCCCTGCGCCGGGACACGCTCCGAGTTGTAATAGCGTGCACGGAAATAAGCGGCAAAAGCAAATCGAAATGCAGACCAGCCGAGGAGATAACTGGTCTTCATAGCGACCAAACAATAGAAGTTCGAAGCTTGGGATCAGAACCAAGGGAACGAAGGACTTCAACATGATTTCCAACTGTTGCGCTCCGCCTCGTCTGTGCTGCGAAGAACGGCTTCATGAGATCGCGCTCAGTCTTTTCCTAATAGACTCAATAATTATCGCGCTCGTCTCTGCCGATGTCATGCCCGAATTGTTGATCACGATGGCCCCCAGCGGGATCATCAGAGGCGCTGCGGCGCGCTGGCTGTCCTTCTGGTCGCGAGCGGCTAGGTTCTCTTGGACGCCCTCGGCCGCGCGGCGCCTGGACCGCTCGTCCAGAGATGCGTCCAGGTAAAACTTAAACTCGGTGTCAGCAAAGACGTTGGAGCCGATGTCGCGGCCTTCCATAACCAAATTGCCGAACTGCAGACATTCTCTTTGCTTGTTCTTCATCCAATCCCGGACGGCAGGTACAGCGGCTACGTGCGGCACTGCTGCGCTGGTCTCCGTAGTCCGGATTTCCCGCTCGGGATAATAGCCATCGACCGCCAGGCGAGCCTTTCCATCCAAACATTCGAGTGAGGTTTTCCATCGACGGCAAACCGCGGCCACTCGTTTCGAGTCGTGAATATCGACTTTCTGTTGGAGGCAATACCACGACAGGGTGCGGTACATGGCCCCGGTATCGACATAGACAAAGTTCAAAGCTTTGGCGACAAGCTTCGCGTTCGTGCTCTTGCCGCTGGCACTGGTTCCATCGATCGCGATGACGATAGGTTGTTTCATTCCGCAAAAAGGTCACTGACATTCAACGGTTGACCGCTGACGCCATCGAGGATGGTTGCACCCAGGCCGAGTGGTGGTGGCTCGGTCAGCTTTTGAAAGAAATTTGGGAATGTCTTCTTCACACAGGCTGGATTCTTGATTTTTATCCCCGAAACTTTCAATCCCAGAATCGCAAAACACATCGCCATCCGGTGATCGTTGTAAGTTTCGATTTCCGCTCCGCGAAGTTCAGATGGGAACACTTCCAGGCCCTCGCGCGACTCTGAAACCTTCGCGCCGCATCGATCTAATTCCGCAGCCAGGGCAGAGACGCGATCACACTCCTGCAAACGCAAGCGGCCCAAACCAGTGAATTGGATCGGGTGTGAATCAAATGGAGCGAGAACAATCGCCGTCATGATGCTGTCTCCGAGCTCATTGCGTCGAGATAGAGTATTGGGCATGGAACTCTTGAGGTATGCTGGAAACTGGGAATCAATCTGCCATGCGGAACTGGGCCAATTGCGAACGGTCAACGACGAAGCCCGGTCCTTGGTGCCTCTATTCAGCAGCCACGCGGCGGCCCAAAAATAACTGGCACTCGATGAATCGGGCTCGATTTGAAAGCTGCCGCCCTTCTCGGGGAACGCCGCAATCAAACGCTCCGTCATCTCGACGTAAGGCATCTCGGTGCCATTGTTTTCGCCGACCACTTCAATTTGCCAATGGCCTTTTCTGGCGCAGAGGAGCAGGGCCGAAGCAAACTGTGAACTTTCTTCGACGCCGACTCGGCACCCTGCTTGCCGGGGACCCGTTCCATGAATCACAGCGGGAAGTCTGTCGTCCGGGGAGTCGATCCGGTAACCCAACTGGCGTAAGGCCTGAAGCAACGAAGCCTGTGGCCGATCGTGCATTCGGGGAGTCCCGTGCAACCGATAAACGCCGTTGCCAAGGCAGACCAAGGCCGCCAAAAATCGAGCCGCCGTGCCGGCGTTTCCGACAAAGAGACCGAGCGGTTGAACGATCGTTCCCGAACGCGGAAGCCGACCGCCCAAGCCAGTCACGGCGATTGTGCGATTACATGATTCCTCTGGGTCGAGCGACACCCTTGCAGCAAACCCTATCTTTTGCAGACACTCCACCATCACTTGCGTGTCCTCGCTCCAGAGCGCGCCTCGCAACGTCGTTTCGCCGTGCGCCAGAGCCGCTAAGATTAGAGCTCTGTTCGTGATGCTTTTGGAGCCAGGCACGACAATCTCGGCGTGGATCGGCGTGGTGAGCGGGACAATTTCAATAAGCTTCGGTAAAGACATTTGGTCGAGCGATCGCTGGATGCAATGTATTGGCGCTGCTCTATTCAGCCGACGGCGAAGAAGTTTTGCTGCACCACTCATCGCGCCGAAGTTTAGCCACTTCAAAGAATTCTTGAACCGCCTTGGTGTCCGCATTTTCCAAAGCCAGTTGGAATTCCTGCAAATCTTCTATGAAAACCCCCAATACTCGAGCCAGCTTTTTTCGGTTTGCAAGAGCGATGTCCCTCCACATCTCCGGAGAGCCAGAAGCAATCCTCGTGCTGTCGCGAAAACCATTCCCACAAAGCAACCCTTGCTCTTTCGGGTACGCCGGACTCAGGACATAATTGGCCAACTCGGCAGCGACCACGTGGGGCAGATGGCTGGATCGGCTGATGAACTCGTCGTGCAATTCGGAGCTTAGCTTCAACGGACGCGCGCCGAGCGACCTCCAAAAGTCTTCCACCCGCCGCACGGCCTTGGTCGGCGACCTGACCGTGGGAGTGATCGCGCAAATGGCATTGTTAAATAGATCGGCTCGGGCTGCGGAGACCCCCATTTTCTCCGCGCCGGCCATGGGGTGACTCCCGATAAAATGTCCGCCTGCGCCTGCGACCAGGGTCTCCAGGTCATCGACCACGCTTGTTTTGACGCTGCCCACATCCGTGACAATCCCTTCCTTTCTTAAGGCTGGGAGCATCTTCTCGGTCAGCTCGCGCATTTGAGCAATGGGAGTGCAAAGAATCACCAAATCAGCTTGCTCCACAGCCGAGATTAAATCGCAAGTGGCTCGGTCAACCACGCCGAATTGTTCGCACTCGGCGATGCTCGCCGGACGGCGCACGAAGCCCTCCACCTTTTTTGCCAAGCCGCGTTGCTTGATCGCCAGTCCTAACGAGCCGCCGAGCAAGCCGACACCTATCAAGGTGATTTTCTGCCATTGCATCGGAGAATTAAAGCCATGGGAGAGGCAGGGAGCAAGGGCGCAGTTGACATGGGTTTCAAAAAGCCTCGGAAACGGCGGGCTTGTGTAAACCGATCGAGGATCGGCTTTGGAGTCGCGCCTGAGCGGGAGTAGGCACTTCTCGGGCTGTAGGTCCCCGAGACACTTGGTTTCCAATAGATGCTACTTATCTCGATCTTCGCTCCGCCGACTTTACGGCTATTTGGATCAGTCGGAGCCGATGTCACACGCAATGACGTCGGTGTTGAGAGCCATCAACGTCAGCCGGGATCAACTCTTTGATTTGAAGGGGTCAATCTGCGTTTGAAAAACTGACGGGCTGCTGCAAGAAATCCTGAGCCTCGGAGAGATTCCGTGCTCGTCGTCACAATACTCCACACGAACTCAACTCCGCCATCCAGGCAAAGGCCTGTGATTGGCTGAACAGACGGAACTGCGCTGCACCGGACGCAAAGAAAAGGAGCCGCGCGAGACTGTTTACTTCAACGCATTAAGCTTCAACGTCAGTCGGGATTTTTTGCGGCCAGCAGTTGACTTATGAACCACGCCAGATTTGGCAGCCTTGTCAAATGCTGAAGTCACGGTTCGCAGCGCGGACGCAGCTTCTTCTTTTTTTCCAGCACTGGCCAGAGAGAGGTAATTCTTTTCCAAGGTTTTCAACCTGGACTTGACGCTGTGATTAGCGGTTTGCTTGCGAGCGCTGTTCCGCACGCGTCGTTCGGCAGACTTTGTATTCGGCATAATTAATTCGCTTGAGACCAAGAATTAGTAACGCTACCTAAACGGGATACGTTGTCAACGGCTTGTTCAGTACTCTAAAACTAAAAGCTTCCGCTGTGACCAAGTTAAAAGCTCCCGAAACTGTTAAATGTTGTTATCTCGCGCCACTTG
This sequence comes from Pedosphaera sp., assembly GCA_009695265.1. GTDB lineage: Bacteria > Verrucomicrobiota > Verrucomicrobiia > Limisphaerales > SIBE01 > SIBE01. Next base: position 1,978 of record SIBE01000005.1, on the reverse strand, counting down.
GCTTTTGATTCACCGCCATGACTCCGACAGAAGCCCTGCAAATTTTTCGAGAGACCGGCGCGTTTTTGGAAGGTCACTTCATCTTGCGCAGCGGTTCGCACAGCCGTCAGTTCTTTCAATGCGCACTGGCGCTCCAACAAATGCCCGCTGTCGAGAAGCTCGGCAAGGCTCTTGCCGATCGCTTGCGTCCCTTGAATGCCGTGACCGTCGTTGCGCCGGCGATGGGAGGCTTGGTGATAGGACAAGAGGTCGCTCGACAGCTTGGGTTGCGCTTCATTTTTGTCGAAAAAGAGGACGGTAAACTCGTGTTGCGGCGCGGCTTCCGGATTTCGCCGGACGAACGCATTCTCATCGTGGAAGACGTAATTACCCAAGGAGGACGCGTTCGGGAAACGATCGAGATCATTCGCGCTCACCGCGGACTGCTCCTAGGCGTCGGGATCATCGTGGACCGATCTAGCGTGCCGGTGGATTTCGGTGTTCCCACGTTCAGCCTCATCAAGCTCGCCGTCGAGACATTTCCTCCAGACAAATTGCCTCCGGATCTGGCGGCCCTCCCTGCATTCAAGCCAGGAAGCAAATGATCGCATTTTATGGCATTCGATTCCTTCCGTGAGTGGGTCAACGCGCTGGACCGGGCTGGCGAACTCAAGCGAGTCTCCCAGCCGCTGGCCACCGAGCTGGAGATCACCGAACTCGCCGATCGCGAAATGAAGAAGCCCGGCGGTGGCAAAGCGTTGCTCATCGAGAAGCCGACGGTGAATGGAGTCGTGTCGCCGTTTCCCGTCGCGATCAACACGATGGGTTCGCACAAACGCATGGCGATGAGCCTCGGCGCAAACTCCGTGGACGAAGCCGCCGCCGAACTCGGCGCGCTGATGAAGGCGAAACCGCCGACCGGTTTCAAAGAAGCCATCAAACTCCTCGGCCTCGCGCTCGATCTCCGCCACGCCCGGCCCAAGCTCGTGAAGAACGGGCCCTGCAAGGAAGTGGTTCATCGCTTCAAAGACGAGGATAGAGGATCGAAGATGGAAGATAGCAAGGGCCGCACGTCGGGAAATCCATCCTCCATCCTCCATCCTCCATCCTCGCCGTTACTCACTCTGTTGAATCTTCCTATTCAACAATCCTGGCCCCTCGACGGCGGCCGCTTTATCACTCTGCCCTGCGTCGTCACCAAAGATCCCGACACCGGCGAGCGCAACGTCGGCATGTATCGCATCCAGATTTACGACGACCGCACCACCGGCATGCACTGGCAGCTCCAGAAAGTCGGCGCGCGACATGGCCGCCGCTACTACGAGACCGGCACGCGCATGCCCGTCGCCATTTTTCTCGGTGGCGACCCTGTGTTCACCTTCGCCGCCACCGCGCCGCTGCCCGATGGCCTCGATGAATTCCTCCTCGCCGGTTATCTCCGCAAAAAATCCGTCGAACTGGTGAAGTGCGAGACCAACGACCTCGAAGTCCCGGCCAACTCTGACTTCGTCATCGAAGGCTACATCGATCCCAAGGAGCCGCTGCGCGACGAAGGCCCGTTCGGCGACCACACCGGCTACTACACGTTGCCCGAGCCGTATCCTGTCTTCCACGTCACCGCCATCACGCACCGCAAAGACGCCGTCTATCCCGCCACCATCGTCGGCATCCCGCCGATGGAAGACTTCTACATCGGCGGCGCGTCCGTGAAACTCTTCCTGCCCATCTTCAAGATGAACTTCCCTGAGATCGTGGACATCGCGCTGCCGGCGGAAGGCGTCTTCCACAACCTCGTCTTCGTGAGCATCCGCAAGACCTACCCGATGCAAGCCTACAAGATCATGCACGGCCTCTGGGGCATGGGCCAGATGATGTTCACCAAATACATCATCGTGGTGGACGACGACGTGGACGTGCACAACACCAGCGAAGTCCTCTTCCGCCTCTGCGCCAACACCGACCCGCAACGCGACAGCATCTTCACCAAAGGCCCGTCCGA
>SIBE01000153.1 GCA_009695265.1 Pedosphaera sp. | reverse complement strand
CTGATTGGCTCGCCTCCCGGTTCTGCTCCTTTTAACTCGACGCCATATCCCTTGCTCAAAAATGCAAAACTGATATGAATAAACCCACCTCAGACTGGCTGGTTCTGATTCGATCTTTGGTGGCTGGTTTTGATTCGACCCGTGACAAAGCCATGGAAATGGCCCTATATCACAACTTGGGCAGGCTTCCAGAGCCGGAAACTAGCCACAGATTCTGCTAACCAGGCCAAATAAGTTGGATCGGTTGGCTCGCTATTGGTGAATCCGCCTTCTTCATTCCGATCGAGGTTTACGAACTCGTGGAAGCCCCCTCGCTCACGGTAACCATCATTCTCGCGATCAATATTGTGATTGTTATTTATCTCTATCGGAACCGCGAGCGACTCTTTCGACACCATCATTAGCGTCAACTGCCCGTAAGATGGTTTTGGTTGGGCGGACTGCTTCTCTTCTTCAACGCGCTTCCGGCGCACCCACAGTCAGACGCGCAGCCGCCTTTCCTCCTGAAAAAAAGTCGATACACCATGATCGTGGCGGTCAAGCAAACAACCAACGGAGCGGCCCAGGATTGCCAGTTTGTAACCATGTCAAAAACCTAAAAGCCTTCCAGTTTGGTAAACAATGAGGCTCGCGAGGTAAGCCGAGCCCGTCATGTAAAAAAGCTGAAAGAGAGGCCAGCGCCAGCTATTCGTTTCCCGTCTGACAACTGCGATGGTGCTAACGCATTGCATTGCCAAAACATAAAACACCATCAGCGAAATGCAAACCAGCGGCGTGAAAACAGCCGTGCCGTCGGGCCATTTCTCCTTAAGCATGGTATCCCGCAATGGAAGCGTGACATCGCTGGAGTCTTCCACATTATAGACAATGGACATCGTGCTGACGAAGACTTCGCGGGCGGCAAACGAACTGATCAATCCGATCCCGATTTTCCAATCGAATCCAAGCGGCTTGATGATCGGTTCAATGGAGCGTCCGAGTTTTCCGGCGAAACTTTGCGCGAGCTGGGGTGAGGCTGACCCCGAGCCCGCCTTCGGATACGCGGCTAAAAACCAAAGCAGAATCGATAATCCAAGGATCACCGTGCCCGCTCGTTTAACAAACAACTTGGAGCGGCTGATCATCTGCATTAAAACCGACGGAAGAGAAGGCCGCCGATAAGGAGGGAGTTCCATGATCAGCACAGGTGTTTCGCCCCGCATCAAGGTCTTCTTGAATAGCCACGCGAAAAAGAATGCGGTCGCCGTCCCAAACAAGTAGAGGGCCATCATGATTCCGGCCTTTTGGAGTGCTGGAACTTTCTGCTCCGGCAGGAGCGTTGCGATCATTAGGGTATAAACGGGCAGCCGAGCTGAACAGCTCATCAACGGAGCCACCAGGATGGTTACCAGCCGGTCCTTCGGATTTTCAATCGTGCGGGTCGCCATGATGCCGGGGATGGCGCAGGCGTAGGAGCTCAGCATAGGGATGAACGATTTTCCGTGCAGACCAACCCGACTCATCAACCGGTCCATAATGAAAGCCGCACGGGCCATGTAGCCGGTGTCTTCGAGCAAGCCAATGAAGAAAAACAAGGTGAGGATTTGAGGCAGGAAAACGAGCACACCTCCCACCCCGGCCAAAGCGCCATCGGTGATCAGGTCGCGCAAATCACCAACCGCCATGGAATTTTTGATTTGGTTGGCCAGCGCGGCGAATCCAGACTCAATCCATTCCTTAGGATAGTTCGCAAGGGTGAAGATGGAAAAGAACATCACGCCCATTAAACCGAGGAAGATCGCCCAACCCCAGATCGGGTGGGTTAAGACAGAATCGAGCCGGTCAGAAATGTCCGGCGTATTCGCAGCGCCGCCGCGAGCGACTCGGTCGCAGACTTCCTGGATGTAATGGTAACGAGCCGTCACAACCGCCTCATGACAGTCGAAACCTTTTTGTCGAAAGCGCTGATCGATCTCCTCGATGACGCGCTGACAACGGGATGAAAGCCCCGCCTCGTTCCGCGACTTGTCATCCGTCAGGTACATGAGGGCTTCCGAGAAAACTCTTGATCGGGCAATCTTGTTCTCCGTGGTCAAACAAGCGGTGAGTTCAGCCAAACCAGGCTCCATCGAGCCCGGCACGCGCCATTGGCGAACCGACGGGGGGGGATGGTTGCGGCCCATCGCCTGTTTAAGCTCGATAATTCCGACTTTGTGGCTGGCCTGGCAGGCGACCACTGGGACGCCAAGCTCTCTCGAAAGCGCCGCGGTATCGACCCGGAACCCCTTGGCCTCCGCCAGATCCATCATATTCAAGACTAGAATGGTCGGCAGACCGAGGTCCAGAACTTGCGTGGCCAGGAACAGATTGCGCTCCAGATTGCTGGCATCGAGCACGCAAACGATTTGATCTGGCTGACGTGTGTCCGCAAGGCGGCCCATCAAAACATCGCGGGTGATGGCTTCATCCGGGGAGCGAGGCGACAAACTATAAGCTCCCGGCAAATCGATGACTTGGATCGGTTCGCCGTGAAGAGAAAACATTTCACCGACTTTTTTCTCGACCGTAACGCCGGGGTAATTGCCGACCATTTGCCGCATCCCGGTCAAGGCATTGAAAAGGGTTGTCTTTCCGCAATTAGGATTTCCAACCAGAGCAAACGTGGTCACCCTGGCTTGCGGAACGGCGTTAACAGACGAAGTCATAACTGCCAAACGAGCGTGGAATCGCGCTGCTCCTAATCCGAATAAATCACTTCGATGTGATCCGCCTGAGCCTTCCGGAGGGAGAGGTGATAGCCTCGAACCTTGACTTCCAAGGGATCACCGAGAGGCGCCCAGCGTACCAGCTTAATGGTGGTGCCAGGCAACAATCCCATCTCGCGCAAACGATGAGGCTCTTGGCAGAGCGGATCGAACCCTCGAATCTGCGCTTCGGCCCCGGGAGGCACTTGGGATAGGGGCCTAACGGAACTCATACCTCGGATTCAAAATCGGCCGCCAGGACTGGTTCGACAATAATCTCTTTCCCCAGCTTTCGGCTAAGAGCCACCCGGACTCCGCACACATGACATATCAAGGCACCGTTGTCCGCCACTTTATGAATCTCCGCCAGTTCGCAAAATCCCATTTCACGCAATCTCTGGCAAACAGCCGGCTTGCTCTTGAGACTGCGGACGCGCAGCTTGACCCCGATCCTGGCTTCACACAAATCGAACTGGACATGTTCGCTGAACAACGGCGCGGTCTTCACAACATCAATGAATACCAATTGAGACTGAGTTGCAACGATAATTCGTAAAGAAAAGGAGCGCCGCCCGGAGTGACGCAAGTCGTTTCGGGCGATTGCGCAAACGCAGATTTGTCTGGGCGAGCGTGCAAGCAGTTTTCAATGGCGATGGAGCTTCAATTTGTTACTCTGATCCTCGGTTATGTTGATTCACAACTCCGGCGAAACTCGAAGGCAATTCTCCCTTGGGCGTTGTTCCATCAAATTGGCAGTGGCTTGTCTATTGATTGTTCCCTTACGCGGCGCGGAAGCGGGCAAAGAGATCTCAGGGAAAGATGGCTATCATCTGCACCCGTCTCTCGAAATAACGCGTTTTGTGTCGGAGCCTGATGTCGTTGATCCCGTGGCTCTGACTTTCGATGAACAGGGACGGCTGTTTGTCGCGGAAATGCGCGACTATCCCTTGGGTATTGGTCCGGAGCATCGAGTTGGAGGAACAATTCGCTTGCTCGAAGACCGGAATGGTGACGGCAAGATCGATCGTGTCAGCTTGTTCGCGGAGGCCCTGAGTTTTCCCACATCGATCACACCGTGGAATGGCGGCGTTCTGGTGACAGCTCCACCCGAGATTCTTTTCCTCAAAGACACCGATGGCGACGGCAAAGCTGATGTCCGAGAAGTTGTGCTGCGTGGTTTCACGTTGGCGGTCACCGATAGCAATGTGAACGGGCTGCGATGGGGTTTGGACAATCGAGTTCACGGGGTCAACGGCGGGAATGGCGGTGATATTTCTTCGCCTCGGAAAATGGCCGCGCCTGTCGCGATTCGGAATTTCGATTTCCGTTTCGATCCCCGAACTGGTGATTTCAACACGACCTATCACACAAGCGGCGGGTTCGGTTTGATTTTCGACAACTGGGGTCGAAGGTTCACGACGTATAACATTAATCATATTCAACACCAGGTAATCCCAGTTCGGTATTTGCAGCGATTCCCCGGGTTTCCAGCCATCGAAGCGACGGTGAGCATTTCCGACCATGATGACATGGCCCGGATTTATCCCGTCTCGCAACCGGAAACGCGCGTGAACCATCCCGAGCAAGCGGGACGTTTCTCCGCGGCGGGAGGAATGGGCTTTATCGGGTGGCCCACCGCCGACTCAGCTGGGCACCTTCGATCTGGCAACAGCGCGAGTGCGAGTGTGCCGCCGATCTATCCGGGGAATTTGCCTGGGAGCATTCTCGTCTGTGATGTCGTGGGAAATCTTGTTCACCGTGACATCATCGAGGAGCATGGGCCAAGCTTTATCGCCAAGCGCTCCTCTGACGAACAAAGAGATGAATTCTTCGCCAGCCGGGATAATGCTTTCCGGCCGGTCGGGGTCGAGCTTGGACCGGATGGCGCCCTTTACCTGATTGACATGCAGCGCGATGTCATTGAGCACCCAGACTACATTCCGGACAAAGTGAAGGAGAGAGTGGATCTGCGAGCGGGTGAGAACCGGGGCCGGATTTATCGCATCACACCGAAGGGAGGCTTGCGGTCCTCCAATCCAAGACTAGATAGGACTACGGCAGCAGGGGTTGTCCGAGAGCTTTCGAATCCCAATCAATGGTGGCGCATGACCGCTCAGAGGCTTCTTGTGGAGCATCAAGACAAAGCAGCGGTGCCAGCGCTCAAAAAGCTGGCCAGCACGGGTGAGTCTCCTTTGGGTCGATTGCATGCGCTCTGGACATTGAGCGGCTTGCGTTCGCTCGATGAACGGTTACTGCTCCGAGCATTGGCGGACGAGCACCCGGGAATTCGAGAGAATGCGCTGTTGCTGGCAGAGGAACATCTGGCTGGCTCGGATACTTTGAGAAAAAAAGCCTTAACTCTAGCCGCTGATCCGGTTTCCCGAGTTCGTTTCCAGGCGGCCCTGACTTTGGGCAATTTCGAACATCCTCAATCAAACGAAGCTCTGCGACAAATTCTGTTACGCGACCATCCATATCGTTGGACACGTTTAGCGGTCCTAAGTTCTCTTCGCGCAGGCGAGGCCGATTTGCTCGGGTCGCTGTTGGCGGACGCAAGCTTTCGATCACAGATTGCAGACAGTAAATTGGAACTGGCTGGCGAGCTGGCCGATTTGATTGGCTCCCGGGTTTCCGTCAATCGGACCAACGGACTCTACGCGGTGGCGTCGATGCTCACTCAAACGCAGCTTCACGAGAAATTCAAAGAGGCGATTATGAAAGGACTTCAGGCTGGAATAGAGCGAGGACCGGGAGCCTTTGCCGCTGACGCCGCTTTTGCGGGCGCGCTTTCAACTGTTGCAATTGGGGCAAGCCCAGCTCTCGTGACGGCTGCGTGGAAGCTGTCTCGCACGCTCGGATTACCTGAAACTGCCGCCCAACACCAAGCCTTGGTCGAAGCGATGCACCATTCCTTAGACGCCAGCCGGCAGTCAGATATCCGTGTTGAAAACATCAAGCTCCTGGCTCTCGGCAAATATCAAACCGTGGCTCAGACTCTCTTCTCGCTCTTGGAAGGGACCCAACCCTCTTCGATTCAAACGGCATCGCTCGACGTGCTTCAAACCTTCGGTGAACCCGAGATCGGCAAGACGTTGGTGGATCGCTGGCGTTTTCTGACTCCCGTCGTTCGCCCCGCTGTGATCAACCTCTTGCTGCAACGCGTTCCTTTCCACGAGTTTCTCCTCCACGCGATCGAGAGCGGCCAGATCAAATTGGGTGAGCTGAACCTCGACCTCGAGCAACGGCGGAGGTTGCAACGGGAGAGCTCACCGGAAATCAAATCCCGCGCGGCCAAACTGTTTGGTGATGAAGAATATAGCAACCGAAAGGCTTTGTTGGACGATTGGCTGAAGAAAATGCCTGCCATCGGCAATGCGCAACGCGGGCAAGCTCTCTTCGAGAAGACCTGCGCTCAGTGTCATGCGGTCGGAAGCCTCGGCACCCATGTCGGTCCAGATCTCAGCGATGTATCGCACCGGAGTGTCGAGGATTTATTGTTCAACATCCTGGACCCCAACATGGCCATCAACCCCAGTTATGTCAGCTATACCATTGAACTGAGCTCAGGCGAGTTGGAATCCGGCATTCTTCAGTCGGAGTCGGCCGAAACCGTCACTCTGTTGCAGGCTAACGGAAAGAAAGTGGTCCTGCCCCGACGACAAATGAAGCGAATGGAGTCGAGCGGCCTCTCGTTGATGCCGGAAGGCCTTGAAGCTGGGTTGAATCCGAGTGATCTCCGCGATTTGATTGCCTTTTTGCAAGAAAAACGATGATCGCTTCGAGATCATTCCTTAATGATTTTCATCGAATGTAAGGCTGCCAAATTATAAACAGCGGAATTTCCTAAACTTTCCGCCCAAGCTGCCGACTCTACACGGTAGTAGAGTAATCTTGGGAAGAACACCGACGAGGAACGAGTGATCGAGGTTACCAGCGGCATGGATGCCGCTAATAGTGATAGACAAACGGATTTGTCTTATGAAGATTCAACAGAAAGATTGGTTAATTGGATCGCTGTTATCGGCGGACTCTAATTCCCAGTCATTCCATTCGCACAATTGGCATTCGGGATCGAAAAGACGACCTTCACCTGAGCCGACCACCGGCGTGGGAGACAGTGTTTCGATAGGCACGCACACCGCGTTCGGCAGTCTGAATGACTCCGCGACCGCTAGTGTGGGGAATGCTATGACCTTGAGCCAGACCAAGGACGGATTCTTGCTAAAGGTGCAGGAGTCTCTCCAACGTATGAGCGAGCTGTCCGTACTAGCCCAAGGAGACTCCAAGAGCGACACTGACCGATTAACTTACGCGACTGAATTCTCCCAACTACAGATTCACGTTAAGGACCTCAGTGCGAAAATGTTTAAAGCGGTCAATTTGTTCCAATCAACAGGACCGCTGACCCTCAACTTGGTGAGCACTTCGCTCGCGGAACATGGAGCCTCACTGCCCGCAAGCAAGAACTCCATGGACGCCTGTTTCGGAACCACCTCTGATCTTAGCGTCACAACCATTACGAACGCCAAGAATGCCTGTGAAGCCATCCCCGCCATCGACAATGCTTTGAAGGCTGTCAAAGATATGCGGGTTGCGATGTCAGGCACTATCGACCGTCTCAGCGATGCAGGTGAGCAGTTGGCAGCTTTGAGCGAACACCTATCGAGGAGCAAGAGATGGATCAAGGATATGAGTGTTGCTGAACAAAGCACGCGATTCGCACGCCAGGAGATCCTCGTTCAGTCCGGAACCGCCATGTTAGCCCAGGCAAATGCTCTTCCCCAATCCGCTTTTCGACTTTTGGATTAAGTTCATGGTAATTTTGTGTTGCACACGCCGCACGGAATCTCCAAGGGTTTAACATGGATCTGACAGAACTTGCCGCCCTGCTCGTCGCGATGGGCTGCCCACGAGAAAAGTCGTCGGAGATGGCCGCTCAACTCGACAAACGGGCGAAACAACTTTCCGAAGGAGACGATAGGACTTACCGACAAGCTATGGGACACTTGCTGGGCCTAATGAAACAGGGATGGGCTGCGAAAGAGAAAGGACTATGAATGATTAAACCGTGGTCCACGATTAGCTCATGTCCGCTGGGCGATTTCCGCATTTTTCACATTCGTTCCGATTTAAAACTCTCCCCGCGGACAGGACAGCAGCACGACTTCTTCGTGATCGAGAGTGTGAACTGGGTAAACGTCATTGCGGTGACGGCAGAAAGCCAATTAGTCATGGTGGAGCAATACCGTCATGGCTCCGACACGATCGAGCTGGAAATTCCAGGGGGGATGATCGATGCCGGTGACGCGTCGCCAGTGTTCGCTGGCATGCGCGAGCTGCGGGAGGAAACGGGCTACGAAGGTGAGAATGGGCAAATCATCGGCCAAATTTATCCAAATCCTGCGATAATGAGTAATACCTGCTTCACATTGCTCGTCGAGAATTGCCAGCTCAAGCAGGCCACTCATTTCGACCAGAGCGAAGATATTATCACACGACTTCTGCCTGTGGATAGCATTCCCGATCTCGTCGCGTCGGGCAAAATACGTCATTCATTGGTCGCCGTGGCGCTTTACCATTTTGAACTGTGGCGCCAACGGCGCTCGCTCTGATCGGTGTTGGAACTTGGTTAATTCTGCTGTTCGACATCGTCTGAGCGAATCGATTAGTGTCTCGATCCACAAACATGACACGTCTCCGCGAACACAACGCATGGAGGTTCTTCGCCGTCCTGCCGAAAGCGGACCATGCGCTCGCCGTGGCCTGGTGGGTTGTGTTGGTTCTGCGCGGCGTGCTGCCGGCGGCTTTCGCGATTGCCATGGGCGCGCTCGTCGGCGCGGTGCAGCACGGGGACAGCCTGAGCGCGCCGCTCACATTCACCGGGGCGGTGTTCATCCTGCTGCAGACGCTGAGTCCGATTCACCAAGGGATCAGCGCGAATCTGGGTGACCGCACCGCGGCCTGGCTCTACGACCGGTTGACCGAGGCGTGCGTGCGCCCTCCGGGCCTCGGCCACCTGGAAGACCCGAAGCTCAGCGGTGATCTGACGCTCGCGCGTGAATTCGATCGTGGCATGACCGGCCCGCCCTTGTCGTTCGCCATGGACTTCATCGCGGGCGGCTTGGTCGAGATGATCGGTGGTCTCGCGTGCGCCCTGGTGCTCTTCGGCTACGCGTGGTGGGCGCCGATCGTTCTCGCCGGCGCTTGGTTGGCCACCCACTGGCTGCTGCGCGAGAGCGCGGTCTGGCGCGATCGCAACACCGACGAGGTGCGAAGCGCGCAACGCGATGCCGACTACGCCTATCGGCTCGCCGTCGATGCCGCGCCCGCCAAAGAGCTGCGCCTCTTCGGTCTCGCCGGATGGACCTTAGATCGTTTTGTGAAACGACGGACGCTTCTGCACGCGCTCCAGTACGAAGCAACGCGGCTGCGCGAGAAGCCCATGATCTGGAGCTTGCTGCTCGTTGCCGGCGCCAACATCGTCGTGTTTTGGTCGCTCGCGATAGCGGTGGGAGCCGGACGCCTCGGCTTCGGTGAGGTCGTCGTGTTCGCACAGGCGGCAGTCGGCACATCGATGATCGCCTTTGGCGGCTTGAGCTGGGCGCTCGACGGAGCGGCCGCGCCAGTCGCCGCCGTGCTTCGGCTCGAACCGGCGATGCGCCCCGCCGGAGCGCTCGCCTCAGGCACGCGCGCGGTTGCTGGCCTGCCGGCACGCGAGATCCGCTTCCGCGATGTGACGTTCGCTTATCCAGGTGGGAAGGCCGTGCTTGATCACTTCGATCTGACGATCCCCGCCGGCTCTTCGCTCGCTATCGTCGGCCAGAACGGCGCGGGCAAGACGACGCTGGCGAAGCTGTTGTGCCGGCTTTACGACCCGCAATCCGGTGGGATCGAGATCGACGGTATCGACCTGCGCGAGCTCTCGCTCGAATCGTGGCGCGAGCGCGTGACCGCCGTATTCTAGGACTTTATTCGGTTCGAGCAGCCGCTGCGGGATAACGTCGCTCCCAGGGGGGCGTCTGACGAGGACGTGCACGCGGCGCTCGAGTCTGCCGGAGCCACCCGCCTCGCGAGCCTCGACACCGTGCTCGCAAAAGGCTACGACGGCGGCACGGACTTGTCTGGGGGACAGTGGCAACGCGTGGCGCTCGCGCGGGCACTCTGCGCGGTTCGTCGCGGCGTCGGCGTCGTGCTCTTGGATGAGCCGACGGCGCAGCTCGACGTGCGGGGCGAAGTTGAGATTTTCGAGCGCATCCTCGCGGCCGCGCGTCACTGCACTACGATTCTCATTTCGCATCGCTTTTCGACGGTGCGTCACGCCGATCGTATCTGCGTGCTCGAGCACGGCCGCGTGATTGAGCTCGGGACGCACGACGAGCTGATGGCGAAGGGCGGGCGCTATCGCGCGATGTTCGACATGCAGTCGCAGCGTTTCACCGCAGACGAAGGAGAGGAGGGCACCACGTATGACGTGCTCGCCTGAGGCAGTAGGCGACCTGCCCCCAGCGCTGTCGTCGATGTGGCGGCTCTGCAAACTGGGATACCGCCACGAGCCGCGCCTGATGGCGGCTGCTTTCGCCTTATCGCAGCTTGCGGCGCTGCCCGACGCGCTGCTTGCCCTCTGGCTCATGTTTCTTGGAAAAGGTGTCCTGGAAAACAGGCCAGATAGGCTGCAAGCCGCGGCGAT
>SIBE01000152.1 GCA_009695265.1 Pedosphaera sp. | reverse complement strand
GACGAAATTCTCATAGCCACCACAGACATCACAGAGCAGAAGGAAATGGAGCGCCAGTATCTGCGGATGCAGCGCCTCGAAACACTCGGTCTTCTGGCCAGCGGCATCGCTCACGATCTGAACAATGTTCTCGCCCCGGTCCTCATGGCATCCCAAAACCTGCTCAACGAGATCAAGGACGAAGCTCAGGTGGAATTGCTCCGGTCCATCGAATTGAGCGCCCGGCGCGGTGGAGCACTGGTTCACCAAATCCTATCGTTCGCCCGAGGCGCCGAGGGCGAGCGCGCCCCACTCCAGGTTAAACAACTGCTCCATGAGTTTCAAAAAGTAGCCAAGGACACCTTTCCACGAACGATCCAAATCGTGATGCGCTTTGGTAAGAACGTCCGGCCTGTCCTTGGAAATCGAACCCAGTTGTATCAGGCAATCATGAACCTTTGCCTGAATGCCCGCGACGCCATGCCCAACGGCGGCATTCTCCAGATCGAAGCAACCAACGTCGAGCTGGATGCCCACTTTGTCAGCCGCTATCCCTCTGCCCTGCCAGGAGAATATCTGATACTGAAAATCTCGGATAACGGAATCGGGATTCCGGAGGAGCAGATCGAGAAGATTTTCGATCCATTTTTTACTACGAAAGACGCCGGTAAGGGTACCGGTTTAGGGCTGTCCACGGTCCTAGGCATCGTCAAAAGACATCGCGGGTTTCTGGAAGTGACAAGCAAAGTGGGCAAGGGCTCAAAATTTACCATCTACCTGCCGACCGTCGAACCGGTTGCTGCCATGGGCATCGATTTGACTGCTCCGGTCTTGCCGAAAGGCAACGGCAAAATTATCCTGGTCGTAGATGATGAGCGGATCATTCGCGATATCACCGCCTCCACTCTGAAGAAGAATGGATACCAGATTCTGAGCGCTGCTGACGGGACCGAGGGTTTCGCGTTATTTACCCAACATCGGAACGAGATCGCCGCTGTGATTACTGACATGTCGATGCCTTATATGGATGGTGGAAAAATGATTCGAGCCCTCCTCCAAATTGATCCTAAGGTAAAGGTCATCGCCGTCAGCGGCCTCAACGAGGACTTTAATCTTCCGGACATCCTGAAGAAGCGGATTCCGTTTTTGAAAAAGCCTTTTGCCGTGGAAAAATTGCTCGAGACTTTAAATGAATTGTTCGTCCCCCCTCCTGTCAAAAATCCGGCGTCACCCCAAACTTCCAAACGCAAGCTCCGCGCGGGTCCACACGACTCGATAGAAACATCTCCTGAGGCTTGACCCGTAATTTTGGAGAACATCGCGCGCGGGACCGCAGCGCGGCACCGAACCGCGGACATACGCCGCGGTGGCCTCGTCAAAGGCTTTCCTAGTTCTTGCGACGGACCTCACGTCGCGGATTTAGCCCGGTATGACTTGACCGGAACTCGAAGCAACGAGCGACCGCAATCGTGCGCGGACCTCTCGGATAACCCCCGGCCAATCCCCCGGCGAGGCCTGACGGAAGGTATGCATCGTAGGATACCATGGGCTGTCGTTCCGGCCTAAAAGCCAACGCCAATCCGGAGCAAACGGCAACAGCAGCCAGATCGGTTTGGCCAACGCCCCGGCGAGATGCGCCACCGAAGTATCCACGCTGATCACCAAGTCCAGTTGGGTGATGAGCGCTGCGGTGCTGGCAAAATCACTCCGTTGGGAGCTTGCCTCTGCCATCTTTCCAAACAGACCTGCGCGTTTGATTTCGTGAGCACGCTCGCCCACTTGCAGGCTATAGAAGGCCGTGGCTTCGAGATCAAACAGTGGCTTGAGCATTTCGAGCGGCAGGGAGCGAGCGCGATCGTTCAGGTGCGACGGGTTGCCCGCCCAGACCAAGCCGACCTTCAATCGAGCCCCATTGGGCGATGGCAATTGCTCGGCCCATTCATCGAGAGCGGCAAGATAAGGAACCCGGTTGGGAACCGTTTCCAAAGTCGTGCCCATAATCCTGGGCAAGCTCATCAGTGGCGCTTGGAAATCGAATGGAGGGGAAGGATCGCCGCGAGCGACCAATTGACTGACCCCTTTCACGGTTTGAAACAATCGTTGCAAGTCAGGCTGGCATTCGAGCACGACCTCCCCCCCGCGTTGGATGACCAGCTCGATATAGCGAACGAATTGAATCGCATCTCCAAAACCTTGTTCCGTATAAACGAACAATCGGCGCCCGGCTAAATCCTGTCGAGACCAAGCAGGCCGGTCGAAGGACCGACGCCCTCTGGCCATCTCTTCAGTTTCCCAACGCCATTCGTTCTCCATCCAACCCTCTATGAAATCGCCCGACAGCAGCAATGCGAACGCCAAGTCGCGATGGGCTTCGGCGAAGCGCGGACTCTTCACAACAGCTTCGCGCAAGAGCGCGACAGCCTCCGGTATTCGCCCGATCTCTCGCAGAGTGTTCGCGAGGTTCAGTTGGATTCTGGGGTTGGCTGGATCTAGATTTCGCGCCGTGCGGTAGGTCGATTCCGCCGCCGCCCAAGCGCCTTGCGCCTTCAAGGCGTTGCCGAGATTCAGGTGAGCGCCAGCCGATCGCGGTTGCAGAGCAACGGCTCTTTGGCCCGCCTCGACCGCCGCGTCAAAATCGCCAGCTCCCTTGCAGGCGGCGGAAAGATTGCTCCACGCGTCGAAGAAGTCCGGCTTCAACGCTATGGCCTGCCGGTAGGCTGCAATCGCGTTGGCGAGTTGAGTTAATTGCTGCAAAGCGAGGCCGCAATTAAAATGCCACACCGGATTATCCGGTCGCAATCTCGTCGCCGCCTGAAAATGCTTCAATGCCTCTGCCAGATTCCCTGACGAAGCCAGGCGTATGGCTTCAGCCTGGTGAAAATCAGCATCGCCTCTAGAATGCTCCACCGGCTCGCGGCCGCTATTCATTCCATTCACGCAACCTCCTTCGCAAGGGCAATCGCCACCGCATCGATGACGGCCGCCCAGTCCCCAGGCCGTGGCTGCCGGAAGAGACGCATGCCCGGATACCACGGGCTGTCCTTACGGTCGAGCAGCCAACGCCAGTCCGGCGCAAAAGGCAAAAGTACCCATGCCGGTTTATTCAGGGCGCCTGAGAGGTGTGCTACCGCGGTGTCCACGGTGACTACCAAGTCCAACTGCTGAATGGCTGACGCGGTGACCGCGAAATCTGTCAACCGCGAACCCAAATCGATTATTCCTTTCGCGCCCTCGACCTCACCCAACTGTTGACTCGGAGGTCCGATCTGCAAGCTGTAAACAGCTATCCCAGGCAGAGACCATATCGACGAAAAATTCAACAGTTGCAACGAGCGTATCCGGTCGCTCGAGTGATGCGGGCTCCCGGCCCAAACCAAACCTAACCGAAGACGAGTTGATGGAGGTGAATGAAGATCCAAGTTGATTCCATCCGGCACGCGCAGATAGGGCACACGATCAGGAATCGTCTCGATAGATGTGCGCATCTGGAGTGGCAAACTCATGAGTGGGATTTGATAATCACACGCCGGCGTCGGCTCACCTCGCCCAATGATGTCCGAGACCCCTTCAACAGTCGTGAGCAACGGTTTCAAGGCCGGCTGACATTCCAGAATGACCCGGGCTCCGCGCTGTGCGAGAAGAGGGAGGTAACGAACAAATTGAATCGTGTCGCCGTGGCCTTGCTCGGCATGGACAAGCAGGGTGCGCCCAGCCAAGTCTTCTACGTTCCACAGAAGTTGAGAGAAGCCGCGAGCCGCAAAAATTGGATTGGGCGTCTTCCAGCGTGCTTCATAATTGTGCCAGCCCGGGTCAAACTGGCCGGACAGCAACTGACCAATCGCCAGGTTGAAACGAGTCTCGGCCTCCTCCGGTCGAAATTTCAGGGCGCGTTCACAACAAGCGATGGCTTCATCAACTGCGCCTTTGGCTTGCCTTATGACCCCTAGGTTTGACCAGGCTTCCGGCAGGTCGGAGTCGATCTGCAGTGCTTCTTGGCAGAGTGCTTCAGCTCGATCGAGATCCTGCTGAGCGGTCGATTGCCTTGCGCGGATAGCGAAAATCGTCGCGAGGTTCACCCGCGCTTTGGCATGTGCCGGGTTCAACGCCAGGACTCGCTGCAGACACGATTCAGACTCTTCCATCCGCCCTGCATCCTTCAGCGCAATCCCCGAATTGAGCAATGCATCGAGGTGCGTTGGATCAAAGCGGATCGCTTGCTCGTAGGACGCAATGGCCGCCTCGGGCTGACATGCTTCCTGCGCGAGCAAGCCCAAGTTGTAATGCGCCTGGGCCAAATCCGGCTGTTGTTCGACGGCTCGTCGATAAGAAGCCTCCGCCTCTTTCGACCGCTTCAACGCATAATACGCGTTCCCCAAATTGTAGTGAGCATCCGAAAACTCCGGCTGGATTTGGATCGCTTGCTGATAAGCGGATATCGCTTCTTCGAGTCGCCCCATTTCGAAGAAGGCCAATCCGAGATCATGATGGGATTCCGCGGATTGCGGTTGGACAGCCAACGCCTTCTGCAGCCAAGTCCGCGCCTCTTCCAGCTTTCCTCGCTGACGGTTCCAGACACCGAACAGACGCAACGTATCGGCCTGTTCCGGCTGTCTTTTTAGAATTCGCTGATAAAGCTCCTCAGCCTCGGCCATTCGTCCGGCCTGATGATGGACGAGCGCCTCGGCCAGCCATGGTTTCCAAGAAGCGGGCTGCCAATGATCAACGAGCCACGCTTCCAGTGCCGCCCGAG
Organism: Pedosphaera sp.; assembly: GCA_009695265.1. GTDB lineage: Bacteria > Verrucomicrobiota > Verrucomicrobiia > Limisphaerales > SIBE01 > SIBE01. The sequence continues at coordinate 5,694 of SIBE01000152.1, read as the reverse complement.
CACGTACCATCACCTCACCCCAATCACCAGGTTTGACCTGCCGAAACAGCCGCATGGTGGGATACCATGGACTGTCCTCACGCTCCAACATCCAGCGCCAGTCGGGAGCAAAGGATAAGAGCACCCACACCGGTCTGCCTAAGGCACCAGCCAGATGGGCAACCGAAGTGTCCACCGTGATCACTAGATCCAACTGTTCCATCGCCGCGGCCGTATCGCTGAAGTCGTTGAGCTGAGCACTCAAGTCGATGATTGTTCCGAGCGATGCGGCATCTTTGATCTCTGCTGACATCGATCCGACTTGCAGGCTGTAGAATTCGATTCCGTTCATCGCCAGCAGCGGCTTCAGGCATTCGAACGGTATCGGCCGCCGATCGTTTGGCTGGCTTTGCGATCCACACCAGACCAAACCAACCTTAGGCCAATTCCTACTTTCGCCAAGCGATGTGAGGGGCTGCTCTCGCGGCCGTCGCAAGTAGGGGACGTCGTTGGGAATCGTCGCTACAGTAGTGCCAAAGATTAACGGCAAACTCATCAAAGGCAGATGAGTATCAAATCTCGCCTCGGGCCCTAAGCTGGAAAAAACTTCGACAACCCCTGGCACTGTCTGAAACAAGGAAACCAACTCCGGTGGACACCAAAGCAGCACTCGCCCCCCGCGCGCCTTGACCAGAGGAATATAGCGAACGGCCTGAATGGAATCGCCAAAGCCTTGCTCCGAATAAAGAAGAATCGAGCGACCAGCCAGATCATCGCCATCCCAGCGCGGCTGCCGAAAACTGCGCTTGGGCGTCGTCCGATTCTTGTTTTCCCAACGCCATTCGTGCTCCTCCCAGGCTTGGGGGAATTGCCCTTTGCAGGCCAACACCGAAAAGATTTGCCAATGCACTTCGGCGTCGTTGGGATCCCATGTGAGAGCTTGGCGATAAGTGCCCTCAGCCTCTTCGAGCATCCCCATATCCTGGCAGACCATCCCGAGGTAACGAAGCGCTGTGACATCCTTTGGTCGCAACTCGACGACGTGCCGATGACAAGCCAGCGCCTCGTCGAGTCGATTTTCACGTTCCAAGCTGAGGCCAAGATTCTGCCAGGCGTCGGCATACTCGGGTCGTAACGCCAGCGCTTTTTTCCAGGACGCTTTGGCTTCGCCCCATTCACCAAGATCCCGATGCACGTCGCCCAGCGCTTTGTAGATTTCGGGGTCGTTGGAGCTGATGGCCAGAGCACGCTGAAAGTAATCGCGGGCATCCTGAAATTTGCCGGATTTTTGCCGCACCAATCCAAGATTTAGAAGCGCGGGTAGCAAGGTCGGTTGCAGTTCCAACGCCCGTTGAAAAGCCTCGCCAGCCAATTCAACATCCTTGGCTTGAAAACAGGTCAGGCCAAAAGCGTAGAACGTCGCCGGGCAATTGAATCGGACCTCCAAGAGTCGGCGCCAGGTCGCAACGGCTTCCGGCCAGCGATTCAGGCGCACCAAAAGATCGGCCAATTTTCGGAGCACTCCCACATCCCTAGGGAAAGCCAGCAAGCCACGTTGGCAAATCTCGACAGCCTCGAGGGGTTGGGCTTGTTTCTCGAAATCCTCGGCCAACCGGAGCTGAGCAGCCGCATAAACAGGAGAGACTTGGCGCACCGTTCCGAAGCAGGCTTCAGCTCGTTCCAATTTGCCCAAGGCCTGATAGGCTAGTCCCAGGTCCAGGTGAAAATCTGGAAACTCGGGGCCTTTCGAAGCCGCCCATTCAAGGTGAGCCAACGCCTCGTGGGGCGCGCCGACCTTCAGCGCCAAAACACCGATCCAATAATTCGCCAGAAGATGTTCGGGATCGATAACCAAAGCTGACCTGAATAAAGGGATCGCCCGCGCCAACTCACCTTGTTGCAAAGCGTGCTGGGCCGCAGAGAGCCGTTCTTCCAATTTGGGATTAGGAGCCGCCGCACTCGACACAAAGAGCATTAAAGTCTCAAAAAATAGAAAATGTCCAATGAGGAGTTTATGGATGACACCACGCAATGGAAGGTGTCCGCAAAAAAAAGCAAGCGCCTGTCTAAACCCGTTACTCCAGACGCCGACACGGTATTCGTCCGTAGGGTCTCAGCAGTGCGCTGAGGGCAGAAGCACCCGGTCTAGTAATGAACGTACACAAAAGGACTAATGGCGTTCTGCCGATCAATGCCCAAGACTCTGTTGATCAAAACCTCTGTCATTGGTTTTCCTTTTGGGATAAATAGGATGCCATTTGCATTGTGAATGCCTCGAGCCAATACATGCCCTTCCTTCATTTCTCTCAATAGGATTTCTCGCTCTCCCCGAGGCATCTTGGTCAGAGGGACCGCCCTGGCGACGTTAGTAATGGCTTCCGGAGCGAACATCTTCCCCTCCTCGGCCTCAATTTCAGTGAGCGCTTGGACGCTCGGCGAGTGTTTGCTGCAGTAAGCGACCGCCACACTGAGGTAGCTAGCAAGCGGAGGAATCATCTCGCCTTTAAAGCCATCAGGATAACCGGTACCATCAAAGTGCTCGTGATGGCACCTGATCAACTCACCAGCTTCCTCGAAAAAGGGCCACTGCTCGAGCATCTTCTGCGATTGTTCCGGATGCTTCTTGATCAAAACCATTTCTTCTTCGGTGCATTTGTCAGCGCCTCGTAACCATCGCCGGACAATGCCGCGGTCGATCTCAACCAAGGCGATATCATGGAGCGCGGCCGCCCACAGCAGACTCTTCAATTGGCTGGGAGGTAATTCAAGGGTTTCACCTAAAGTTTGGCAAAGAGCGACGGCACGCAAAGACGTGCTCCCCAAGTTAGGGAGAAACGTGTAGAGCATTTTCACAAACCCATCCACTGCTAATTCGACGCCTTGCGGGGCGGGTATAGCGCCGTCTAGCCCGGGCTCTCCGCCCTCCGACATGCCGTCCCCTTGGGCGGCCATCGGATCGGCTCCGTCGGCACCGGCCGCGGCGTCATGCTCCTGCGCCTCGGCCATTTTGGAAATCTGCAGGTTTAAATGAACATTGCGCTCGTGAAGCGTCTTATTCTCGGTAACCAAACGGTTATGACCAACCGCATTGTGCAAGGTCACACGCATTTCCTCGCGCAGCCACGGTTTGGTGATGAAACGATAGATCTGATCCGACTTAATCGAATCGGAAAGCACGGCGAGAGTGAGTCCGCTGCTAATCAGCAAACGAGTGATGGTGGGATGCGATTCCTTGACCTTAGCCAGCAAATCCAAACCGGTGATCTCAGGCATCTCCTGGTCCACTAGGATCACAGAAAAATTCTCCCGCTGGAGGACTTCCAACGCCTTGTGCGGACTGTTCACTGCCGTGACATGATAGCCTTCGGGCTGCAATTGTTCTTTCAGCACCGAAAGCACCATTTCTTCGTCGTCAACGATCAAAATTCTGACCCAACTGGGATCGCTAGGAGCGGATATAGCTGCCATAATATCTCAAATTTGCCAGCAAGACGTTTTCTCGAAGCCGAATGAAAGTCAAGCACGACTCTGACAACAAAAGCAACTCAGCCATCGCCACGCCTTGGTTTCGAAGCCCACGATGAGAATTGTTCAGACGCAGGCTAACGCAGTTGCTGAGCAAGAAGCTGACCTTCTCAACAGCGTAAAGCAGTCGTGAGCATTCGACAAAGCGGCCACCTTCAAGCCCGTCCACTCGAGTTCAGTGATTTGAAAACTTGGACAATGTGGTTCAACGAAGTGAAACAGTCAGCCATCAAATTCAGCCATCAAATTCAGCCATCATGATCAGCCATCATGAGGACGCGCCGGCTAGAGCCTTCAGTCCTCGACACGCCCACGATCGAAGCGACGCGCAACACGTCAGGCATCATTGATGTGCCTTCAAACGCACACTTGTATTCGAGAATCCGCTAACGTAGAAAGTCAAAGGCCGAACGCAAACCTTTCTTTTGAAAAGCTCTTTATGCAAAGAAACAAGCCTTCTCTCGCGGATTGCCGGGTCAACGGACGGCGCGCGCGCGCTTTTACTCTCATTGAACTGCTCGTCGTAATCGCCATTATCGCCATTCTCGCCGGGATGCTATTGCCCGCCTTGAGCAAAGCAAAAACGAAAGCGCAAGGGATAGGTTGCTTGAGCAACCTCAAACAGTTGGGTCTTTCATGGAACATGTACACGCTGGACAATGCCGACAAGGTTCCACCCAACAGCGGTAACGATGCGAGCGGCTTCAACGCGAACGCTTCCCCTTATTATCCGAACACCTGGTGCGCCGGATGGCTGGACTTGCCCAGTGCCAGCGATAACACCAATACTTTGTTCCTCACGAGAAGCCATCTCTGGCCTTACCACAACTCTCTCGGCATTTGGCGTTGCCCAGCCGACCAAAGCATCGACGGGCGCACCAAACAACCTCGAGTGAGAAGCATGTCGATGAATAATTGGATGAACCCTTCGGGAGGCCAATGGAATAGTCAAACCAGTTGGAAACTCATCCGAAAGGTTTCCGACATGACTGACCCGGGACCTTCTAAAAACTGGATTTTGATCGATGAGCGCGAAGACAGCATTAATGACGGATTCTTCGTCGTGGATATGCTCGGCTACCCTGACAAACCCGGATCGATCATGCTGGTCGATTTCCCCGCCAGCTACCACAACGGTGCCGGAGGCCTGAACTACGCTGACGGCCACTCGGAAATTAGGAAATGGGTTGATCCCAGAACAAAACCGAAGTTAAAGAAGACTGCTGTGCAGACCCTGAACATTGCCTCGTCCAATAACAGAGATATGATCTGGCTCCAGGAACGCAGCACTTCGAGAGTGAAATAACCGCCGGTTCTTGGGATTGGAGGTGTTGGATTTAGTTTGGCCCGAAAGAGAGTTCCTCAGGCCGTTTCTTTATGCGAGACGCGAACCGACTCGGGGTCGCCCTGGCCGGAATCTTTGTTATGCTGCTTTCAGGCTGCAACGGCGACCCCGCCGCAGCTCCCGTTTCCGCACCGATCGATGGCAGGATCAAGTTATCCCTGGACCTGCTGGATTTGGCGAACCAGCGCATTGATCCCTTTCAAACCACCAACGCCAAAGCCACTGTCTTTATCTTCCTCAGCACGGATTGCCCGATTTCGAATCGTTACGCCCCTGAGGTGCAGCGTCTCCACGCTGAATTTGCTCCGCAAGGAATAAAGTTTTGGCTGATCTATCCGAATCACGATGATTCCTCGGAAGTCATTCGGAAGCACATTCAAGATTATAATTACTCGATTGAACCTCTCCGCGATCCCCAACACACTTTGGTTAGAGCAACCAAAGCTCGTGTGACGCCAGAGGTGGTCGTTTATGGGACAGAAGGCAGAAAGGTGTATCAAGGCCGTATCGATGACCGAAACGTAGATTTTGGAAAAGAACGACCGCAACCCTCTCGCAGGGATCTTAATGAAGTCCTCGACGCAGTGGTGAATGGGCGGACGGTCACCAATGTCTTCACAACTCCTGTGGGCTGCTACATCCCTGAGGCACCGTGAAGTCTGAACACGGATATGTCACACTTTCGTTGGCAGCGTGATCAGAACGGGCGGGTGGTGTCGGGGGAATCGGCTTCAGTCGGGAGCATGTCCAAAATGGAAAGGGCTCGAAATAATTCGGACATCCTGGTCGAGTTCATGCCGGATCGGCTGAAGCCAGGACTCCAAAATTTCCAGAGCGAGAACTGC
>SIBE01000151.1 GCA_009695265.1 Pedosphaera sp. | reverse complement strand
CGGCTCCGTTGGCCGGGGCCGAACTTCGCGAAGAGCCGTTCAAAATCTCTCTGGCCGAGTGGTCCTTTAACAAGACTCTTCGGGCCGGCAAGATGACGAATCTCGACTTTCCCCGCGTGGCCAAGAAGGAATTCGACATCGATTGCATCGAGTTCGTCGATCAATTTTTCAAGGACAAAGCCAAGGATATGGCATACCTCAAGGAGCTCAAAGACCGCGCCGACTCTGAGGGGGTGAAGATGGGCTTGATCATGATTGATACGACGGGGGACCTCGGGGCCGGCTCGAAGGCAGAGCGCGACAAAGCGGTGGACCAAACCTTTGGATGGATCGACGCCGCGAAGTATCTCGGATGCCGCATGGTGCGGATTAACGCCCGCGGGCCTCAAAATGCGGACGAACTGAGAGGCCAGGTCGTTGAGAGTTGCTCGCGGCTGGCTGATTACGCGGCGGCAAGAAATCTCAGCGTCGCCATTGAGAATCACGGCGGATTGTCGTCGAATCCAGAGTGGCTCGTCTCGGTAATGAAGAAAGTGAACAGACCGAACTTCGGAACGCTGCCTGATTTCGGTAACTTTCCTGATGCGGTCAACCGCTACGACGCTGTGGAGGCGTTCATGCCTTACGCGAAGGCGGTCAGCGCGAAGGCTTCGAAGTTCACGCCGGAAGGCTTGGTGGAAGAGACCGACTACTTTCGCATGATGCGCATTGTACGCGACGGCGGCTATCGCGGCTATGTTGGCGTCGAATCCGGCGCGGCGAATCAAGAAGGCGAGAGCGCTGCCATTGCCAAGACACGTGATCTTTTGAAGCGTATTCGCGGGGACCAAGCGCGAGTTCAGGCTATTTTCAACGGCCGTGATTTAGAAGGATGGACCAAGATCGAAGGCGGCGAGTGGAGTGTGCAGGATGGAATTCTAACTGGCCGCAACGGCAGAAACTGGTCCACCAATCCCGAGACAACCGGTTCGTGGTTGAGCACGGAAAAGCAATACAGCGACTTTCGGCTGGAACTGCAATACACGGTTAACAAGAATGGAAACAGCGGAGTTTTGTTTCGGTCCGCCCACGAGAAGAACCCATCGTTTACGGGCTACGAAATGCAGATCTACGATGCTCCGGGGCGGCCTCCCACCAAAACTGGACCCAGCTCGATTTACGACACCGTCGCGCCAACCAAGAACTTGGTCCGGGCGGCGGGCCAGTGGAACACGGTGACGATTGTGGCCAAAGGGTCGAGGATAGTTGTCGAAATGAACGGCGAAAAAGTCATCGACACGGAGTTGACCCGCTCGATGAAAGGCTACATCGGATTACAGAATCACGATGATCGCGCTGAGGTGAAATTTCGAAATATTCGATTGGAAACGCTTTAGAGCTATCGGCGGGACTTTGCTGCGCTCCGCAACATGAGAATTGCGGAGATCTGCGCGCGCGAAGTTGACAACGAGCTTTGGGCCAAAGATTATTTCTGGCATGGACAAAATCATTTATCCGCGCAGCCCCCGTGAAGTGATGGCAGGTTGGACCTATTTGCCACGTTTCGTTGACAAGACACGTCTGCATCTGGCGGGGCGGTTGCACTCCGATTACCAAGAGAATTTCTGCAAAGGCTTCGATGGCGCTTGGCTGAATGCTGCCGGAATAACAGCTGAGCAGTTCATCGATGTGGTGAAGAATAGCATCACGGATGGTGAAGTGACGGATTGGGTAATGAAGAACGTTAACAAGACGGAGGCAGAAAAGTCGGCTTTTCGTGAGCATATCCTGAACCGAGGCAAGGAAGAGGAAATGAAACCGCGCTTGAAAATGCGCAAAGAGCAATCAGGTCTCACGCATCGCGATGATATTTTGACCATGGTGGACTACATCGATGCTGACGAGAAACGGAGTTGAAACGCACCCCGTGATGCGTGATGCGTAAGCGGGTTGAAAGAACCGTTTCCTGGGTTACGGCTTGCTGAATAGCTCCGTCGGCTTTGTTTCGACCGATGGCCCCCAAATCCGAATGTTATCCACTTTGCCCGTGTCATCGAAAGATCCGAAGCCGAGGTAGCCCTTCTCGAAGGTCTTGTTTTCCGCGACCATGATCGGCTTGGTCATGTCGTCGAAATAGACTTTGATACTCCCGTCCGAGTTCTTACGTTCGAGCCGAACCTTGTGCCAGACACCCAAACCCCAGTTGACTCCTTTGGTGGTTTCTTTGGCGATATTGGTCCGAGGTTTGTCGTTGACGATGAAAATATTGTGGGCGTTTGGGTCGGCAGCGGTAGCAATGTGCGCGTAATAGAACTTGGTTGGTTCCTTCATTCCGAAGAAGAGGCACATATCACGATGTCCGTATTCTTTACCGGTCTGGATCATATCCGCTTCTAGAATGAAATCGCCGAACACTTTATCGGCGACCAAGGCGATGTTCACCGGCGACCGCACCGCGGGTTTATAGTTACTTTGCTTCACGAGCTCCATCGCGCCGCCCTTTTCCTCCTTTGAAAACTTCCAGGCTTCGGGATCTGTCATGCGAAAATCCTTTCGGGAGGCTTCATCCTCGAAGGATTGCGAGTAAAGAAGCTTGTATCCTTCCGGCACGTTGGCGGGTTTGTCAGCCGAGAAGACAATCGGTTCGAATCCGACGATAGCAAGCACGGCCGTACCGGCTAATTTGGAAAAAGTTCTATTCATAGTCGTTTGTCACTCGATTGACAGTTGGTGTCTTGATCCGCGTTCACGCCTCACGCTCTGATCTTCAAATGCTCAGGATCTTTGGGCCAGCTTTCGGCTCAAAGATCCCAACAACAAAGCAAGATTAGCCTAGACCTTTTCGGGCACGACGTAAGGTCGGCGATAGTGCCGCGTGAGCAGGGCATCAGCTTCGCGGTTGTTGACGAACCGCTCTGTTTTCGGGTCCATGTTGAGGAATTCGCCCAAGGTGAGCTGATTCTTATCGAGTTCCACACCGTTGGCCTTGAGATGCTCGGTCATCCGGCCGAGAGTCTCGAGCGCGGCGCTATTGCCTTTCAGCTTCTCGATCATTTCGCCCGGTGATTGTTTGGAGCCGAGCCGGTAAGAGATATTTCCGGTATGGCAGAGCGAACTCGACAGGAATCCTTCTAGTATGTCCGCGTTGAGGTCCGTGTGCTTCCGCGAGCGGCATGCTTGAATAAAGTTTTCGAAGTGGTCCGAGGCACCTTTCCAGCTCTTCAGCTCTTTGCCCTCTTTGTCGTAGGCGATCGCGCTATTGTAATTGGGACTGAGCACGTAGCCGCCTTCGCAATGAACGATGCTTGCCACGCTCCCACCAAGATACTTGTCCATATTTCTTGCTCCAGTCCTTTCGGGCAACCCGCGCACCTCAAAGATCAGAGGGGCTTTTGCGTAATCGTGGAAAATGAATTGAGTGTTTGCAGTCTCGCCGTCGTCCTCGTAACCGAGCCGTCCGCCAACACTAAAAACGCGGGGAGACAATTCCGATTCGCCGAGGAACCATCGCGCGCGATCCATCTCGTGGATTCCTTGGTTGCCGAGGTCGCCGCACCCGTAGGCCCACATCCAGTGCCAGTCATAGTGCAGTTTTTTGCGCCGCAGCGGATCGAGCGGGGCTGGCCCACACCAAAGATCGTAGTTAATGTTCTCGGGCACCGCTTGTGGGCCTTCTGACTTGCCGATGCTTCCGCGAGGCTTGTAGCAAAGGCCGCGGGCGAGAAGGATCTTGCCAAGGTTCCCGGCGTGGACCCATTCAACGGCTTCCTTGATGGCGAAGCTCGATCGGCTCTGGGTGCCCGTCTGAACGATCTTCTTGTATTTGCGGGCGGCAATCACCATCTGCCGGCCTTCCCAGACATTGTGACAAACCGGCTTTTCCACATAGACATCTTTACCCGCTTGTACCGCCCAAATAGTGCCCAGCGCGTGCCAATGATTCGGTGTGGCGATGGTAATCACATCGATATCTTTTCTCTCGAGAAGCTTGCGGATATCGACGTAGCCGTCCACGACTTGACCGCGCTTATTGAAGGAATCGACGCCTGCGCCCAGGACCTTTTGGTCAACGTCGCACAGAGCCACCATTTTAACCCGCTTCTCTTTAAGCGCGTTCATGCCGCTGATATGTGAACCTCCGCGGCCATTGAAACCGACTGTGGCAACGCGGATCGTATCGCTAGCCCCATCGACTTGGGACCAGGAACGCGCCGAGAAACTGGCTGTGGCGGCGGTGAGGAGCGAGCCTTTCAAAAAACTGCGACGATTTATTTTTTTCATCTTCATCTTTAGCGTGGTTGTTGAGTTAATGGACTGGTCTGCGATTCGGTAGTTGATCTTTATTTGGAGCCGGTGGATTGCACGTATTCCTGGTAGTGTTCAGCGATTTTCCCCTGTTTTTCGTCACCTTGATGGAAGTAAATGCGGTAACGGAACGTCGCGCTTTCGCCCGCAAGGAGGACCCAGTTCCCCTTCGTCTTGTCCGACAGTTTCTCAAAGTCATGGATTCCAAAAGGGTTGGCTGCGAACAAACCGTAATCCCGCACGTGCCACCAAGTGGGATACCTCGGGTTTTGTGGGTGATCAAAGATGGCGACTCCAACGACCTTTCCATCGACGGGGCCGTAATAGTCACACCATTTCGCTCGCTTGCCCCAAGTGGCGTCATCGCGAACACCTTCGCTATTCATGATGTGGCCTTGCCCCGGCTTCCCTTTCGGAAGCTTGACCCGCATCGTCTCCGCCAGACGAATCGCCATCGTTCCTTCCTTGGTATCTCCAAACGTCACGGCACCATGGGATGCGTGAATGGTAATATCGAAGTCGAGGATGCGATCGCTCGCATCGTTATGGATCCGAACCGTCCGTTCATCCGTGCAGACAATCTTCCCATCGGAAGCGACCAACTTATTTTGCGACTTAATCGAGCCCATTTTGGACCCCGATTTGATCTCGATAAATTTCTCATGAACCGTCTTGCCGGAGTTCTTTCCTTCAGCCCAGAAATCTTGGCCGTTCACGTCGCCATGCGTGTACCATAGACCTTTGTGGTGAACATGATCGTGGTCTTCATCCGGCGTTTCTTTCATGGGCCAGTTCCGAGTCATCGATGCACCGCCCGCTCCCATCACGGGATAGAAAAAGGGTCGCGTGACATTCTGATAATTGTAATCCGCGAAGAGCTGGCCGTTGACCTCGATTCGTAACTTGCCATCTTGTTCAGTGATGCTGACGCCATCTTTCTTGCCTTTGGCGGACGAAGGGGCTTGCGAAAAAGATGTCCCCTGGGCCAGCAGCAAAACGAAGATAGCGGGAAGGAAGGAAGAATTTCTGTGGATCATCGGGTGATGGTAAGGCGCAAAAATATGGTCGGTCAATCGAAAAGCTGCGTTTCCGAAAGCTGCGTTTACACAGCCCCGTGTTTCAGAGGTGCTCACCTGCCAGCAGGTCCGTGTCTTTGAGAGCAATGGGGAACGGATCCAGCGGCATCGGTTGATCGTGGTCGAGGAATTCTTCGCAGATGCGGAAGAAATCGGCTTCGGTGGTGGCGCGGCGAATTTGGTGCAGAAATTGTCCGGTCGGCTCGATCCCGAGACCGACATAGTTCATATACTTCTTCATCTTCTGCACGTGAAAGATTTCCTTGAAATCTGGGAGTCGCACGGCCTCGAACAACTCGCGCAGGTACCTCAGCACGTCTTGACCACAGGGAACAAAAAGAGTTTCGTTTTTTTCCTGCTGGCGAATCTGATGGAAGAGCCACGGATTGCGAATGGCGCCGCGGCCGATCATCAGACCTCGGGCGCCGGTTCGTTCGAGCACATCGACAGCTTTCTTCGCGGAATAAACATTGCCATTGGCCAGCACAGGACAGGGCAAGGCGTCGGCCGCCCGTGCGATGAAATCGTAGTGCACCTCGCTCCGATACATTTCTTTCACCGTGCGGCCATGCACGGTGAGCAAATCCAGCGAATGCTTCCCAAAGATCGGTAAGAGCTGATCGAACACGTCTGTGGAATCAAACCCAAGCCGGGTCTTGACAGTAAACTTAATCGAAACCGCTTCTCGCAGCGCGCCCAAGATGGAATCCACGCGGTCGGGATCACGCAGCAACCCGCCACCCGCGCACTTCCGATAAACCACCGGCGCTGGACAGCCTAGATTCAGATCCACCGCGACGATTGGATATTTCTGCAACTCGCGCGCTGTACGGACCAAAGCGGGAATGTCATTGCCGATCATCTGTGCGATGACGGGCCGACCTGTGGGATTCTCGGTTATGGATTTGAGAATGGGCTTGTCGAGGGTTGAGCTCGCATGAACGCGAAAGTACTCGGTGTAATAGACATCAGCTCCCCCATACATCGTCATCAGCTTCCAGAAGGGCAGGTCGGTCACATCCTGCATCGGCGCCAAGGCCAGAATCGGTGTGCCGCCAGCCAGCATCTTTTCAAATGAAGCAACAGTAGTCATGTGCAACGTCGGACACTCATCGTCCGCTATCGGTCAGATATTTCAAACTGGAAAATACGTTACCCTGAACATTTCACACCCAAGCAGAGGCACGCTTCCTTTGAAGAGGGACGGCCCGTGTCGCTTTTACTTTTACGGCCGTGAAGGCAACGAGCCGCCGCATATTCATGTGGCGCGAGAGGACGTGGGAGTCAAATTCTGGCCGCGCATGCGCTGGCAGCCAATTGCGGATTTGTCGGGACCGAGTTGCTCTGCATCGCCACTGTTTCCCGACATTTCCTTTGCCGTATCTGATCCTCTGCTAGGCTGGCCGTGTGCAGCCAACGGTCGGATATAAACTCGTTCAGCTCGCGAATGGCGTTCATAGCGTCCATTCGCTGGCTCATCGTGAGACTTTTCATCCCGTGATTGGTCCCGTCGCCGAAGCCGAGGCGCTCTATGTCAACCAGCTTCGGCTCCCTGACCGACTGCGGAGCCATCAGAGCGAGTTCGTCATTTGGGATGTCGGCCTCGGCGCGGCGGCGAACGCGCTCACCGCGCTGAAGGCGGTTCAAGCGATTCCAGGCTGCATTCGGTTAGTGAGTTTCGACAACACGGTTGAGCCTCTTCGGTTTGCTTTGCGGCACGCTGACGTGCTTGGTTATTTAGGGGCGCATGAGGATCATCTGCAACAATTGATCACTTGCCAGCGCGTGAGCTTTTCGCAGGAGAACCTGACGGTTGATTGGCAGTTGTGCCTTGCGGATTTCCCGGAGTTCTTAACTCAATCCGAAGTGCAAGAGCTGCCTAAGCCACACGCGATACTGTTCGACGCCTATTCACCGGCGAAGAACCCAGCAATGTGGACACAGCCGGTTTTCGCCAAGATTTTTCGTTTGCTGGATTCAACGCGCCCGTGCGCAATGCCGACCTATTCGCGGAGCACGATGTTGCGAGTCTCGTTGTTGCTGGCCGGCTTTTATGTGGGTAGCGGTCACGCGACCGGCGAGAAGGAAGAAACGACGATTGCCGCCAACGCGTTGGGGCTGATCTCGGAACCGCTCGATCAACGTTGGCTTCAGCGCGTGCGCAAATCCACCAGCGCCGAACCGATGTGGGAGCCCATCTACCGCCAAGCCCCGCTGAGTGACGAGACGTGGGAGAAATTGCGGGATCATCCCCAGTTCGCGTGAGGAAATATCTTTCTTGCAATGCGCGCTGAACTTGCGGCAAATAGGCAGCGTCCAAGTTCCCACGCTGCGAGCCAGTGCGGCGCGGTATGCTCAGAGGCCGTCTGATTTGTTGCTGGGCCGCCGCTAACCGCCGACTGCACTCCGCCGGGAGTTGGGTTCAACAACCGAAACCTGATTGCACTGTTAACTATGCGCACAACCCTCCTTCGCAAACGTCTGCTCGCCATTTCTGTCGTAATGACATTGATGCTCGGTAGCATTCTAACTTCCTTCGCTGCTCTCAAGGACGGCTTGGTCTCCTATTGGCCGCTAGAAGAAGTCCAGGGGACCAAAACTCCGGACTTGGTCAGTGGCTACGATATGGATCTGAGTAATCTGACGGCTGCCGACCTGGTCCCTGGTAAAGTCGGCAAGACGTTCTCGTTCTCGTTTGCGAAGCAAACATTGCTGAGCCGAGTGCATCAAGCGGGCGAAAAGCTTCCCATCAATCAGCATCCGTCGTTTACGATCGCGATGTGGGCTAAGATCAATGCCACCGGGCAAAGCGACCTGCGGCTCTTCTCCGAAGGCAACATTACTTCCACCGATCCGCTCTTTAACCTGGGAACGCACAGTGGCGGGGGGGATGCATCCCTGGACGTGTTCATCCGTCAATCGGGATGGACCGGGGTCAATCATCTCCACACGACCGCGCAGCCGTTCGACGATCAATGGCATCACATTGTGTTCGTGCAAAACACTGGAGAGCGAACGGTCTATGTGGATGGGAAGGCGGACGATGTTCCAATTCTGGCGAAAGAAGCGGGAAACTGGAAAGTCAATGACACATCGATCGGAGGGATTCTGAGAGCTTCGAAGACGCATTGGGTCACCGGATTGATCGACGAAGTGGCTCTCTGGTCGCGTGCCTTGACCGAAGCAGAAATCAAGACCGTCGGCGCGGAAGGGCTGAAGAGCGTTTTCTCACCTTTGGCTAATGGGTTGGTGTCACACTGGCCGATGAACGAGGTGCAAGGCACCAAAACGCCCGACGTCGTCAGTGGGTATGACATGGATTTAAATAACCTCACTGCGGCGGACTTAGTCACCGGGAAAGTGGGCAAGACGTTCTCATTTTCGTTTGCGAAACAAACATTGCTGAGTCGAGTGCATCAAGCGGGCGAGAAGCTTCCCATCAATCAGCATCCGTCGTTTACGATCGCGATGTGGGCTAAGATCAATGCCACCGGACAAAGCGACCTGCGGCTGTTCTCCGAAGGCAACATTACTTCCACGGATCCGCTCTTTAACCTGGGAACGCACAATGGCGGGGGGGATGCATCCCTGGACGTGTTCATCCGTCAATCGGGATGGACCGGGGTCAATCATCTCCACACGACCGCGCAGCCATTCGACGATCAATGGCATCACATTGTGTTCGTGCAAAACACTGGAGAGCGAACGGTCTATGTGGATGGGAAGGCGGACGATGTTCCGATTCTGGCGAAAGAAGCAGGAGACTGGAAAGTCAATGACACATCGATCGGAGGGATTCTGAGAGCTTCGAAGACGCATTGGGTCACCGGATTGATCGACGAAGTGGCTCTCTGGTCGCGCGCGCTTGCTCCTGACGAAATAGCGGCCGTGATCACCAGCGGTGTCCCGACCGTCACCACTGCCAAACTTCCTCTCGAGGTCAGGTACTTCACCTCCGACTTCTCGGCTGCGGCCCAAGGCGACAAAGTGATGTTGCGTTGGGAAGCGACGAAAGACGCCTCGGTATCGATCGATAATGGTGTCGGCAACGTGACCGCGAATTCCATCGCAGGCGTCGGGAGCCTCGAAGTGACCATCAATGCCACCACAACCTACACGTTGACAGCGAGCCGTGGAACCGAATCAAAAACCGCCAAGCTCACCGTCAGGTCCGTCAGTGGAGTGGCCGCTGGGTGGCGGGTGCTGGAGGATTTTGAAAACTACGTCGCGGGTCCGATCCTCGGCAAGGGCAGTTGGAAAAATCCAGAGGGCGCGGGTTCGGTGATTGATCTTGGTCTCAACAAAACTCTCGGTTATGACGCCGGTTCGGACATCATCGCTTTGGATTTGAAGTCACAAACGCTCAAACAAGGACAGAAGGCGACGCTTTTCTTCCGAATGTACGGGGTATCAGACAATAAAGTGCTTCCTGTGACAATTCATGTTGGGATGACTGATGCTCCCATTCGCTCTTCCGGTGACCTTAATACGAGCGTTGGTCCGTTCGTCCGGTTCGAAAAGTTCGACGGCGAGGACACCATCGCCGTGCAAGGGCGCAATGGCATTGGCGGATCTTTTGATCCCGCCCCAGTCACCTTGGATTTTGGAGCCATCTACAATGTGTGGATGGATATTCAAAACGACCCTATCGAAACCGGGGATGTCTTCACGGTTTACATCCAGAAGCAGGGTGCCAGTGCCCGGACGCTCCTCTTCGATAAATACATCAGCGACCGCGCTCCACAAGGAAATGATCAGGCTTTGGGCGCGGCCACGCCGGATTTAACTTCGTTATTCGTTTCAGCCCCTGGCGGAGGGCAAGGCGTGAACGCAGTGATGTTCGATGATTTTTATCTCAGCCGCGGCGCTTTCGTTAACACGGTGCCCGTCCCGCCCTCAACCTTCCTGAAAGTCGATGCTCCGAAGGAAATCAAAATCGCCTCGACGGCATTCGATGTTGTCAACAAAGCCTTCACGCTAACGTGGGGTTCGGCTGCCGGCGTAAAATATTCGGTTCGGAAAGCCGACAGCGTTACTGGGCCATGGACCGATGTTGCAACCAATCTTTCGAGCGCCGGTTCGACGACCAGCTACACGGACAAGCCAGCTTCCGGAGCGATCAGCTTCTATCAAGTCAGGGGAGCTCCCTA
>SIBE01000004.1 GCA_009695265.1 Pedosphaera sp. | reverse complement strand
CTCCGGAAAAACGGGCGGCTAACTTCGGCCTCATCGGCGCGGCCTTTGGTCTTGGATTCATCCTCGGTCCGGCGCTCGGTGGCATTTTGGGAAACGTCGGACTCCGCGTCCCTTTCCTTGTCGCTGGCGGGCTCACGCTGCTGAACTGTCTCTATGGTTGGCTAATGCTTCCAGAGTCGCTCGCTCCGGCCAACCGCCGCGCGTTCAGTTGGACCCGTTCAAACCCGGTTGGGTCGTTGCTCGACCTGCGCCGTTATCCGATGGTCTTTGGTCTCGCCGGAACTTATTTTCTGATCCACCTGGCCCATCAAGTGTTGCCCGGCACCTGGGTGCTCTACACCGGCTACCGCTACCATTGGACAGTCGGCCAGATCGGTATATCGCTCGCCATCGTCGGCTTGATGGCTGCGATCGTTCAGGCCGGGCTGACGGGGACGGTCGTCCGGCGTCTCGGTGAGGAAAAAACCGCAGTACTCGGACTCGGCATTGGCGCGCTGAGCTACGCGGGTTACGGGCTCGCCACCGAAGGCTGGATGATCTATGCGATCCTCGTCGTCGGCTCGCTCGGCGGCATCATGGGACCCGCTGTCCAAGGGCTGATTTCTCGCGGCGTGGGCGCCGACGAGCAAGGGGGCGTGCAAGGTTCGCTGACCAGCCTGGCGAGCGTCGCCGGCATTCTAGGACCACTCATCGCCACCGGACTCTTTCGCTATTTCATCAGCCTTGAGGCTCCGGTTTATCTGCCGGGCGCGGCGTTTTTCTTCAGTGCTATATTGGTCGTCGCCGCCATGCTCCTGGCCCTGCGTTCCTTCCGAAAAATCGGTCGCAACGCCAGCATCGCTTCGGCCCGGGCAGAGGCTCTCGTGCGTCACTGAGCTTAATTTCCTTTGCCCAAAATGAGGATTACTGAGATTCCAAGATTCGTCGAAGCGAAGATTGAAGAGGCAAACGAGCCGCTGCGCTCAATCATTATTGCATTAAGCACATGCTCTTTTTTTGTGCTCTCTGCCAACGCGAGTTGTGCTCCAACGATGTGAGAGCCTTCACTCTCATTTAACGCCGCTCCGCATCGAGCCGGTTCAATGTAAGCCAGAGCTGGCTCCGCAGCGATTTGCCGTCGGCGGCGTCCAGGTTGTATTTGATTTCCATCTGCATCACGGGGCGCAGGCCAGGCACAGCGAGGAAAACCGACTTGCCATCGGGCAACAGTCGGGCGGATTTTACAATGACCTCGTCGCGGCCTTCTTTCCCCGCGTTTGCGACGGACCAATCCTTTGAACCGTATTGCGCCGCGTACTGGTAATTCCACTGATGAACGGCATAGCTGCCGATGTCTTCGGCCGTGGCGCGGTCGAGCGGTTGCGTAAACGTCAGCGTCAAGCCGTTGCTCTGCGCGTGCCAGGCGATCGGCAAATAAACAGGTTTGCCCGTCAACCGAATCCGATGCAAAGCCCCTTCTTTGACCGCGCTCGTCTGCCAGCCGCTGCTACCTGCAATGTAGAGATTGCCATCGCGAGGATTGAACGTGCCCCGGTTCGGTCCGGAAAGAAGACGTCCCGGCAATGGGACGACAGCCCCTTGAGGAATGCCATCCACCACATCGCGCAGCGTGAGCATCAATCCGCACCGCCCCCAAAGCAGGTGCAGCATTTGCCCCGCGAGCGGACCCCATCGACCCGGCGGCACCCAGACTTGGCTGCCGCTGGAATTGTCCACGCTATGAGGAATCCAGCACAGTGGCGGGTTGTAGCCAAGCGGACGCCCGCTCAGTATCTTCGGTCCACCATGTCCGTAGTAGCCGCCGACTTGAATTTCGCATAGTGCCGATGACGGCGTCCATTCACCCTGCTGTGGCGCGACTGTAATGATCTTGCCGTCGGAGCTGACGCCGAGGCCGTTCGGGTTCCGAAAACCGGTCGCAAGCGTATCCTTGCGCCGTCCGTCCGATGAAATCCGATGCACGCCGCGCGGATCGACATAGTAAAAATTTCCGATGTCATCCTTTTCTAAGCAAGTCACATAATTGTGACCGGGCGCAGTGTCGATCAAGTTGCAGAAGTTTTCGTAGAAATCGGCTTCGCCGTCTCCATCGAGATCGTGGAGTCGCGTGATCTGGTCCCGGCCCAGCACGAAGACTTGCCCGTCACGCACTTTGAGACCGAGCGCCTGGAACAGTCCCGTGGCGAAACGCTTCCAACGCAGACGCCTCAGCGAGTCGTCGATGCCGGTTACGCGCCAGACGTCGCCATGAATGGTGCAGATGTAGGCGGCACCATCGGGAGTGAAATCGACTCCGCCCAGGAACATGAGCGCATGCCACGGGTTCTCATAAGGAAGAGTGAGCGCATCGATGGCGAGGATGTCGGTGTCGAGTCCGCGTTGCCCGGACGTCGTTAACTCGGGCAACCAGCGCGCGGGTCCCGGGGTGAGCAGCGCCGAGAGATTCTCAGGCTGGCCAGCGGTCTTTTCGAATACGACGAACTTCGGTAACAAGGCCTTGTCCCCGGCCCAAAGCAGCAGCTTGACGCGCCGGGGTTTGTCGTGCGCGGGAAACACAACGGTGAGCCTTCCGGTTTCATTGGTGACGTGAACATTTGAGCCGATGACAGCGACAGCAAGATCGGTCGGCCCAGAGCCGGCTACGGCTCGCGTCTGTTGCGAATCTGAGGCGACTGTCATTCGTTCGGCGCCGGCCGCTACGACCAATTTTAACTCGCGCTGGCAAGGTGGCAGTTCGAGCGAACGGGTGAAAACCGAGAGGCCGTCAGGCTGCTCCAGCCATGGCGAATCCAGCACGCGGACGTTATCCACCGTGTATTCGAGCACCACGCGTCTGCCGTGGAGATGCAGGCCCGAGTAGCGGTTGGTCGTCCCGAGCCAACCCGTGCCCTCCGGCGTGATGAAGGCGATTTGACCGGCGATCTGCGGCGTTTGAATGAGACCGAAACGGGCGGAAGAAAACCGGAGAAACCCGCCTCCCCAACCCGCGCGAAGCACACAGTTACCGGTGTCAAAACACACGACACCTTCGTCATGCTCACCAACCTTGATCGAAAGGCCCTTCGCGATCCGGCTGCCGCCTAATTCAATATTAGACGCGAGGAACTGGCCGACATCCGTTCGACTCCAGCGGCTGTCCACCCAATCTCGTTCGACTTGCAGCGAGGGATCGCCGCCCGCGAGGGTGGCTTGACTCTGCTCAAGCTGGGCAGCACGCAAACCGGCTGGGCTGTCACCCTGTTCGCCGGGTGGTCTCATCGGACCAAGGACGAGAAGCCCCGCAAACGCACTGGCTAGGAGCGAATGCAGGCGCCGACTTTCAAGCTGGCGTTTCACGTCGCTCACTCGACGGTCGAAAGGGTTACGGAATCCTGGTCCTTGACGAACACGCGATTCCCCGAAAGCGCGAGATGCGCGTAGGTGGGCGTCTCGGCCGCTTTATAGCTGGCCAGTTCCTTGTATTCCTTTTCGCTCGGTTGGAAGGCGACCAATTGCGATTTGGGCGTCAATGCCAGCAGGACCGATCCTGCATCTACGACGGACCCGTAACCACCGCGTCCTCCCCCGCCAGGTGTAGTCCAGGCCAGCTTGCCAGTTTGAGCGTTGATGCAAAAAAAGTCTCCATTCTGAGTCACGCCAAAGAGCAGGCCATCCTTGAGCACCGGCGTGTTGAATTGCGCTGAAGTCTCCGCGTTACTCCAAAGCTCCTTGGCAACGAAGCTATCCCCTTCCTTTTCAAGCTTTACAGCCTTGATGCCGCGGTCCTGGCCGCCGTAAATGATCGTCTGCCCATCCACAATCGGTGTCGAAGCGTTGTAACCTCTGCCTCGAACCGCGAACGGAACTTCCCACACGAGCTTCCCGTCAGCCGGCCTGACCGCCACCATTTTCGACTCTGTCTGCGCAATGACCCACTTCGCGCCTCCGAGTGTCATTACGGCAGGCGAGGCGTAGGCGGTGCCATCGCCGGACCATTTCCATTTCGGCTCACCGGTGGTCAAGTCATAGGCAGCGATTGCGCTGTTGGCTTTGCCGCCGAGTTGCGCGATGCACAAGCCATCCACGATGATCGGTGACGACGACGTGAAAAAGGGAGGCCAGGCACCCTGGAAATCATCTTTGCGCCATAGCGTCTTGCCGGTGGCTGCGTCGAGGCAGGAGAGCGTCCCGCGAACTCCGAGTGTCACGACCTTTCCATGGGCTACCGCCGGCGAGCTTCTGGGTCCTGAGTGTCCCGAGGCCGGCCCCGTTGCGCCGAGTGCATCGTACTTCTCTTGCCAAATTTCCTTGCCCGTGGCCGCATCGAGGCAGCGCGCGACTTCGCTCCCGTCCTGTCGTGCAAAGACATAAAGTTTGTCGCCCACCAGAATCGGCGTCGCGTCCCCGAGTCCGACGGTTACTTTCCATTTCTGCGTCAATTCCTTGGGCCAGGTTTGAGGGGCGTTGAACCCGGTCGCCTTCCCGTCGCGGTTCTGGCCGCGCCACTGGGGCCAGTCCTGTGGTAAAGCGCTGCTCGCGCTCAGCAGAAGCGCACAGCTCGAAACAACAGCCAACGTTCGACTCGCGTTTTTCATGAGATCTCCTGGTAAATGGTTATGGATAGGAATTGTTATCGTTGGTTCGAGAATAAGCATCTACAGGCGTGCCGTTAAAGGAAAAAGGAGTGCCGCCCGATGTGTGACGGCACAGGCAGTTACCCTGGTTTGCCGCAGCTTCGCAATCGAGGAGTCAGTGAAAGCCGAACAATCAACGCGAGTCGTTCGTTCGCGCTTTGCTTCTACAAGCTTCGCTGCTTTCCGACGCCGATCCACAAATCTGGCAGATCCCCGAAGCCTACTTGTCCGACCATATTGAGAACTCGCTTCCGCCCGGTTCGGTGAAGTGGAACCTTCGGCCACCAGGGAAGCAGAAAATGTCGCGAGTGATGGACGCACCAAGACGAATCACATCCGCCTTCGCCTGTTCCAGAGTCTCGGTGTATATCACAACGAGTGATCCACCGGCTTCGACGTGAGAAATCTTGTCCGACCTGTAAAAGCCTCCGGTGATCCGACCATCCTCGAAGGACGTGTAATCCGGGCCGTAATCGGTGAAGGTCCAACCGACGAGCTGGGTAAAGAAGGCGCGAGAGACCGTTACGTCCCTCGAAGGAATCTCCACGTAGTCTATTGTTCGGGGTATAGATGTTGCCATAGTCAATTGACTGACTGTGATTGCTTTCTGCCTAACACTCTGGGTGAGCGACCGCTGCTGACAGCGCACCGTGGCAAACACAGAAACCGTCCTCGATCCTCCGCCAACTCCCCAACCGGGACGCCTGGCATCGGTTCGTGTCCATCCGCTTGTTCGGATGTTTATTCCCGCTAAACATGTGGCTCCCCGTGCAAGTAAGCCTCCATCGTCCGCCTGTTTGGACGGATGTGGAAATCGTCATAACAAAGTTTCCGTAGAATAAGATCGGGACGAATGTGCCAGCTCGCCCAAGTGAGTGGCGAATCGCCATGCATGTCCTTGGCGTCAGCACGCGCACCTGCCTTCAAAAGCATGTCAATGGTCTCCTCCGAACCGAATGCGGCTGCACGATGGAGGGGCGTCTCGCCTTTCGTCCGGCAATCTCGCATGAAGCCGCCGGTCGCGGCAGATGCCTTCGTGACACAATTCGGGTCCGCGCCACTCGCGAGTAGAACCTTAATCACGAGGTCGCGCGCGGTGCGCTCCGCCGTGCACAGAGCCGCATGCAATGGCGCTTCACCAGTGTCGTCCAAGCGGCGGTTCACGTCGGCACCCTTTTCGATCAGGTACTGGCATAGCTGCCAATGCCCATGGAAGGCAGCTCCGTTCAGATCGAAATTCTCGCCCAACGACTTGAGCGCCTCACCGCCGCCGAGCAGAAACTTGATTGCGCTCACGTCGCCATAATACGCGCACCACTTGATTACGGGCACACCGCTCTTGTCGGTTGCAGTCACGGGATGACCTGACGAAATGTAATCGAATACCAAATCAGTTCGGCCGTCCACTATTCGCGCGAGAGTATCTGTGTTCATTGCGGGGGGGCTTGCGCGTGTCTTCGCCGAACCGCAGAACTGAGCGACGATGTCGGTCCAGCGCGTCCGCATGACGAACAGGCGTGGTCCGCCAGCGTTCGCTCCAGTGATCTTGTTGGGCAAGGGCGCTATGCTCATACTGTCGTCAAATCCCAGACGCGGATGCCGCCACTCCAATCGCAAGAGAACGCGCGCTGCTGATCCACGCTGAACGCGGCGGCGACTACGCCAGCGGAGTGTCCTTCAAACACCTTTAGACAACGTCCGGTCTCCACTTCCCAAAGTCGGACCGTTCGGTCGTGCGCCGCCGAAAGCACCCACCGCTGGTCTGCACTCCACTGGACAGTTCTGATCGTAGTTCGGTGCCCGCTGAAAATACGAAGGCAACGACCGGTATGCAAGTCCCACAACCGGATGTCTCGCGAGCACGAAAGGGCGTGACGCTGATCGGCTCCCCAAACGACTCCATGCACATGATACGTGTGGCCTTCCAGAATACACGTGCAGCGACCCGTATCCAGGTCCCACGCCCGCACGGTCCGGTCTCGCGAACCCGACAGCGCCCGCTGTTGATCCAGGTCGAACGCTACGGTATAAACGCCATCGCCATGACCTTCCAGCACGCGCAGGCAACGTCCTGATTCGAGGTCTGTCAGTTGCACGATGCCGTTCGACGCAGACAGCGTCCGCCTGCCATCGGAACTCCACACTACCGACCGAGCATGGCGTCCCTCGTACTTCCGCAAGCATCTGCCTGTATCGACCTCCCACAGCCGCATGCTCCCGTCGAGGGAGATGAAAAGTCGTTGATTGCTGCTCCATGCCAAAGCCCAGACGGGGCCAGTGTGCTCGAAAGTTCGCACCGGACCGCCGTTTGTCAGGTCCCAGAGCGTAACAGGATTGCCTTGAGCGCCCGTAAGTGCATGCGTGCCATCGGGGGCGAACAAGCACGTGTAGATTTCTTCGGTCCTAATATCGAGTTTGGGGAGGAGCATCTAGGATACTATTGTTTCCGTTCTCGGCTCAACATTTAGCAGTGTATCCGGCGTGGCAGGGCAAACAAGTTTGGATTTTGCCCGCGGTGATCTCGCCGGCATGACCGATTGTGCCAAAACTATTGTTACCGGAGGAGGAGAGTAAAGAGATCGGAAAAGCACACCGAGCGCGGTTGACCGAAGCATCCAAAGTCCTACCGCGGTTTAACGCCGGGCCACGACCCTGAAGAGCCTTGAGGAGTTCTCCAAGTCTTGATTCTACCTGCCGTTGTGTGAGGTAAATTGAGAAACATGGACGCTCGCACAGCCGGGGATGCCGACAGTCCGATCGTCCGGCTTAGATTCGGCGCGGCTTTAGGGAAGCCCGCGCCCGCGCGAGAGGCATCGTTGGACGCTCGTATCCCTGGGCATTCTTCTTGTGCCAACGCCTATGGACGGCTATGGTCAGGCCCGCCGTGAAAAACCAAACTCCTATTAGTTTCTCCCAATCGGTTGAACTCGCTCTCGCACTACTGCGAAGGGTCGAAGCCGCCTGTTGAGGTGAACCGCACTTGAGCGAATCCAACTCATTTTCCGCGATCAGAATCCCCCAATGATGACATTGCTGTTCCGCCCCCTGTTTTGTCTCGCTGTTTTCAGCGTGCTTGCGCTTGTTCCGCCACCGGCCTCTTGCGCCGCGGAAGCGCTACGCGCCACCGATTGGCCGGCCTGGAGAGGGCCCAGAGCCGATGGCATTGCGGACGGCAGGAATCTGCCCACTCATTGGACGCAGACGAAAAACATCCGTTGGTCCGTCAAACTGCCGGGCTGGGGGACTAGTTCGCCTGTCGTCTATGGCAATCGGGTGTTCGTCACCTCCGCCGTGGACGCCAACGGAAGCAAAACCCTCCTGACGCTTTGCTTCGACCGAGAAAGCGGTCGCGAATTGTGGCGGCATGATTTTGGTTTTGGCGCGGGCCAACGGACGCATGTGAAATCCAGCCTCGCCGCGAATACGCCGACGGTGACAGACGATGCTCTGTACGTGGCTTTCGGCAATGCGGACCTGGCCCGCTATTCCCATGCCGGCGAGCTCAACTGGGTCAGTCGCTACATCCCGAAATTCGGCGATCCCAAAATGGCCTGGGGCTACAATGTGAGTTCGCTGGTGTTGGACGATGCAGTGCTGTTCCCTTGGGACCATCACACGGGGCCGTGTTTTCTGATCGGCCTCGACAAACGGGGCGGTGAAATCGCCTGGCGGAACGACCGTCCGATCGGAACTGCCCACGCCACGCCGCTGCGCGTCAAACATCACGACCAGGAGGACATCCTCGTGCTGGGAAAGAACCGGCTCACGGCCTACGATGCGGTGACGCATCGCGAGCGGTGGCAATACGGTGAGGGGAGCGGGCCATTCAATGGCGAGATCATTTCCAGCCCGGTTTACGGGGACGGTATGGTGTTCCTCCACTTGTGGAGGCTAAGCCCGATCCACGCCATCCGGCTGAAACGCGGCGGTGAACCGCCCGAATTCGTCTGGGTCAGCGATACGCCGGGGGCGGTGGAACCATCGCTGCTTTACTACCGGGGGTTGGTCTATGCCTTGAAGGACAATGGTGTGTTGTTTTGTTACGACGCTCCGACCGGCCGGGAGCACTACCGGGAGCGGCTGGGCGGAGAGTGCAACTCATCACCCGTGGCCAGCGACGGACACATCTTCGTCAGCGACGTTCTCGGCGCCACCTTTGTCATCAAGGCCGGGGCCAAATTCGAATTGCTGGCGACCAACGAGCTGGCCGAACGGATCTCGGCTTCTCCGGCGATTTCAGGAGATGCGTTGATCTATCGGACCGACTCTCACTTGTATTGCATCGAAAACATCCGCTGAAGTCGGCGTCACCATGAGCACTCTGAAAGAATATCTGTCCTCGATCTTCGCGACCACCGGTGCCGCCCTGCTGTTCGCCACGCTTTCGGCCGGCGCTGCGGTGGACGATCTCGCCGTGCTCCCCGCGCAGCTCGACGGCGCTGCCCCCGGCCTGATGATGGAGACCTACTTGAAGCACCAGGCCTTCGCCGCGCTCGACCGGCGCGAAGCGGCGTTCGAGAAACTTCAGAACGGCGAATATCTCCGCGCGTGGCAGCAGGACCGGCGCGAGGTGTTCCTCTCGGCGCTCGGCGGATTTCCCGCGCGCACGCCTCTCCACGCGCGCACCACCGGCCAGATGAATTTCGCGGACTACCGCCTGGAAAAAATCATTTTCGAGAGCCAGCCGGGGTTTCACGTCACGGCCACGCTGTACCTGCCTCTCACTCCCGGCCCTCACCCGGGCGTGGTTCATCCCACCGGCCACAGCGAGAACGCCAAGGCCCGCGATCTGTACCAGCGCGCGTCCATCGTGTTGGCGAAAAATGGCGTGGCCTGCCTGTGCTACGATCCGATTGGCCAGGGCGAGCGGCGGCAGTACTTCGAGGCGAACGGCGAACCGTCATTCGGCACCACGGGGGAACACAGCGTGATGGACGTGAGCTGCTCGCTGCTCGGCACCAGCGTGGCTCGCTATATGATCTGGGACGGGATGCGCGCCGTGGACTACCTCCAGGGCCGCGCGGACATCGATCCGACGCGCATCGGCGCCACGGGGATCTCCGGGGGCGGCACGATCTCGGCCTATCTCAGCGCTCTCGACGAACGCATCGCGGTGGCGGCGCCGGGCTGTTACCTGACGGGCTTCCGGCGGCTGCTCGAAACGCTCGGGCCGCAGGACGCCGAGCAGAACATCTTCGGCCAGATCACCCGGGGACTTGACCACGGCGATTACGTGATGCTACGAGCCCCGCGGCCCACGCTGATCATGGCGGCGACCAAGGACTATTTCGACATCATCGGCGCGTGGCATCTCTTCCGGCAGTCGAAACGCTTCTACACCCGCCTCGGGTTTTCCGAACGAGTGGACCTGATCGAGCCGGACACGACCCACGGTTTCCCAACCGAGATGCGCGTCGGCGCCGCGCGCTGGATGCGCCGCTGGTTCCTCGGTAGCGACGCGCCGGTGATCGAAACGGACTTCCCGTTGCTCAACGACAATCAGCTCCGCTGCACGCCCGACGGCCAGGTGCTCCGTTTGCCGGGCGCCCGTTCACTGATCGACTTCAATCGCGATTGGGAGTCGCGTCTTGCCGCCGACCGCACAAAACTCTGGCGCGATCCAACTGCGGCCATGCAGGAAGTTCGCCGGATCACGGGGATCCGCGCGGCCGCGGATTTGCCGGCGGCAAAGGTCGAGATGGGTCGCAAGGTGGGTCGCAAGGGCATCTCGATTCTGCACATCGTGTTGCAGCCGGAGCCGGGCATCTGGCTGCCCGCGCTGCAATTCGAGCCGGAAACCACGGTGCGCACCGGGGACCCGGTGTTGTATCTGCACGGCGAGGGCAAACAGATCGATGCCGGGCCTGGCGGACCGATCGAAATGCTGGCGCTCTCAGGCCGCACCGTGCTCGCGGTGGACTTGCGCGGCCTCGGCGAATCCAGCCGTTCGCCAGGCCGGGACGCTATGGGACCGGTGCTCGGCTTCAATTCGCGCGACTCGAATCTGGCCTACCTGCTGGGAAAATCTTTTGTCGCGATGCGCGCCGAGGACGTGCTGGCGTGCACACGATACCTCATTGGTTCACCAGCCGGATCGAACCGGCCGGCGCGGGTGGCGGTGATCTCGGTTGGCGAGCCGGGTGTGCCCGCGTTGCACGCCGCCGCGCTGGAGCCGCAGCTGTTCTCCTCGCTCAAGCTCCAGAGTTCGCTGGCCTCGTGGGTCGACGTCGTTCGTGCGCCCGTGAGCCGAAATCAGAAGGTCAACGCGGTCTTTGGCGCACTGCGCGCCTATGACCTGACTGACCTCGTCGCGTCTCTGCCGAAGGATAGGATCGCGATCATGGAGCCGTTGGACGCCACGGGGCAGCCGGTCAATCCGGGGCGCTGAACGGGCGGGTGCCTGGGGCGGCACATCACGTGCCAGCGGTGCCGCCACGTGGGGCAGGGCGCCTCTCACGTTCTTCCACCTTGCGTCGCAGCTGCGTTTGCGGCCGACGGCCGAAACTGTGGCCCGCCCGGGTCGGGCGTGCACAAATGACAACATGGACGCTTCGCTCGCATGGGGAAACGGCGAGGAAGGGATATGCGCCCCCCGCGGGGAACTAGGACGGGATTACCCTTGACTGATTTGGAGCCGGTGCTAGCCAGTGTCAGTCCTCACTATGGGTTCTTTTGCTTTGCGACATTTTCATGAATCAGGTTCACTGTGTGGGTCTAACTGCTCATGCGCAGCCGCTGCGCGATCCAGGCCAGCGTCATCGTCGTTTGCGCACGCTGCCATCGCGTTCTTGTGTTTGCCAAATCCGCCGCAGTGCCGACCAGCTTTCACCATGTAGCTTTCATCGGTGTGTTCATTGCGTTCATAGTTTTGCTCCGTAACTGCTGTTGTGTGTGATGTCGCCTAACATTTAACCATTCTATTGGGCCACATGGTCATACTCGACGCTCCATGCTCTTCGTCATACGCACGACAGGCAAACTCAAACCGTTGACCGTCGCAATATCGTAACTCTCCACGACTGCGTATCCGAACGAGGCGTAGAGCGGTTCCCCCGCCAGCGTCGCAACAATATCCACCGAGCGGAAGCCCGACTCGATAATCGCCCGTTCGCAGGCGGCCATGATGTTGCGTCCGATACCACGTCGCGCCCATGCGGGGTGAACGAAGAAAGCGCGAACACGCGCCGCGTCCCGCTGCGGGTCCAGCAACCCGTCCTCACCCTCTCGACCGCTGTCCCCACCGTAGTGCGAACGCCGCCGACTCCAACCGCCGCAACCGACAATCGCCCCGTCCTGCTCGGCGATGAAATAGGTGCCGTCGCGAATGAGCTGCCGGTCAACGCCAAAGACTGGCCCCAACGCGGCCTCCATCTGGGCCTGTGAATAGTAAGGAGCCTGCAACGCCCGAACCGACAGCGGAATGAGCGTCTCCAGTGCGGCTGCGTCCCCCTCTCTCGCCAGCCTCAGTGGCCACGTAATCTGGTCGGTAATTGTAGATGATGAACTCACGGTATTTGTGAACTTCGCCGAACTTCAGAATTATCTAACCTAACAGACGCCTTGCAAAGTCGGGAGCAGCATACAATTCAGGTTGCTGTCGATTTGCATTGGCCCGTATCAGGACAGGGGAAGCCGATCTCCTCTAGCCGACTTCGCATCTCGTTCATTTTCTCAGTTGGCTTTTCCAATTCGTTTCCATTTGCAGCTATGGGTTTCGCTTTGTTCCAAATCTCACGGCAGACAAATCTGATCTTCTTTCAAGTCAGCGATAAACCGCGTAACGAGGCAAGTCGATGCGCAAGTCAGCGCCTGGCGCGGTCTGCTTGGCTTCGGAATTGCCAGGATCCGTAACTTCCAGGATCGGACACGCACGTTGATTTCGTTGGTAATACAGCAGAAAATCGAATGCCAAGGCCTTGCGGAGGATGACAAGGTTGCATTGCACATAGCCACGAGCTAGACCATGGGTCAGCCCGGTATGTTGGCCCTCGCGGATGTCGAGACGGGCCTTCTGGCCGGGAGTTAGTTCAGTTTTCTGCATCAGCGAATTCTTTCGATCCTCTGAGCTGCGCTGGCACGGCCCCGAGGAGCGATGGGGTCTGAATTTTGTCTTTCTTTTCTTTGCTCCGTCGCAGAATGTCTGATCCATTCTCTTAATGGCAATCGAACAGAAAGAACAGGTTTTTATGAAGCAGTTTTCATCAATTATCGCTGCGGCTCTTGTGTTGTCTTGGCTGGCGATCGGATGTGGCACAGGCATCAAGATTGACACCAACAAGCTCGAACAAAGTTTTCAAAGTGCTCCGCCCGCTGCCAAAACCGACGCGAACAAAGCTGTTGCGGCGATCAAGTCCGGTGATTTTTCCGCAGCCATAGCGTTGCTGAAGAACGTGATCAACACTGGCGGACTGACTGAGGAACAAAAGGACGGGATCGGCACCGCCCTCGCTGGAATGCAAATGGTCGCAGCCAAAGATCAAAGCAAGTATTCGCTCGAGGTTTATACGTCACTCAGCGATCTGATGGGTTTGGTCGAAGGCAAACAGCCTGTCAGTAAATAGCGTTTTGGCTCCCGGGCCGAACAGCATGTCCAATTCTTGTTTGTGAGCCTCCGATGAAATCGACACGAAGTTTGCTCCATCGCACCATTTCCTTGTTCGGTCGGCTTTGGCTGATTGGAGCGATCGGACTTGCAATCGAGGCGATCGACACGGCTGGAGCTGCCGATTCCGCGAGCCTATCCGCCACTTCGATCGCGCGGAGATCCAATCCTCAGAGTGATTTCAACGGCGATGGCATCACGGATCTCGTCTGGCAAAACAATCAGGGCACCGTGGCCTTCTGGATGATGAACGGTGCTTCGGTCAGTGACGAAGCTGTCCCGCTCGTTTTGCCTGGCGGTTGGCAGATCGCATGCACTGGTGACTTCAACGGCGATGGCCAGGCCGACATCGTATTAGTTCACGCAGATGGCTCCGTCGCTTTTTGGATTATGAACGGCACGACGGTGAGCAGAGGCATTGCTCAATACAAACTGCCAACTGGATGGCGCATCGTCAGCGCAGGTGATTTCAACGGAGATGGCAAGACGGATCTCCTGCTGACGCACAGCGATTCGTCAGTAGCTTACTGGCTTATGGATGGCACAACGATCCAGCAAGGGATTGTTCCGTACAAATTGCCGGAGCGTTGGCGCATTGTCGGCACCGGAGATTTCAACGTTGATGGCAGGACTGACATCGTCTTGTTACACGACAGCGGAGTGATCGCCTTTTGGTTCATGAACGGCACGGCTTTTTGGAATGGAACGATTGCCTTTAGTGTGCCCTCCGGGTCGCGGTTGATCGGCATCGGGGATTTCAACGGGGATGGCCAGGGGGATATGGTGTTGCAGGATACGAATGGCAGGGTGACTCTGTGGCTCTTGGAAGATATGGCGGTCAAAGAAGCCATCGTGCTCAGGAGAACGAGTGAAGCGGCCTGGACGCTCGCCAGCCCACGCTAAGGAGATCGCTGGCAATTAAACGAGCAGCTTCTCGGACTTAATTTATTATCATTTTCCAGTTGCCTTTCTGTGCCGATGGTCTTGACTTTCCGCCTATGAATACCTTCCCGACACTACGAGCCTTTTTTGTTTTGGCTCTTCTCCTCAGCGGCATCGCTTCAGTCCGAGCACTTCCGCCTGCCGAAGAAATGGCGGCAGGAGCCAATAACCTGTTGGCGGCCCTTTCGCCAGAGCAGCAAGCCAAAGCGAAGTTCGAATTGAAAAGTGACGAACGGATGAATTGGCATTTCATTCCCAAGGCCCGCAAAGGACTTCCGTTAAAAGAGATGACCGCAGCCCAACAGCATCTCGCTCACGCTCTGTTGAGCAGTGGTTTGAGCCAGCGCGGCTACATGAAAGCGACAACGATCATGAGCTTGGAACAAATCCTGAAGGAGTTGGAGCAAGGGAAAGGACCGGCGCGAGATCCGGAACTCTATTTCGTGAGTATCTTCGGACAGCCCGGTGCGAAGGACCCCTGGGGCTGGAGAGTGGAAGGTCATCACCTTGCCCTGAATTTCACCATCATCAATGGAAAGCAAATTTCGGTCACTCCTTCTTTTTTTGGTACCAACCCGGCAGACGTGAAGGCCGGGCCGCGCGCAGGTCTTCGCCTTCTGGCACAGGAAGAGGACTTGGCCCGCAAGCTCGTGCAATCACTGACGGAGGAGCAAAAGAAAATCGCCATCTATACCAACACCGCTCCCAACGACATTATCACCGCAGCGGATCGCAAAGGGCGACTGCTCAAACCGGATGGGCTAGCGATGAATAAGATGACAAAAGCGCAATCCGAGTTGCTCTGGGACGTTGTGCAGGAATATGTGCGGCGCTACCGATCTGACCTGGCGGACAAGGATCTGGAGAGAATTCAACAGGCCGGTTTGGACAAAGTCTATTTTGCCTGGGCTGGATCGGTTGAACTGGGTAAAGGCCATTATTATCGGGTCCAAGGCCCCACCTTTTTGATCGAGTACGACAACACACAGAACAACGCCAATCATGTTCATGCCGTCTGGCGCGACCTGCAAAACGATTTCGGCGAAGATCTCCTCAAGAAACATTACGCAGAGAACCCCCACTGAGCGGTCGAGAGAGCGGTCGAGAAACAAGCGCGATGAGCGGCAGTTCGGGTTATTCCAACTGGAAAGCAACTTGGAATTAAGCCGACATCGCTCGCCGCAGTCGAATGGCGCGGATAAAGTAGCGCGGGTTTCCACGACTCTCTGATCGAGAATTTCTGATGTCCTGGGCGTTACATCTCCTGAGCGTGTCCGAGTTTTCGCCCAGCTTCGATCAAATTGATGGCCAGCTACCCGCACTCCGATTTGATCGGATGATCTCGTGCCTTTGAACTGCCATGGACCGACGCAACTTCATGCAGCGGATTTCATCAGCCGTGGGCTGTGGTCTTGTTTCCGGCCCGGGATTATTATTGCCGAAATCCGCGCGAGCAGCTCAGGAACGAGATGCGACTCGGCAAGGTCGAAACGGACTTTCGGCAGACTTGGTGATTGCCGGTGCCGGACTCGGAGGATGCGCAGCCGCGCTGGCGGCGCTTCGACAGAATCTTCGCGTCATCATGACGGAGGAGACTGATTGGGTGGGCGGTCAACTGACACAGCAAGCCGTGCCTCCGGATGAGCACCGATGGATTGAATCGTTCGGTTGCTCGCAGTCGTACCGAGAGCTTCGGAATGCTATCCGGGATTATTACAAGCGTCATTTCCCGCTGACCGAAGCCGCTCGCGCACGTTGGAATCTAAACCCGGGCGATGGTTCGGTCTCGCGTTTGTGCCACGAACCGCGCGTGGCTCTGGCTGTCCTGGAGGCGCTCTTCGCTCCGTATCTGGGAGGACGCAAACTCATTCTACTGTTGGAACACAAAGTAATCGGCGCTGATCTTAAGAATGATCGTGTCGAGGCTATCAAAGTGCGGAGTTTGCGGACTGGCCACGAGATGCCATTGCAAGCTCCTTATTTTTTGGACGCCACTGAATTGGGCGACGTTTTGCCCCTGACTGGAACTGAATTTGTCACGGGGGCTGAATCGCAGAAAGAGACGGGTGAACTCCACGCGCCAGCCGAGGCCCAATCCGACAACCACCAGGCGTTTACCGTCTGTTTCGCTACGGATTATTTATCCGGACAAGATCACACCATCGAGAAGCCCCGTGAATACGAATTTTGGCGCGACTTCATTCCGCCCCTGCGACCGCCCTGGCCGGGAAGACTACTCGATCTCACCTACACCCATCCTTCGACCATGCAAGCTCGCCGATTGGGCTTTAACCCGGATGGCGATACCCCGGGCGCTGCGGTCAATCTCTGGAACTACCGTCGCATCGCGCACAAAAGCAATTTTCAGCCTGGAACTTACGCGGGAGACATTTGTCTCGTGAACTGGCCGCAGAATGATTATCTCCTCGGCAACTTGGTCGGCGTGACTCCGGAGCAAGCAGCCCGGAACGTCGAACGCGCCAAACAATTGAGTTTGTCTCTGCTCTATTGGTTGCAGACAGAGGCCCCGCGCCCAGGAATCAAGCATGGTTTTCCCGAACTCCGACTGCGAGCGGACATTGTTGGAACGGAGGACGGGCTGGCCAAATATCCTTACGTGCGCGAGGCCCGCCGAATTAAAGCGGTCTTCACGGTGGCAGAACAGCATGTCGGTGTCGCTGCTCGAACTCAGCTGATTTCAAAAAAGGAATCGGAGGTGAGAGCGGAGGATTTCTTTGATACCGTCGGAATTGGCAGTTATCCCATCGACCTTCATCCGAGCAGCGGGGGCGACAACTACATCGACATCCCGTCGCTGCCCTTTCAAATCCCGTTGGGCTCGCTTCTCCCGCAACGAATGGAGAACCTGCTCCCGGCCGCTAAAAACCTTGGAGTAACTCACATTACGAATGGCTGTTATCGATTGCACCCAGTCGAATGGAACATCGGAGAGGCCGCCGGTTTGCTAGCCGCGTTCGCCCTGAGAAAGGGCGTGGCGCCTCGCTCGGTGAGGGAGAGAGGAAAGCTCCTCTCCGAATTCCAAGACCACATCCGAACGCAGGGCGTGGAGACGCACTGGCCAAAAGGCCCGTTCTAAAGATCTCGCCAAAAGCTCTCCGCTCGGAAGTCGGCTGGTCTGGACGACCGAGGGCGTTGGACTTCCCGAACGCCCCGGTGCCGCGTTCGGGCTGTTTATTTTTGACTGGCGTGCCGCGCCTAAAAGACAGATATACTTTGCCCCGTGAAAACCAAATCCTCGAATCACTTTGCCAACATGAAATTTCCGAACAAACTCGCCGTCACGTGGCGTCAGGCCGCGAGCATCATGGCTTCCGCTGGAATAATGCTTTGGACCCCATCAAACGGGAGCGCTGCTGATGCGAAGCCAGGCATCGCTCTCAAGAAAGTCGCTGAAGGTTTTACTTCCCCGACTGTTTTAGTTCCCTTCGGCGACAAATCCGGGCAATTGCTCATCGCGGATCAAATCGGCACCGTCCAGCTTCTAACGAAGGACGGTGCCCTATTGGAGAAACCGTTTTTGGATCTGCGGAGTCGCCTTATCAAGCTCAATCAGGGTTTCGATGAACGAGGGCTGCTGGGGTTGGCCTTGCATCCCAAGTTCGCACAAAACGGGAAGCTTTACGTGATGTACAGCGCGCCCTTGCGACCAGACAGGCCGAAAGATTGGGATCACACGATGACCTTGTCCGAGTTCAAAGTTTCTGCAAACGATCCGATGCAGGCTGACTCAGCATCGGAGCGTGTCATTCTCCAGATCGACAAACCATGGTTCAACCATAACGGGGGATGCATCGCGTTCGGACCCGAGGGTTACCTCTATCTCTCGGTCGGCGACGGAGGCAACGCCAATGACGACGGTCGCGGCCATACGCCTGAACTCGGCAATGGCCAGGACGTGACGACATTGCTCGGCAAGATTCTGAGAATTGATGTTGATAAAGGAAATCCCTACGCGATCCCGTCGGACAACCCGTTCGCGAGCGGCAAGGGGCGTCCGGAAATATTTGCTTATGGAATACGCAATTCCTGGAGGATGTCCTTCGATCGTGGGGGCAGCCATGAGCTATTCGCAGGTGAGATAGGTCAGACCATGTTCGAAGAGGTAAACATCATTGTCAAAGGCGGGAATTACGGATGGAGAATTCGCGAAGGCTTTCACTGTTTTGATCCAAAGAACGTCAAGAGCCCGCCAGCTGATTGTCCAAAGATCGACGCCATGGGCAAGCCGCTCACCGATCCAATTTTCGAATACAAGAATGTGAACGGCTTTCGAAATGACCCGGAAGCCCTTGGCATCAGCGTCACCGGCGGCTACGTCTATCGTGGGAAGGCGTTGCCACAGTTGCAAGGGCGCTACGTCTTCGGCGATTGGTCGCGAAACTTTGTCGTCAAGGACGGCATGATTTACGTGGCGACGCGGCCCGCTTCCGGATCTCAGAAATGGTCTATCGAACCCCTTGAATCTGCCACTCATCACAAAGGCCAGATGCACGCTTTCGTCGTTTCGTTTGGGCAGGACGCCGAGGGCGAGCTCTATGTGTTAACGAACGAGAGCAATGGACTCGTCGGAAAAACCGGAAAAGTTCACAAGCTCGTCCCGCAGTAGAACGGTCCGAAATTGACCGGGCAAATGTCCTTTGCCCGGATTTTCAATCCCGCCTTGCGTCCCCGAACCTGGCACTGCGCTTGTGTGCGTTGCTCAGATAGGCTGGAGAATTTGGAGTTTGACCCCGAGCACCAACTCTTTCACCCGAGCCCGGTACTCGGTCATGTGCGGCGCTATCAGATGCTTTTCCAAGGCTGGGAGGTCAGTCCATTTCTCGACCACGGTCACTGTGTCGTTGCGCAATGGGGACTGGGCGGCAATGCCCGTATCGACATCAACAGTGGGGCCATATTCGAGGCATCCCATCTCGGCCTGGACCTTAGGCACCAGTTGATGGAACTCCGCCAAGAAAGCGTCTCGTTTTCCTTTCACCAAATCGACCGTGGCAATCACATGGATCATGCGTCCCATTTCCGGTTGGATTGCCAACTCAGTCAAGACAAACCACTGGCGCGTTGCGTGAATCAGCTCTCTCTGGGTTCTTTTTTGATATCTCACCTTGCACAACGGGCGTTTGCTAAGATAGTAGTGCCCGGAAAAATCGTAATGACCGCGAACGTTGGCCGGCCCGATGCGTTCGTTATTTGCACTCAAATTTTCGTGACCGCCGCTATGCACACAGACAACAACCTAATTGTCGGAACCAAACTCCGAGTGGCAATCGATGACATTGCTTTCGGTGGCGAGGGCGTGGGACGAGCTGGAGAATTCGTCGTTTTTGTTCCCTTTGTATTGGTCGGCGAAGAGGCGGAGGTTGAGATAACCGAGGTGAAAAGAAGATTTGCCCGAGCTCGCCTGATCGGGATCATCAAACCATCCCCGAATCGAGTCGTTCCGCTTTGTCCCTATTTTGGAGCGTGTGGAGGCTGCCAGTATCAACATGTTGCCTATCCCGTTCAACTCGAGCTGAAGCGAAAACAAATTACTGATCTCTTCGAGCGAGTTGGCGGGTTTACTGAAGCTGTGGTGGACCCGGTGGAGCCTTGCCCGCAGCCTTACGGATACAGAAACCGAATCATGGTGCGGAGTCAGTGGGACAAGTTCAAACAAGCCTTGAACATTGGATTCCTCCGGGCGGACAGTCGGCTCGTCGTGGACATCGAAGAATGCAAGATCGCCGAGCCATTACTCAATATCGAGGTTCAAGAAGTCCGCAAAAACCCGCCGCCGAAGGGAGGGATCAAAGTAGCCATGCGCGTGCCGCCGGAAGGATGGGAAGTACCGCGTGATTCCTTTTTCCAAAACAATTTCCATCTGCTGCCGAAATTGGTTGATGTGGTGAGGGAACGAGTTCGTTCGAGCGGCGTTCGACATTTGGTTGATGTCTATTGTGGTGTCGGTTTTTTCAGCGTGGAGCTCGCGGACTTGGTGGAATCATTTATTGGAGTGGAGCTCGACAAAATGGCGGTTGAAGCCGCCCGGCGCAACGCGACGAATCACCATCGTTTGAATGGAGAATATCTGCTCGGTCGCGCAGAGGACCTTTTGCCTTCGATCATGACACGATTTCCTCCTAAAGAGACCGTGGTGATTCTCGACCCCCCCCGAACCGGATGTCTGAAGGAAAGCCTGGACTTGCTCCGGCAAGTCCGTCCCGCGCAAATCCTGTATATCTCCTGCCACCCAGCTACGCTCGCGCGCGATTTGAGTCTGCTATGCGCTGAAGGAATGTACTCCCTGTCGCGCGTGACGCCTCTCGACATGTTTCCTCAAACGCAACATGTGGAATGCGTGGCGGACCTCCGAGAAGGACTCGCCTCCTCACCGAAGCTGGAAGCAGTGCCCTGCTGTCCACGCCTCGACTCCATTGCCACTTTGAATCCATGATTGACCATGGAGCATGGCGTGGACCCGATTTTATTGTAGATCCGGAACTGGTCGGCGCCTCGATCCGCTGAACGTTGTCTGACGCAAAAACCGCGAACCGTCCTTTCGAGTTCACTCACGGAATTGCAGGGCGGCGAGGCGACGGTAAACGCCGTGTTCGATGGCTTGCAGTTCATCGTGCGTGCCGGATTCCACGACGCATCCTCCGGCGATGACGATGATTCGATCCGCGTGCCGTACGGTGGCGAGTCGGTGAGCGATGATGAACGAAGTGCGCCCGTGCATCAGAGTTTCCAGCGCTTCCTGAATCAGGCGTTCGCTTTCCGAGTCCAGGGAGCTGGTGGCTTCGTCCAGAATGAGGATGGCGGGATTCTTTAAGATCGCGCGAGCGATGGCGACGCGTTGGCGCTGGCCGCCGGAGAGTTTGATTCCGCGGTCGCCGACGAGCGTGGCGTAACCCTCGGGAAAGGCCTGGATGAAATCATGCGCATTGGCCTGTCGGGCGGCCTGCTCGATCTCCTTCACGCCCGCGCCCGGCTTTCCGTAGGCGATATTTTCCGAGATGCTCCCGCCGAAAAGAAGCACCTCCTGGGGCACCATGGACATTTGACCCCGGAGCTCCGCGAGTCGGTAGTCGCGTGCGTCATGGCCGTCGATCAACAGGCGGCCGGCCGATGGGTCGTACAAGCGAAGCAGCAGGGAGATGAGGGTGGATTTGCCCGCGCCGCTCGGGCCGACGATCGCGATCCTTTGGCCGGAAGTTGCGGCGAGGTTGATCGCATGAAGAACCTCGACACCTTGTCGTGAAGGGTATGTGAAGTGAACATTCTCAAACACCACATCGCCTCGCAGCCGAGCCAAGGTCGAGGGCGGCGTGGGACCCAGGAGAGCTTCCACTTCACTGGTTTCCCGGAGGAGCTCGCGAACACGTTGAGTGGCTCCGATGGCCTTCTGAAGCTGGCTGTATAACTCGGCGAACTGGCCCATCGATCCTGCCACGAAGGTCGTATAGAGAATGAAACGGGTGAGAGCGCCGAACGTGATCTCACCCAGTTGCAGAAGACGAGCACCCGACCAGAGCACCAGCACGATGGAGCCGAACAGCGCGAAAATGATGAAGGCGATGAAGGCCGCTCGCAGCCGAGCGCCGCGCAAGGTGGAGTTCAGGAATCTTTGGAGTCCATCATGATAGCGATTGAGCTCATAGCCTTCGTTGGCAAATGCCTTCACGTTCACGATGCCTTGCAGGGTTTCCTCCACGATCGTGGCTGTGTCGGCGAGGCGATCCTGCGCTTCGCGGGAAATCTTGCGCGTCTTCCGGCCGAACACCACGGCGACAACGGTCAGCACCGGAAGGCTCACAAGCATGATGCCCGTCAATTTCAGAGAAGTGACGGCGATCAGCGCGATGCCGCCTAACAGCAACGTGCTCTGGCGAAGAAACTGCGGCAGGATGGAGATCAGCGTGTCCTCGATCTGGATCAGGTCGGCGGAAAGACGGCTGGCCAGCTCGCCCACGCGGCGTTGCGCGAAAAACGTCATGGGAAGCGAGATCAATCTCGCGTAAACATCGCGACGCAAATCGACAAGGCTGCGTTGCCCCACGGTGGCAAACGAGAGGAAATGGAAGTAGGAGAGGCCCGCTTGAAGCGACAGGATTCCCATTAACAGGAGCGCCGTTCGATCCACCCCGGCCATGCTGCCGCCACCTTGGGTGCGGAGCACAGCAGCGTCCACAATGCTCCCGGCAAGGTAGGGGAAGGCCAGACTAAGCAGACTGCCCGTAAACAGTGCAGCCATGGCGACGCCAAATCGGCGGCGGTACGGACGCAGATATCGGAACAGCTCCAACGCCTGCCGGAGGGATTCTAGATCCAGTTTCGCCTTCGGGAGTTCGACCCCCGCCTGATCATTGCGTGAATAGCGCGCCATCTCCCGATTCTAGTGAAGGAACACTCCAGTGCGAGAGGCAAACCCTGAATTGGAGGAGAAACTCCGCGTCACTCATCCATGGACAACCGGGCAACTGTCCGTCCGGCTTGCTCCCGCCCGTTGCCGAACCCGCCGGTCCACCGCATCTCGTGGTTGAGGAGCTGCGAATTGACTTTCGACCAAACTAAACTTGCCAAGAGCCATCACATCGTTTCAACTGATCTCACCTCAGACGTATGCAAGACAAGCAACAGGCACAGTCCAGTTTGGTCCAATCATCGCTGCCCTGGTTAGTGGCTGCCGGGGCGCTTGTAATTTATTTACTCACGCTCAATCACTGGGTCACCTTGAGCAGCTTGCCGTACACGGCAAAGGTCACGGGATGGGACCTGACGCCGCCGTTGCAAGCGCCTTTATTTTTTCTATTAACCTATCCTATTCATTGGTTGCCGCTCGCCTGGCAGCCGATTGCCCTCAATGTATTTGCCGCGTGTTGCGCTGCCTTGACCCTCGGGGTCTTGGCTCGCTCCGTCGCACTGCTCCCCCATGATCGGACTCACGCCCAGCGCCAGCGTGAACGGAGTGAATTCTCGCTCCTGAGCATTCCCTCGGCGTG
The DNA here is from genome assembly GCA_009695265.1 of Pedosphaera sp. Taxonomy (GTDB): domain Bacteria; phylum Verrucomicrobiota; class Verrucomicrobiia; order Limisphaerales; family SIBE01; genus SIBE01. Next base: position 24,446 of record SIBE01000004.1, on the reverse strand, counting down.
GTTGCCGCCGCTTTTCGCGGTTTTGATCTGCGGGTTTCAATTGACCTTCTGGGAGCACTCTATCGCCGCGACCAATGAATCATTGGATCTCCTGCTATTTGCTTTTGTGATTCAATGTTTGCTTGAGTTCCGGATCAGCCAAGCCGAGTCCTGGCTGAAACGGTTCGCGCTCATCTATGGGTTGGGGGTCACAAATAACTGGGCGATGATCGGCTTCTTCCCATGTTTTTTGATTGCGGTGATTTGGATTAAGGGCACCAGCTTGTTCGAGCTTCGCCTACTCGGTCGCATGGTGGGCTACGGGCTGATTGGATTATCGCTCTATTTGCTGCTGCCGTTGGTCTGGGCGATGTCGGATACGGGGGTTGATTTCTGGCAAACTTTCCGAGTGCAAATTGCCAACCAGAAGGCCTATTTGTTCGACACGCCGGTTCTTCGCAACCGAGTCTTGGTGTTGTCCCTCACTTCGCTGTTGCCAGTTTTCATTATCGGAATCCGCTGGCCGACGAGCTTTGGCGATACGAGCGCGGCTGGTGCCGCGCTGACCAATGTCATGTTTCGAGTCATTCACGTGGCGTTCTTGATAGCTTGCGCTTCGGTCTTCTTTGATCAAAAGTTCAGCCCGCGCGGGCTGGTGACGAGTCAATTTGCGCTTCCTTTCCTGCCCTTCTATTATCTCGGGGCGTTAAGCGTCGGCTATTTCAGCGGGTATATTCTCTTGGTCTCCGGAGAGACAAAAACAAAAACGTGGAATAGAAAATCTCAGGGCGCGCTTTTGGTCGAGGGCGTTATCGCGGTTGCCGTGTGGGTCGCGTTTATTGCGGTGCCAGCGGCCTTGGTTTATAAAAACCTAAGGAGCGTTCGAGATAACAATAGCCCGGTTCTCCGACAGCTTGCGGAACTCGCCGCCCAGAGCTTGCCAGCAAGCGGTGCCGTGGTCCTCAGCGATCAGCCGGTGGATTTGTTGTTATTGGAAGCCCATTTAAGCCATCAGGGGACTCCTCACAAACATGTCTTGGTCCATAGCCGTTCGCTGGCAATTCCGGAATACCATCGTCAACTCATCAAGCACTTTCCCCAGCGCTGGCCAAATCTCCTGGCAGGACAGCCAGCGGGAGAAGCTATCGACGACGCCACGTTGCAGAGATGGATCACCGATCTGGGCCGCAGCAATGAGCTTTATTACTTGCATCCAAGTTTTGGTTTTTACTTCGAACAGTATTATCCCAGACCGCGAGGGCTGAGTTACCAGCTCGTGCCGTATGCCACCAACGCCGTCGTCCCTCCGCCATCGGGAGAAGCGGAGTTGGCGAGCAATCTCGCCTTCTGGAAGGGTTTGAGCGGATCTTTGGCAGCGCTGCAAGACCTCGCGAAACGTGACTCTCCGGATGCCCGATATGCGGCTTCATTTTACTCTCGCGCTCTTACCGACCTCGGTGTCGTGCTCCAGAGAGAAAAGCGCCTGGAGGAGGCGTCCGCCCGGTTCACTCTGGCCAGCGAGCTGAACACAAACAATATTCCGGCCCTCGTTAATCTCGATTACAACAAGACCTTGCGAACCGGAGCATCCCGTTCCGCTGAGTTCTCGAAAGCGATCGAGGAGAAACTTGGCCCGCTCCGCAACTGGGAAAAAGCGTTGATTGAAAACGGACCTTTCGACCACCCAGACTTTTGTTATCGACTCGGCGAGGTCTTCACACAGCAAAACCTCTACCGTCAGGCGGCGCTGCAGTTCAGCCGGGTCATAGCGTTCGAGACCAATAACACCGATGCTCGATTGGCGCTCGTGAACGTTTATCTGCAGGGTCAAAGGCCGGACAAAGTCTTGGAGGAAGTCGCTCGAATACGAGAGATGAAGACCCCGACGCCTCTTCCCATCGAGGCCGAGCTTGAGCTCAACCGTCTTGAAGCAGCGGCTCATTTTGCCAAAAACGATTTCGTCGCCGCGGAAAAGACATTGCTCGCTGCGCAATCCAAGAACCCCGAGAACTCCACTGTCCTGGATGCTTTGGTTATTTTCTACAACAGAACCAAGGACTTCACCAAGGCGCTGAGCACGATTGATAAAGAACTCAAGGTGAATCCCAACAACGCCCAAGCGCTGATCAACCAGGCGACAATCCTCTACAACACGAAAGAATACGCCCGATCCGTCGAAAGTTTAGATCGCGTTCTGCAACTGGACCCGAAAAACCAACGCGCCCTGCTCTACAAGGTTTTCATGGGCATCGATTCCAAGGACTACAAGAAGGCATTGACGCAAGTGGAGCATGTCTTGGAAATTGATCCAGACAATCCGGAAGCGTTGCTTTATCAGGGGGTGATTCATATCGAGACGAAGACGTATCAAGAAGCGATGGAGCCGCTCAACCGGCTGCTCAAAAGAGAGCCGAGCAATCCGAACGCTTTGAGAAATCGCGCCATCGCCACCTTGAATCTTGGGAAGCTCAAGCAAGCCAAACAGGATTACGAATTGCTCTTGAGGCAAATGCCCAAATCTTACGTAGCTTATTATGGTTTGGGAGAAATTGCATATCGCCGCAAGAAGTCAGCTGATGCCATCAGGTATTACGAGCTTTACTTACAGTTTGTTCCGAACGAGGAGAGTCCCGAATTGGTCGCCGAAAAGAAGAAGATCAATGAGCGGCTGAAAGAGTTGAAAGCCGGCCGTTCGTGATCGATGGATGCGCGTCACGCACGTTATCACCCGGTTGATCGTGGGCGGAGCACAAGAGAACACGATTGCCACGGTTCTGGGATTGAGGGAGAAACCCGGCCTGGAGGTTGATCTCATCTCCGGCCCTACCTCCGGCCCTGAAGGCACTTTAGAGCCATTGGTCTCGGTGATTCCAAGGCTCCTTACCACCCTGCCGGCGTTAGTACGTCCGGTCCGGCCATGGAACGATTGGCTCGCTTTGCATCGTCTGGTTCAGATCTTTCGCGCGGAACGGCCAGATATCGTTCACACTCACAGCGGAAAAGCAGGCATATTGGGACGGCTTGCTGCCCGCCGCGCGCAAGTCCCGATCATCGTGCATAGCATTCACGGCCCTTCATTTGGAAACTTTCAAGGCAGGCTCTCAAACACGGTTTACCGCACGGCGGAACGTTATGCAGGAAAATTCACTTCCCATTTCATCACCGTGGCTCATGCCATGACCCGCCAATACCTCGCCGCTGGAATTGGGCGACCGCAGAACTACACTCGTATCTTTAGTGGTTTCCGTCTGGAACCGTTCACTTCGGCCACCAATGATCCCGCGTTGCGGGCCCGCTGGAAGATCGCCCCGGGCGATTTTGTCGTCGGTAAGATCGCCCGGCTCTTCAAACTTAAAGGCCACGATGATTTATTCAACGCCGCGCCAGCCATGGTTCGAGCTTGCCCCGGAATCAAGTTCCTGCTCGTAGGTGGTGGCGAGTGGCAGAGTCGTTTTGAACTCGAGGCTCGCGAGCTGGGTTTAGAGAAGCACTTCATTTTCACGGGTCTCGTGCCGCCCTGTGAAGTGCCGCACCTGGTCGGTATTATGGATGTCCTCGTTCATCTGTCGCTTCGCGAAGGTCTGCCGCGGGCGGTGGCCCAAGCTTGCGCTGCGGCGCGACCCGTCGTTGCTTATAACTGTGATGGAGCGAGCGAGGTCTGTATCGAAGATGAAACCGGCTTTTTGCTCCCCCCCGGCGACGTGTCCGGCCTGACGGATCGTGTCATCCGATTGGCCAATGATCCGGCATTGCGGGAGCGGCTGGGCCGCCGCGGGCAGGCGCTTGTCCAAGAGGCGTTCTCGATCGAGAAGATGGTGGATGATCAATACGCGCTTTATTTGAAGCTGATGAATCAATGAGCTTTCCGTTCAACATCTATCTCCTGGCTTTTTTGTCTTCTTCGCTGGCGTCGGTAGCCTGCGTGCCGGTGTGGCGAAAATGGTGCTATAAGACAGGGCTCGTTGATGATCCGGGCCATCGTAAAATCCACGAAACACCCATTGCACTCGCGGGCGGTTTGGCGGTGATGACAGCGATTGTCCTGCCTCTCGCCGTCGGCCTGGCCGGATTGTTTGTGGCTTCTCAGCTTGATCACGCCGGGCCAGACGGCGTCCTTCACAACCCCATTATCGAGGATCTCGCTGGGCTCAACCCCAGGACTGTCGGGTTGCTCGGGTACGGCTTCAACCGTCGCGCTGGGCAATTGGCCGCGATCCTTTTGGGAGCGATAGCGATGGTCATTCTGGGCTGGCTGGACGATAAGCATGAGCTGAGCGCCGCTCTGAAATTTAGCGGCCAATTCTTTATTGCGGCGCTTGTTGCCGCCGCGGGCGTTCGAATTACATTATTTGTACAAAGCCTCTTCTTTAGTTATGCGATTACAATCCTCTGGATTCTGACTCTTACCAACGCCCTGAATTTCATGGACAACATGAACGGGCTCTGCGCAGGACTTGGAGCTATCGGGTCGTGGTGCTTCGCCTGGAGCGCGGCGGTGCATGGCCAGTACCTCGTGGTGCTCATCGCTTTGCTCGCCTCAGGTGCATTGCTCGGGTTTCTCCCTTTCAATTTTCCGAAAGCCACCGTGTTTCTGGGCGATGCCGGGAGTCATCTAGTGGGTTACCTGCTGGCCGTGCTCGCGATTCTCCCGCATTTTTATTCGAAGGAAGATCCAAATGTCTGGGCTGTGCTGAGCCCGTTGCTGATTCTCGCGGTGCCCTTGGGTGATCTCGTCTGGGTCGTGATTCTCCGCTGGAGATCAGGGCGTCCAGTTTATATCGGCGATACCAACCATCTCTCTCACCGCCTGGTCAGCCGCGGTTGGAGCCGTACTGAAGCCGTCCTCCTGATTTGGCTGTTGGGGGCGGCGCTCGGCGCTCTCTCATTCCTCTAAGCACCCGCGCTGCGATTTTATCCGAACAGTTGCCAACCCCGGTTTCATCAGCCAAAGTCTTTTCCAGATGAGTAAACGTTTTTTTATTACAACAGCAATCGATTATCTGAATGGTCAGCCGCATCTCGGGCACGCCTATGAAAAGGTGATCACCGATGTGATAGCTCGCGCCCGACGGAGCCTCGGCGACGACGTGTTCTTTCTGACCGGACTCGATGAGCATGGACAAAAAGTCCAGCAAGCTGCTGAAACCGAAGGGAAGAGTCCCCAAGCCTATTGCGATGAGCTTGCCAAGGATTGGAAGGCATTGGCCGAAAAGCTTGGCCTTAGCAACAACGATTTCATCCGCACCACCGAGGAACGTCACAGGAGCGTCGTGCAAGCGGCTCTTTCGAAGCTCCACGCCGGCGGACACGTTTACAAGGCCACCTACAAAGGCTTTTACTCAACCAAAGAGGAAACGTTCCTCACCGAAAAAGATCGTCGGCCCGATGGGACATTTGATCCCTGCTACGGCGAGGTGGTCGAGCTCGAGGAGGATAATTATTACTTCAAGCTCGATGACCATCAGCAATGGCTCATTGATTACATTGAATCGAATCCCGACTTTATCTACCCATCCACTCGCCGGAACGAAGTGCTCGGCTTCCTCAAGAACAACGTTCTCGAAGACCTGTGCATCACTCGCCCGGCTTCGCGTTTGAACTGGGGCATTCCTTTGCCTTTCGAGAAAGATTTCGTCACTTACGTCTGGTTCGATGCACTCGTCAATTATATCACTGTCCCCGCCTCACATGGCGATCCGACCGTGCTCTCCGTCTTGGATGGAATCGCAGATCCAAAACTCTCAACACTCGGCTCTCAACCCCCGGCCCTGCTTTGGCCTGCTGATATCCATGTCGTCGGCAAGGACATCGTAAAGTTCCACGCGGTCTATTGGCCGATCCTGCTAAAAAAGATGGGCCTTGCCTTGCCCAAGCAACTGATCGTCCACGGCTGGTGGCAAAAGGACGGTCAGAAAATGAGCAAGAGCACTGGGAATGTGGTTGATCCCATCGCGGTGATTGACGAATGGGGCTTGGACGCTTTTCGCTTTTATGTCGTTCGCGAATTGGACATTGGCCCGGATGGCAACTGGACAAACGCCGGCTTTCAAGCTCGTTACCAAGCGGAGTTGGCCAATGGCTTGGGCAATTTGGTCAACCGCTCTCTTTCCATGCTGAAGCGTTATCGCAACGGCGTCGTGCCGGCCCGTTCCGATGAACTGGCGGATGACGCGGCGAAAACATTGCAGGTAGCGGTTTCCAATTACCGAGAACACAAGCTTCAACTGGCTGTGCAGAATATTTGGCTGCTCATCACCCGCGCCAATCAGTACGTGGATCAAACCGCGCCTTTTAAGCTCGCCAAGGACCCTAACCAAGCAAGCCGTCTGGACGAGATTCTTTACAATCTAGCCGAGATATGTCGTGTCCTCGCTGTGTTGCTCTGGCCTGTCCTCCCGTCAAGTGCCGACAAAATCTTCGCGCAATTAAACCTTTCTACGGCGCCTGACAAGATGACCGCCGCACTTTGGGGCGGTTTGGCTCCGGGGCACACGATTGGCGAGCCATCCGCGCTGTTCCCTCGCAAGGACCAACCCGTCGGCACGATATCATCCAGCAGTTCGAAGTAAGCCTTTTTGAAAAACCCGAGAATTGCAGAGCAGCTAAACTCAAAGGGCCCGACCGAGGAGTTCCCGCATCTCATCCGGAGTAAGCACAATCGAATTGCCTCGCATGCTGCTGGCCTTGGCGGCTTTCTCCACCAGTTCAGGAAAATGATCCTCCGTGATACCAAAGGCGCGCAACCTCGGAGCTTGCAAGGCCTCGCACAGGTCACGCACCCATCGGACGCCATCTTCCGCGCGCGCCTGCCCGTGGCCGGTTAAAACGCGGGCCACTTCCTCATACCGCCGCAACGGTTCACTGCCGGGCTGACGTTCGCGCAAGGCCCGCACGTTAATCTCCATGGCATGCGACAACAAGGCCGCGCAGACTGCTCCATGTGGCGCGTGAAATGATCCCCCTAGCGGCGCGGCGAACCCATGCACAGCGCCCAACGCAGCGTTGGCCAGCGCTAATCCTCCCAAAAGGCTGGCGAGTGCCATGTCCTCGCGTGCCGGAGCGTCATCGGAATTACGATAGGCGCGTTGCAACGACCGCGCGACCCGTCGCATGCCTTCGATACAAAAACCGTCGGTGAGGGGATTGGATCGTATGGAGACGTAAGGCTCGATCAATTGAGTCAAGGCATCCAATCCGGTGCTCGCTGTCAACGCGGGCGTCAGGTCATACGTGAGCTCAGGATCGATCAAGGCGATCTTGGCCAGCAGCAAGGGGCTTCGAAGACTGACCTTGACGCGATGAGGGATCGAAGCGAGCACGGCGTTGCGAGTCACTTCAGTTCCGGTGCCGGCGGTGGTCGGAATCGCCAGGAATGGAGCTGGCAACTGCGTCAGGGGCCTGCCTTGGCCGATCACTTCCAAGTAGTCGATGACGTCACCGGTGTTGGTGAGAAACGCGGCGATCGCCTTGCCGGCATCAATGACGCTCCCTCCCCCGAGACTGATCACCAAATCGCACTGTTCATCCCTGGCAAAACGGATTCCCGAGGTGACCAAATCCACGGTTGGCTCACCGGCGACTTGGAACGGAACACAAGTGATCTCGCGCGCAGCCAAATTCGACCTGAGCTTTTCCGCCCGATCCGCCGTGCGGCCTGTGACCAGAAGCGCGCGCTTTCCGAACTCCCTTGCCAGCGGACCGATCTGGCTGATGGCCCCAGGACCAAATATAATTCGCGTCGCGGTGGCAAATTCGAATTGCATAGAGATACGTGTCAGTTTGAAGAGCGTTACCGGAGCAACCCGGTGATCTACCTTCCCTCGCCCGATCAGAGGGGAGAGAGTTAGGGTGAGGGGATCATTCGATTGAACAGGTGCGGCTGAGCTTCGACCAGATGAAATGCCGGCTGCGACTCATCGAAAGCTCTACCAATTGTGATCGTCAGGATAAACATTCGTCAACTTCACGCTGGTCCGGGGTTCGGCCATCATCGGAGCCACAGTGTCGCGCCAAAGCTTGTAGTGCTCTGTTTCCTTGTGCTTCGCCTGAGCTTCATCGCTGCGATAGACCTCGTTGAGCAAAAAACATGTCGGCTGATCGGACTGCTGGAGCACATCGAATCGGGCGATCCCCGATTCCTCAATGCTGCAACGCGCATTCTCCAACGACGCTTTGCGGAAGGCCTCCACATGGTCGGGCTTTACCTTCACATGGACATGGATGATCAACATGATGTTCCCTTTCGTTGCGCTGCCATCGTGAGCAAGGCGAAAGAATAATCAAGCCTCCACTGAAACCGCGATCGGATATTGAATCCCGACTACTCTCCGACCAGGTGCTCGATGTCTTCGCGCGACACCGTGAACACATCCATATCTGGTTTCACAGCACCCAGGCTCACTAGGCATTCGGTGAAGAGTTCGCGGGTTCTCAATTCCAACTCGCGGCTGCCCAAGGTCGTCATGCACTTCAAGATGTGCTGGCCTTTGCGAACGTGGGTGCGTTCGTCCGCGCGGATAACATCGGCAATATGCACCATCAAAGCATCGTCCCTTTGCTGCGCGGCTTCGATCAATCCATTGATCGTCTTTAGCACGCCGACCTCTCCGAAAAGGTTGATCTCGGCCATCGCGAAAGCCGGGTCCATCGGGCCGCGGCACGTTGATCCAATCAGCCGGTTCCGGAGTTCAAATGGATCGTAACCAGCCGCCAGCAAAGCCCTGTGGCCGATCTCGGTATGCCGCGCCTCATCCCAAGTGATGCGGGCCAGATCGTACTCGGCTTGAAAATTCTTGAAACGAATATCCCAGATGAAAGTTCCGAACGCCTCGATAGCGTCCACCTCGTCCCGTTGCGTGCGAATGAACCGGAGACGCAGGCTCTCATACGAATCGGCTGGAAATCGTGCCTCTCCATCAGCCGTATCGTAGTCGCCAGTGTTCTTGAACGTTTCGAAGCGGACATCGCGGAGAGGAACAGTGCCGCGCTGAAACGACTTCGCGGCAATGCGCAACGGGCTTGGTTCAGCGTTGACTGGGTCAGCTCCCGCAACCCCTCCAATGCTGCCCAACAGTCGCTGCAAATGCCACCGCCAAGAAGCCAGGCCGCTCTCTTCAACTCCGCCCTCGATGTAAGCGGTTATTGCAGCTTCGGACCATTCGAGCATTGGCTCGTAATCGGCTAGAATTCGCTTCAAAACACGGATGGTGGGCGCGTCGGTGATTGGATCGGAATCGTCGATGTGATGTCGATAGGCTTTCTCCAATGCCCGGCCGGCCACCTGATGAATTCCAACCAAAAGCTCCGGCGCGTCGGTCGCGCTGAGGAGTTCCTCGATGAAGCGGTCGATCTCGCTGTCGCGGAATTCATCGATGCCCGTCAACCGCATCTCCTGCTCGCTGAGCCGCTCCCGCAATTGCCTTGCGGCATCCGCATGAAAGAAGATGTGGCGGCCAGTCTCAAGCTTCACTTCGAATTCGCGAATCGATAAGGTCCAAGCTCCCAGCGCCTGCATCAAGCGTCGCTCGAAGTAAAAAAAGCGGCGAAGTCGGCGCGCGCTTTCTGCAACTGAAAACTTGCTGGCGAGTTGTCGGCGATCCCGGGGAAAACGATACGCATACGCCTTCCGTCGATCCTCTGCAGCCGCCCTTTCCTCGGGTCGGGAGATGGTCGGAATTTCGGTTGGGTTACCCGCGTTTTTTTGCTGAATCATAGCGCTCATAAACTGCGTCTGAATCGATTAGTGTGTTAGTCTGATTGCTCGAATCTTGCAGCAGGTTGGAGTCGGAACGAATTAGCGTCAAGCGAGCATCCTTGCTGTGATTACGCCATTTGGATCACAAAACAACTTGGAATTATCCCTTTTTCAGGCTCCAGTATATGCGGCTCTCTGTTACTCGTGGTGCGAGCGGATTTGAACAGTCGGATGGCCGTGCGCCCCTAATTGCCGTGGAAGAAATATGATGAAACAAACAGATCGTTTTAGATTGGCCGTGTGGTGGGTGCTGCTTGCGTCGGTTCTTAGAATTGAAGGTGAAACGGTCACATTGACACCTATTGCCGACACTATGGTTCATGAGTTTTATCCCTCGAATAACTTTGGTGGCTACCCTCACGTCTCGGCGGGTTCCACGGGGAGTCCAAAACCGAACACCAACCTTCCATACACGACTCGAGGGTTATTTAAGTTTGATCTCAGTCGCATTCCTAAGTCGTCGCGGATTACCTCCGCGGTATTGGCTTTGAAGGTGACCTTTGCTCCGGGTGTGGGCCCGAGTTCAACTTTCGAGGTGCGGCGGGTTTTCCGGTCTTGGGGAGAAGGCAAGGGCGATCCCACCACAGGTGTTGGTAACAGCGGCGCTCCCGCCGCGGCAGGCGATGCCACATGGCTTATGCGCGCCGCCCCTTCCGCTCCTTGGAGTCAAGCTGGAGGAGTTGCGCCGACTGATTTTTCCTCTGTCGTCAGTGCCACAGCCGCTGTGGGCGGCATTGGGGCCTACGGTTTCGGATCAAACACGAACCTGGTCGCGGATGTGCAGTCATGGGCCGATGACAGCGGCTTGAATTTTGGCTGGATGCTCATCAGCCAATCCGAGAATGTACCTCAAACCGCGCGCCGCTTCGGCTCTCGTGAAGATGCCAGTAATGCCGCCACGTTGGTGGTCAACTACGACGCCCCTGAGTTAGAGTTCCGAATCAGCAGTATCTCCTTGGAGAGCACGAAGGTGAGCGTCAGGTGGACTGGGGGCCGTCCGCCTTATCAGGTTCAGCAGAAGCAGAAGGTGGGCGAAACGATTTGGGTCAATGTCGGAACCCCTCTAAATTCGAATTCCGCAACGTTCCTCTCGGGGGCGGCGGATGGCGTTTTCCGCATCGCCAGCGGAGAGAAATCGCCGTGACTAAATTGAGCGAGGAATAACTCGAAAAAATGCTAGACCGAGACCAGTGCCAGTCGTCTCGTTTCTTCGCTTTCCATTCTTGCGAAGAACGAGGGAAGAGAACCCCTCAGAATCCAATGCCTTAGGCTCCCCTCATCGCAACTCCCTGCGCTTGTTTCGGCTTAATCGATCTGGCGTTCGCGTTAATGAGTTTTTGGAGCGTCTGCTTGACCATATCCAACAAGCTCAACGCTTTTTCTGTCTGGTGTTTATTTGTCATATCCATAACCTGCTCGAGCGTCTCACCTACGGCCGTGAGGACTTTCTCATTCTTATCCTTCTTGGTGAACGCTGCCTGAATTAACATCGAAGCTCCCGTGATAAAAAGAGTGGTTCCTTTTAATTCGAGCACTTCGTAACTGGTCTTGACGATAAATTGTCGCGCGTGCCAAGTGAACGTCACGATCCGCGCCTGTTCGTTGATATTGAGGTGGGATATCGCTTTGGCTTGGGGCAGAGTTGCACGGATGTATTGAGCTAGTTCTTCGAGTTTTGGGTCCATGGAAATTGGAGCGTTGGTTTGTTCTTAACGTTTACAAAATAATCATCACGTCGTTGTGTTGCTCACGGATTCTCTGCCGTCAGCCCGATTCGCTGTCTGCTCGACGGTAACTTCGGAGGTATTCAGAATCTCAGTCTTCAAGTTTTTCTTCCGTGTGATCATCTACGGAAAAAGCTAAAGCAATCGCCGTACCGTCTCGTATTTCCGTGCAAAATGGAACGTCGGCGCGAACTCGCTGAGAGGACGTGTCTTCGAATTAGACACGCCGCTCAAATTCAAGACACGAACTCACGCGTGAACGTCTGCTTTGAAGGCTCCAATCGGTGCGTGACAAGCAGGCAGGGACCGACAAACTACACCGCCATGTTACCGGCGATGCTGACAACAGTCCTCTTTGCAATCTCGGCTGTGTCCGCGAGTCGCATGGCGAAAATCCTCGGAGGAATCGAAGCAAACTTTTGGCGGATCACCCTGGCGACATGCCTTCTCGGACTGTGGGCTCACAGTTTCGGTAAAGGATTTTCCGGTAACGGATTTTCTTTCTTCCTCTTGAGCGGGTACGTCGGCTTCGGGATCGGTGATCTCGCGCTTTATCAAGCTCTGCCGAAGTTAGGCTCCCGGCTTACCATCATGCTTGTCCACTGCTCTGCGGCCATTTCGGGAGGCGTGGTGGAATGGGCTTGGCTGGGAACAAAACTGAGTTCGCTTCAAATGCTGTGGGGCGCCACGATTTTAATTGGTGTCTCGATCGCCTTGGCGCCAAGCAAACACTTGGGCCTAAGCCGTGGAGACCTGATCACGGGTGTTCTCTACGGCATTGTGGGTGGTTTCGGCCAGGGATTTGGCGCAGTCCTCAGCCGCAAAGCGTATGAGCTTACGGAGCTTTCTGGGGAGTCGATCGATGGCATGAGCGCCGCTTACCAACGGATCATCGCCGGATGGATGGTTGCCGGGATCTCCTTCATTGTGCTCCAGCAACGCAGGCGTTGGACGCAGGTTCAGGAAACATCGGGCGATCAAACGGCCCGTTCAGTGAGCGAAGCCAGCAGATGGAATCGCGCGTGGTATTGGGTCGTGATCAATGCCATCGCCGGTCCTACGCTTGGTGTCAGCTGCTTTCAATGGGCTTTGGCCGGGACGCCGACCGCCATCGTGTTGCCGATTGTGGCCACGACGCCGTTGGTTGTGATTCCCTTTGCAAGACTGGTTGAAGGAGAGCAACCGACCACGCGCTCGATCATTGGAGGCCTGATTGCCGTCGCTGGCGCTATCGCGCTAGCCATTGTCAGATAGCCAACGTCCATACCGACAGAACACCAGGCTTTCGTTTCAGATTCATGGAAGAGCCAGTCAGCGATGCGTGTCTCCCGACGGCCGCATCGCGGCTCCGCGGTTTGGTTGTTGCGCGTTCGAGGATGGCTGGGTTTTCGACTAATTCCGTTGCGAATCGATCGGCTTGAGGCCTATAGTCTCCAGTATGAAACCCTTTCCGAAAATTGTAGCAACTCTCTGTGTTCAAGCTCTGGTGTTCCTCGCGCTTGTTTCATCAACCTGGGCAGCCGACGCGCCCACAAAACCGCTTCGCGCGCTGCTGATTCTTGGCGGCTGTTGTCATGACTACGCCAAGCAAAAGGACATTCTGAAAGAAGGCATCGAAAAGCGCGCTCATGTCCAAGTCGATATCGTCTATTCTCCCGACAAGAGCACCAAGGCGCGCTTTGATATCTACGACAAGCCCGATTGGGCGAAGACCTACGACGTGGTGATTCACGACGAATGCTCCGCCGACGTGAAGGAGATGCCCTACGTCCAGAATATTCTCGCCGCGCACCAAGGTGGAATCGCAGCGGTGAATCTCCATTGCGCCATGCACTGCTATCGCACCGGAACAGACGATTGGTTCAAGTTCATCGGCATCCAGTCGAGCGCGCATGGACCGCAGAAGCCAATCGCCATTCATTTCACGGACAAAGAACACCAGATCACGCGCGGGTTGAGTGATTGGACGACCATCGACGAAGAGCTTTACAACAACATCAAGCTTTTCGACACCGCGCACGCTGTCGCTCGCGGCAAGCAGATCGTCAAGCAAAGGGACGGGACCGAAAAAGAAGTCGAATCCGTTGTCGCCTGGACCAATGATTACGGCAAGACCCGCGTTTTCAACACGACAATTGGGCACAACAATATCACGGTCGGCGATGACCGCTATCTTGATCTCGTCACGCGCGGGCTCCTATGGGCCTGCCACAAGACGGACAAAGCTTATCTCAAGCCCGCAGCCCCATCAAAATAGCTTACAACAAACCGGCAATTGGCTGGGTTTGCTCCACAAAGGCCAGAAGGTCATTGGGAAGACCTCGTTGGACGCGAAGTTTTCCAATATCGAAAAGCGTGTGCATGATCGTCGCCATGAGGTGCTGCGGCGTGATGGGATCGGAAGCTGGTTCGTCCGCGTTGCGGCTCGATCGGCCAATCACCTGTCCCATTTTTAATCCGCCACCCGCAAAAGCGAGCGTTCCCAAGTTCGCCCAATGATCTCGTCCGCCCCGAGCGTTCAGCTTGGGAGTTCGACCGAAATCGCCGGTGATGACGAGCAGGATTTTGTCGCTGAGCCCGCGCGATCCCACATCCTCCAGAAACGCCGACACGGCCTGGTCGAGCGGCCGTCCGAGCATCTCCATGCCAGATTCCATTCCCGGGTTATTGCCATCGGCGTGCATATCCCAGCCAGCGTTCTGGACCGTGACGAAGCCGCAGCCCGCTTCGCAGAGACGGCGCGCCAGCAGCATTTGATGGCCGAGGGTCGAGGGTCGAAAAGCTTTTTTCCCCACTTGAAATCGGCTCGTGTCGTAGCGCGCGGTCAACTTGGGATCTTCCTTTGTCAAATCAAAAGCACCGCCCGCGCCGCGCAGAATCACATCGAACGCTTGTTGAGTGTAGAGGTCCATCGCGGCCATGGTTCCAGAGGCATCCATCCGGCGATTGAGTTGATCGAGAGCCAAGAGCAGAGAGCGGCGGTCCTCAAATTGCCGACGCGGGATACTAAGCTCCATGCTCTTGATTGCGGGCGCTCCGCCGTTTGGATCGAACGGGGCGAACGCTGGGCCGAGTGAACCGGGAGCAGAGCCCACCAGCACGCGTTCTCGCTCGGTGCGATACTGCGGATCAACCTCGGGCGCGGTGATCGCTGCGTAAGTTGGAAGACCCGATCTCGGGTGGTTTGTGCCCCGAAACCGCGAGTAAATCGATCCCATGCTCACACGCGCGGGATGACCGGCGGTCAGGACATGCTGAATCGCCTTGGCGTGGTCGGTTACCGAATGGCTGAACGACCGGACAATCGCCATTCTGTGAGCCAGCTTCGCCAATCCCGGAAAAGTCCCGCCGAAAGTGATTCCCGAAAGCGTGGTCGGGAGCTCACCGGTAACGCTGCGGATTTCCGACGAAGCCTCCATGTGCGGATCGAACGTCTCGATGTGGCTTGCGCCTCCCGCCAGAAACAGCAACACGATGGACTTGTCTTTGACAAAATCGTGTTGACCAGCCGCCGCGGCTGTGGCTCGCGCGGCGAGCAGGCCTGGCAACGCAAGAGAACCCAGACCCAACGCGCCAATCTTGATGAAGTCACGGCGAGTAAGACCGGAACAATCGCGGCTTCGATAATCTGTCAGCAACGTGAGCATAGCGAGCACTGCGCTTGGACTGACGGTTTCTTTTCAATGACAGCAGTGGTGATGTAGCCGGATTCTATTACTCTACCAAATCGCCCGATTCAATTTAATTCCAGGATCGATTTAGCCCACGAGATGGCGCTTGCTTGCCAGGGGGCTCAACCTCGTAGCCGACGCTCCCTGATTCCCCGAGGATTGTCCTTTGACTTCTCCTTCTTCTGGCACTAAATCTTCGCGATGATCAAGGGAGCTTCGAAGGGCTGTTGCGTCATCATCGCGCTGTTTTGCCTCGCGCAGATCAGCGCGTCTGGTGCGGATACTTTCAGCGTCGCCACTTACAATTTGGAGAATTACATTGACGCAGCCGCGGGCACGCGGCCCGCGAAGCCCGCGGTTGCCAAAGCCAAAATCCGCGAAAGCATTCGGGCGCTGCATCCCCAGGTCCTGGCTCTTCAGGAAATCGGGGGCACCAACGCGTTGCTCGAATTGCGCGCCTCGCTGAAGGCCGAAGGCTTCGATTATCCGTTTTGGGAGCACGTCTCTGGATTCGACACGAATATTTACGTCGCGGTCCTGAGTCAATTCCCGATCGTGGCCCGCCGTTCGCACACGCGCGAGGGGTTTCTGCTCGGCGGCCGGCGTTTTCGGGTCAGCCGAGGTTTTGCTGAGATCGATATTCAAGTCAATCCGCGATACGCCTTCACGCTGATCACAGCTCACTTAAAAAGCCGACGCCCGGTTGCCGTGGCCGATGAAGCGGAGCTAAGAGAGCAGGAGGCTCTAGTCCTGAGAGAAACGATCGTTGCTCGATTGAAGATCAATCCTGACGCCAACCTAGTCGTCCTCGGAGATTTCAATGATGTGAAGGACTCCCGAGCCATTCGAATCGTCCTGGGCCGAGGCAAAACGGCGCTGACCGATACCCGTCCGGCCGAGAAGAACGGCGATGACACGTCAAATCCAACTCCTCGCTATCCTCCGCGCAACATCACATGGACACATCACTACGGCAAAGAGGATAGCTATAGCCGAATCGATTACATCCTCGTGAGCCGGGGCATGGCCCGGGAATGGAAAACGAACGGGACCTATGTTCTGGCGCTACCCAATTGGGGTATTGCTTCCGATCACCGCCCCATCGTCGCGAGCTTTGCTGCTGAGGAGAAATGAGAAGGTAAGGCAGTGAAGAAGCGCGCCCGGTAAGTGTTCGGACGCCGTGAAGGGACCCGCAGTTCGCGCTCGACGATCGGAAACAAGGTCACCGATGAAGATCTGGCGAAAGCTCCCGAGGTCTGGCTGGACGAAATCAGGATTGCGGATTGAAAGGGTGCGCGAAATGAGGATGGGCCCTTTGAACCAAGCTGACTCCGTTCGCCGACTCATTTACAGGCTCGCTTTCGCGCTCTTGAACGGCCACCAGCCGCCTCGAGCCTTCCTCTCAAACCGCTGCGATACGATGTCACGGAATTCGTTGCTCAATTTCGTTCTGGCTCGAGTAAAGAAAAACAAGTTGTTCAGCATGCCAATAATGAACCACGCGCCTAAAAAAAAGTTCTGCGGCCCGGCAAATCCACTGAAAGCCAACATCATGACTGAAGTGAGACCGAACAACAGAAACCAAGGCAGCCCCAGCACTCGCATCAGCGCTCCGCTCGCCGCGAAACTCGCTTTCTTCGCCGTTAGGCCCAGCCACATGCCGACCCAAGCCAGCGTATAAAGGTCTGCCACGAACATCAGAATTCCACCGATGCACAGCATCGTCCAATCGTGAGCCGTCTCGAGCCAGCGATCGTTCCTTCCCGCGAGACACATGATCAGGTCAATGAGCAAAATGATAAATACGGGGCCGACAAATTGGCGCTTTAAAGCGAGAATTTGGCCGCGCAGAATTTCTTCCACTGACAAAGGAGTGGACAAAAGCAATTCGAGTGATCCGTTGTGGCGCTCTTCGGCCAGCGGGCGGCACGCTTCAGCGGCAACCCAGAATTTCAGGATGGTATGCAACAGAAAGGCGGTCGGAACGTACGTTGCTGAATCGAGAGTGTCCGTGGGATACTGAAAGAAGAGATAAGCCCACGCGCATCCGCCGAGCCCCAAGCAGGCCCAGACGTAAGCCGGTTTGAGACGATCTCGACCAGCCAGCCAGCAGAAAGGGTTCATCTCCAGCAAGCGCGTTCGGAAAGCACGACGGGTTGCCATGTCGCCAAACTTGCAAAGCTGCCAGCGCTCACGCCAACGGACTTTTTTCGCGCCGGATGGCTTGTCTTGCCATGAGTACGGGACGATGACGCTCGCTAGGACGAGAAAAGCCCACGCCAACAAATGAGTGGTTAGCACCGATGACCAATAGTTGTTTGGGCCAGTGATGAATTGAGCTTCTTGGGCCATGCCGAAAGCATAAACGGCACTCGGCAAGGCATAGGCCAGATCGAATGGACTGTTGTGCTGAGCCGACACGATAAGACCAATGAGGGGGAAGGCAGCCGTGATGACGAAGATCAAAGCAAATGTGCCCAGCATGGCTTTGCGCTCCTGACGGCTCAGCGCGGAGAGGAACATTCCGGCGCTGAGCGAAAAGAAGAGTGCGTTGCACAACACCAGCACAATTCTCCAGAATTCCCCGGAAGTTAAGCCGCCTAGCAGCAACGGAATCGCGAGAACAGGGAAAATTGCCAACAATCGGTAAAAGGAGTTCACCGAAGTCGCCACGAGCTTTCCCAGAACCACGTCATATCCTTTTAGATCCGTTAGAAACAAGAGGCCTAGAGTCCCCTCGCGTTTCTCGTCGCTCAAGCAATCTGCAGTCACACGCACGCCGGCGAGCAAGCTGTAGGCTAGAGCGAAGCCAGAGATTGTCGCAAACAAGGTCGTCGAAAGTTGAGCGCTGGGAACGTCCTTCGCCATGGACCACCACATCCAGGCACAGGCTACAATCGCCATTAGCCCAGCACCACAGCGCGTCCAATAGGTGCTGCGCCGCCGTGCTGCTACTCGTAACTCACGCTCGACAACCGGAAGAAAAGTCATCGATGAGAAAAATCCTGGATTTTGAACTTATTGCAAGCTGTCCGTGTTCATACCAGTGTCTAGCTCAATCGTTCCTTCGGGACTTGGGTTGTCCACGACGCGATCCCACCATTGAAAAGGTGGGCTGCTATCAGATCTCCCATCAGGGAGATGGCAGCCGGAAGTGTCCTCGGTGCGAGCCGCACACTGCTGGAAAATGCCCAAATTTCAGGTTCAGCCACGCTGAGCGCGCGTGGGATGTTCAGGCTAGAACACTTCGACATTGAGCCCGGTCGTGTTCCGCACGATCTGGGCGATAGCCGAAAGGGGCTTCAACGGCAAATGGCTGCATTCCGAATGCGGCGTTGGTCGAGTGGCAGAATAAATCTGAACCAGCGAAATCTGCGCGCCGCCGTCCTTCAGCTCCTGAAGTCGGCGGGCATATTGCCCGACTTCAGCGGTCGATGGTCCTTCGCCGTTGACAGAGGGGAAAAGACCTTGAATTACCACAGGCCGTTGGCGGCCCAAGTTTAAGATATTGCTGAGCACTTTTTCCAAAGGCACGTTCGAACGATTTACTTTATCCATGTAACATTGAGTGCCAGCTTCCAGCTTTACCCAGATTTCATCTTTTTGGGTGAAGTACTTCAGGCTTTGCTGAACCTGCGGCAGGTCAAGTCTTGTTGCATTCGTAATCAGCACGAGCTTGAAATAGGGCAGTCCGTTCAAGGCCCGGACATGCACCACCGCTTCGACAGCTTCGGCAAACTTGGGACACAGGGTGGGCTCGCCGTCGCCGCTTAACGCCACGTGTCTGAGCTGAAGCAGTTCGGGAGGCAGCCGATGATACTGCGGATGATCATGAAGAGCGCCTGAATGCACGAACGCAAGAGTTCGCCGAAGTTCAGTGACCATGACATCAATGTCCAAATCTGATTCGCCTGCCGGGGCGCTCCGGTCCACTTCACAGTACGCGCAGTCGAAATTGCAGTATCGGTCCGGGTTCATATTCACCCCGAGCGACAAACCCCGGGCTCGTGCCGACACGACAGCGTAGATAAAGCGATTATCCAGAAAATCCCGAGAGGAGCCGAACGCTGTTTCCAGGATCGTCGCTCGACGGGCCGTTCTTTGTTCCTTGGCGTTTTGTCCGCCGTCGAATCCGGTGGGCTTCGTCACAAGGCCGCCGTGATTAGTTGTGATGATTGATGAATTCATGTTCATTCTCCCGGACCACCAACACTGGACAAGGCGCGTGGCGAACCACGTTTTCGGTCGTGCTGCCGAGCATCACGTGCTTCAGCCCTGTGTGCCCATGCGTGGACATGATGATGAGGTCGCACTCAAGACTGCGCGCGGCCTCGACAATCTCCCTGGACGCCACACCCGTATAGACGAGCGTGTCGGTCGTCAACGACTCTCCGATTTCTTCTGTCGCCAGTTCCAGAAGCTGCTTTTCAGTGCCTTCGCGGACTTGCTTTTCGAGCAAGGGATAATCGATCGCCGCAAATTCGCCGAATCCGTAGTTGATGTGAACTACATGCATCAGCGTCAAGCTGGCATTGAACTGTTTGGCGAAAGCGATCGCGTAGTGCAGCGCCTTTTTTGAGCACTCCGAAAAATCGATTGGCACGAGCACCTTCTTGAGCTCGAAGGATGAAGAGGTCTTGGTGCGCCGACCAACATTCTCTAGCAACTGCTCGTCGTCCGAATCGATTTCAACAACAACCCGTCCCGGTTTTCCTGTTGGTTTGATTTTCATACCTTAAACCTTTCGCAACGTCGCTTCGTTCTGGAACCAACTTAGTGGAGGCGCGTTTCGGCCACTACTCGGCCTTTGTCAATTGCTAGACATTTCTTGACGAAAGCAACGAGACGATTCTTAAGCCAGCCACCGCAATCCTCCGCGACCTGTTGTTTTTCAGAAGACGGGTGAAGTTGGTCGGATGTCTCTCGAATAGCGACGCCTTTGGTTTTGGCCAACGGAAGAGCAAAGGAAAGTTCATCCGGCTTGACGAGCTGTTTGCAATGCGACATCGGCTTCTTCCAGACCGGCCTTGGCCGATCACGCCGCTTTGCGGAGCGAGATGAGTTCGACCAGAATTGTCTCGGCCAGACGAGCTCTGATTGCGAGTCGCGCATCACATACCTGGCAGATGATATTGGAGCCGCAGGTGAGCAGCTTGATGCATTGGCCCTCGCAGAAGCCGATTTCCCGCAAACGATGGGTCACGCTCGGAGAATCGGGCAGCTGTCGAATTCGAACCGATGACCCGCCGCGTACTCGGCTCAGCGGAATGGCCGATGAATTTGGGTGTTCGGGCCGTTCCGATGAACTTGAGGTGGTCGCGGATTGCATGTTGGTGACCGACCCTAGTCAAAAAGCAAAGCCTGACTACACCGGTTTTGTTTTTCACAGACCGTTTTTTGACATCCAGTTCGTGTGGCCCCAAATAAGCCAAACATTGCAAAACAATTGGCAATTTATGCAAAACCAAGAGTCGGCGGCGCGGATAAGCTATCCGAGTCCTTGATCTCGTGAGCCCGAGAAGGGTCGCAACTCCGTGCGAGAGGTGTGTGAGCAGTTTCTGGATAGGGCTCTTGCAAAAAACGTTTATAAAATGCCAAGCAACGGGTTGCGCTCCCTGATCACAAAATGTCGAATCGACGCAGCTAAGAACCTGACTAAGACCTATGAAACCTGAACCTAACTCCCCTCAACCAACGCAGGCTACCGGACTTTTCAGCATTCCCCGCACAAAGGCATTTGTAGCCCTCTGCGGCATGCTCGCTGCGACCATCCTCGTTTCCTGTGTCAGTGTTACCCGGGTCGTAATGGCCCCTCCGCAAATTCCCGGAGCCCATTTCGTCGGATCGGATAATTGCGCGCAATGCCACGAGAACATCACCAAGGGCTTCAAGACCGCGACGCATGCGCTTCTCAAAGCCGAAGGCGAAAACGCCGTCAACCTAGGTTGTGAATCCTGCCATGGACCTGGCAGCATTCATAATGAAACGGGTGGAGCTCATCAGACGATCATCAATCCTCGTCAATCGCCTGAGACATGCTTCCAATGCCATCTTGATAAACGAGGCCAATTCAATCTCCCTTCTCATCATCCGGTGTTGGAAGGAAAAGTGAGTTGTGCCGACTGCCACAATCCTCACAAAGGACCGGCTGTGAAGGGGGGCGGAACTGCCTTGGCTGTGGAGAATGAAACCTGCGCGAAGTGCCATACCGCTCAACGAGGGCCGTTTGTCTTCGAGCATGAAGCCACGCGCGAAGGATGCACCACCTGCCATGAGGTCCATGGCTCGGTCAATCCCCGCCTGCTTCGGGAACGCAACGCAAACCGCTGTCTGAAGTGCCATTTTCAGCAGCAAACCGCACCCGGCAAGATTTTCATTGGGGGCCAAGATCACTCAAGCCGCTTAGCCAGGGGCACCTGCTGGTCGGCTGGTTGCCACGAAGCCGTGCATGGTTCTCAAGTTGGTTCATCGCTCAGATTTTAACAACCTATAACTCAACAACTCATGAGGAGATTCGATGAAAACACTCATTTTCCAATCCAGCAGCTTGCAGCCAATCGTTAAGGCCAGTGTGTTGATCTTCAGCGCCGGGCTGATGGAATGGTCACTTGTAGCAGCCGAGCCAGCTGCTCAAGCCAAAGAGGCCGACGCTAAGAAGCCCGTCTTGGAAAAATCAGACGAGAAGAGCTCCGTCGATTACCGGAATTGGTTTACTGTTTCGTCCGGGTTTCAGTTCGTGACCGGCGACAAGGCCCAGTTTCAGCATCGCCAGGGTGTCCCCAAGGGTGCCTTTGGCGGTGTGGAAGATATCCACTACGAGCAGGACATCGGCAAGAAAGGTCTCCTTCAATTCGATGGGCGCGGCATCTTCGACAACCACGATTATTCCATGAAGCTTGATTTGTCCCATCCAGACATTGGTTACCTGCGCGCTGGCTACCGGGAATTTCGCACCTGGTACGATGGCAGCGGCGGTTTCTTTCCAAAAAACCGTCAATGGTTTTCTCTCTATGACGAGGATTTTGCTCTCGACCGAGGTGAAGCTTTTTTCGAGGGCGGACTGACGCTTCCGGATCGGCCTGAGTTGAGCTTCAAATACTCGCATTTGTTCCGAGATAGGAAAAAGGACTCGACCTCCTGGGGCGATTCCAATTTGACCGGAGTGACGGTGGCTAATCCAGGTCGAGGGATTGTTCCGACCTTTTTGGATATCGATGAGCGTCGGGATATTTTTGAGAGTGATATTAAACATACGTTTGGGAACACGGACTTGGGACTTGGTCTGCGTTATGAGATTTCAAACAATGACAACTCGCGCAACATTCATCGTCGTCCCGGCGAACCGGCCCTTGACCGCTATATCACGCAACGGGAAGGCGTCGTGGCGGACATGTTCAATGTGCATGCTTTTAGCGAAACTCGTTTCAACGAAAAAGTTCTTTTTACTACCGGCTATTCGTTCACGACATTGGATACCGATATCTCTGGCAGCCGAATTTATGGAGGTGGTTACGAGGCGGTTTACGATCCGCTCTTTGCCAGAAGGCAGCAACGCGATGAAGGCTTTCTTGCTCTCAGCGGGGGATCACAGGTGAAACAGTATGTGATGAACATCAATCTCATGCTCACGCCCTGGGATCATTTGACGCTCGTCCCCGCGCTGCGAGTGGAGAAGCAGAATCAAGAGGGTGTCGCCAGTTTTACTGAAACGGATTTCGGGGCCTCGCCCACTTTCGCGGCGATCCAAGACGAGCTGCTCAACACCAGGGAACGCGGCTTTTTGGATGTTTCCGAAAGCCTTGAAGCCCGTTACACCGGCCTGACCAATTGGGTATTCTACACTCGAGGTGAATGGCTCGAGGGTGATGGGAACCTAAAGGAATGGGAAACCGAAGCTACCACAGGAACGCTCGATTTGTTCCGAGATACGGACTCAACCCGTTTCACACAAAAGTACATTGCAGGAGCGAATTGGTACCCTCTCAAACGTTTGAATTTCAGCGGCCAATATTATCATAAAATCCGAGCTAATGACTACGATCACCGGGCCGATTTCCCCGCGACCAATGCCCCTCCCAGTGCGAATCGTTATCCAGCCTTCTTGACCGACCATGATTTCGAGACCGACGATGTTAATTTTAGAGTCACATGGCGTCTGCTGAATAACCTCACTCTGGTCAGCCGGTATGATTTTCAGCTTTCAACAGTGAGAACGACGGGTGATTTCCTTTCCGAGACCAAGAGCGCTGAAATGACGAGCCGCATCTTTAGCGAAAGTGTCACATGGAGTCCGTTGAGCCGGCTCTATCTGCAAGGCAGCATCAACTACGTGTTGGACCGAACTGACACCCCGGCGGACGGCATGACGGGGAGCACCAATCTTGTGCTGAACTCGAAGAATAATTACTGGAATACCAGTTTTCTGACCGGTTACGCCTTGACAGATAAAACCGATCTCCAAGCTCAGTATTCCTATTACCGGGCGAACAACTACGAGGATAACTCACAGTTCAGCCAGCCCTATGGAGCCGGTGCTGAAGAGCATGGCGTTACGGCAAGCCTCATTCGTCGCATCCGGGCCAATCTCCTCTGGACGCTTAAATACGGTTTCTTCAGCAACCGCGATGTCACCTCGGGAGGAAATAATAACTACGACGCTCACCTGGTGTAGTCGAGCATGCAATTCCGATTCTGAGCTGTCCGTGGGCGAATGCTTCACAACAACGACACAACCTGCAACCTCGGAAAAATATGAAATCGAAAATTAAACTGCTCATAACGGTCGCCAGCCTTAGTCTTGTCGCTTGGTCCGCCCAAGCCGCCGACCTCAAAGAGAACTGGGATAAACACTGCGTCGCTTGTCATGGCAAGGACGGCAAAGGAGACACCAAGGCCGGCAAGAAAGCCCAGGTTAAGGACTTCACGGACTCAAAATATCTGGCGACTCTCACCGACGATAAGATGTTCAAGCAAATCAAAGAAGGGATGAAGGAAGGCACCAAGGAAAAGATGAAGCCGTTCGGTGACAAACTCTCTGATGAAGAGACAAAAGCACTAGTCGCCTACGTAAGGACCTTTAAGAAATAGCAGGTTATTGCCTGTATCTCCAAAGACGGGCCGAGCAGCCGGCTGAGGTGACTGGAGTTTGGACCTATTGGCTGCCTTCGTCCGTAACCGTCCGGCGGAGCCGTGTGGCACCGGCGGCGGGGCGGAGAGTTCCGCGGGTTGAACGAACGGGCCGGGTTTAGATCGCGGCAGGAGTCAGCCGCTGGGACTGGCCACCGGGCCCTTGGGCGCGAAGGTTTCCTGCCAGCCCCT
>SIBE01000150.1 GCA_009695265.1 Pedosphaera sp. | reverse complement strand
CAGGGGTTGAATACATCGACCAAGTGGCGTTGCAAGGCATTGGCTGGACAGGCAGCGGAGTCCGAATCCAAGGCGAACGTCAAGGGGTCAAAGTCTCTGTTGACGCGCGCTTCCTGATTGATGCGAGCGGTCCGCGCGGGTTCGTTCACCGGGCTTTGGGCCTCCCGGAAATCCCATTCGAGCACTTGGTGGCAACTCAAGGGCTTTTCTCTCATTTCACAGGCGTTCGAAGGTTGGCGGACATGGACATCTTCCGCGGCAGCGAAATCCCGCCGTATTCGGTGGATGACGCCGCGGTGCATCATGTGTTTGAGGGCGGTTGGGTATGGGTCCTTCGATTTAACAATGGCATTACAAGCGCTGGGGTTGCCGCTGGGGAGGATCTGGCAAATGAGCTGCGTTTCTCGGAAGGCGAGCCGGCGTGGCAGCGTCTCTTGACACGATTGCCCAGTGTGCGGGAGCAATTCCAGGATTCCAGCACTCGATTCCCATTCATCCATGCGTCGCCCCTGGGTTTCTGCAGTGGAGCCGTGACAGGGCGGGACTGGGCTTTACTGCCCTCGGCGGCTGGATTTATTGATCCTCTGCTTTCCACCGGATTTCCGCTCACGCTGTTGGGCGTGTCGCGCTTGGCCCATGCCATTGAGAAACATTGGGAAGGAGAAAAGTTCCAGGATCGCTTGCAAGAGTATTCTTTTCAAACGGTCGAGGAGCTACGTGTGGCTGAGCAACTGACGGCTGCGCTCTATGCCAGCATGGGAGATTTTCCGGTGTTCACCGGTCTGACGTTGCTTTACTTTGCGGCGGTCAGCTTTACCGAAACCGCGCGACGGCTCGGAAAGCCTGAATTAGCTCCTTCGTTTTTGATGCATGACCATCCGCTCTTTGGCCGAGAGCTGCGCGGGGCGTGTCAGCATGTGTTGGAAGCATCCAAACGCCAAGGGATGACTCGATCCGAAAAAGTAGCATTCCTGGACAAAATTCGCGATGTCATCAAGCCGATCGATGTGGCAGGGCTCTGCGAGCGAAGTCGGCGTAATTGGTATCCGGCAGATGCTCGAGACTTACTGCAGAGCGCGCCCAAGTTCGGCGTGGATGCCACGGAAATGAAACTGCTCTTGTCACGATGCGGCTTTGTTTGAACATCAACTCGTGGGGCCCGTGCAGCCGGAAAGCCGGCGGCCTTGCGACCGTATAGCCGATGCGATACCGTTGCTTTATGAAAACTGGGTTTGTGATCATGGCGCTCATCGTCTCCTTATTTCAGATGGGGCTGAATTCTCGGGCAGCATCGCTCAAGAAAACTGCCCCGCGAAAAGTTTGTATTTTGCCCATCCGGGATGAGATCATGCCGCCCTTGGTTTATTTGGTGCGCCGCGCCGTGAAGGAAGCGATCCAAGCGGAAGCGGATTTGCTCGTTCTTGACATGGAAACAAAGGGCGGCCGCGTTGACACGACGGAGGAGATCATCGAAATCCTGAACCAGTTCAAAGGGCAGACTGTCACCTATGTGAATCGCAAGGCGTTCTCGGCGGGAGCGTTCATTTCCGTTGCGACGCAAAAAATCTTCATGGCACCTCAGAGTGTCATCGGAGCCGCCGCGCCATTGCTGATGGCGCCGGGCGGGGGCGCCGCGGAAATGCCTGCCACCATGGAAGCAAAGATGACCTCGGGTATCCGTGCCTTAGTGCGAACGAGCGCCGAAAAAAACGGTCACAACGTCAATGTGATCGAGGCTATGATCGACAAAACGAAATCATTGGAGATCGATGGCGAAGTGCTCAACGAAAAAGGTCAGATTCTGACCCTGACAAACAAACAGGCGGAAAAGGAATATGGAAACCCGCCCAAGCCGCTGCTGTCAGCCGGGACCGTGGAGAGCCTGGACGCACTCTTAGCGAAACTCGGTTACGGCGGAGCTGATCGCCTCTATGTCAAACCGACGGGCGTCGAAAAACTCGCGGTGTTGATCAACACGATCAGCCCGCTATTGTTGCTCATCGGTGTCGTTGGGATTTACCTGGAATTTAAAACGCCTGGCTTTGGTTTGCCTGGGATCATGGGCATCACCGCTTTCGCAATTTATTTCATCGGCGGCTACATTGCCGGCCTCTCCGGAGCGGAATGGGTCGCAGTGTTTATCTTGGGATTGCTCTTGTTCGTTTTGGAATTGTTTGTCTTTCCGGGGACGATTCTTCTCGGTCTCACGGGCGCCGCTTTCATGTTGGCGTCGATCATCATGGCGATGGTGGATATCTATCCGGGCGTCCCCGGGATCCCTGGTTCGATCCATTTTCGCGTGCCGATGCAGGCGATCGTGATCAACCTTTCGATAGTCTGTGCTGGTTCACTGCTAGCGGCTTGGGTGCTCGGGCATTGGCTGCCCAAGACCTCGCTTTACAGCACGCTTATTTCGCAATCGGCTAGCGGGGAATTCTCGGTCATCCGCCAGGAGCAGGCTCAAACTAAGCGCTTGGGAGAGCTTGGGGTAACCATCTCCGTCCTGCGTCCCGGTGGGAAAGCTCAATTTGGAGAACAAGTCCTAGACGTGATTTCGCAAGGCGAAATGATTCCTAAGGGTTGTCGCGTCAGGATTATTAAACACAGCAGCACCGAAGCTGTCGTCGAAGCGGTGAGTTGATTTTGAGCGAGCTTGCCCGGCTTTGAGCACGAACGGAT
Source organism: Pedosphaera sp. (assembly GCA_009695265.1). GTDB lineage: Bacteria > Verrucomicrobiota > Verrucomicrobiia > Limisphaerales > SIBE01 > SIBE01. The sequence goes on along the minus strand of SIBE01000150.1, from coordinate 7,966 downwards.
CTAAAGCTTTTCAGAAGACGCAGGCTGCCGCGGAACAATCATCGGAGGATCCGAAGTGCCTCGGCTCCTGTGATCCTCGTTGGTTCGTCCTTCTTCTTTGGATCTGCCATCGCCGGGCTTATGAGGACCTCGCTTGAAAGACTCTTCAAATTTCTTCTGTTGATCTGGAGTTAGCACAGCGCGGACGTTTTCCTGGACCTTGCGATGTTCTTCGTTGGCTGATTCCCAAATCTTCTTCGTCCGCTCCTTGCTTTCGCCAAGGAGCGAGTCCACTTGCACTCGTTGCGATGGAGTCAGACTTAACTCGCGTTGCATGCGCGTTGCAAGGTCGCCGCGCGGGCGCTGTCCAGAAAGAGATGACGAAGGTTTGGGGGTGAGCGAAGGACGGAGTTCGAATTTAACTGTCAATCCGCCCGTGACTACTCCGGCACAGAAAATAACGACTGCGGCCAAGATGACTTTCCAGACTTTCACCAGGAATCTTCCAAGCTTGCCAAAGGCGCGAGCACTGTCTCTTCCAAGTCACTCGCCAGCGGTTGTGAAGGGCCATTCAGATCCAGGGAAGCAACCGCCCAAACTCCCATCACTAACATGATGCCCACGCAAGGCGCGGCAGCACGCCAGAGCAAGCGGCCCCACAAGGCCCACACATCCATCAACTGCTCACTCGCGATCCGCGCCATGATTCGCTTTTCGAATGCGTAGGGCACCCCATCGCTAGGTGAGTTCGCTCGCGCTACAGACAGTAGTTTTTTCTGCAGTTCCACAATGTTCATAAAGCCTCGACGAAAAAGTCAGACGACCACCGTTCAGCAAGGGTTACAGATACTTTGCTCGGATGATTCGTTCCAGACATTTCCGCATTTCCGCCCGGGCTCGGAAAGCTCGTACCTTCACCAGCGGCACTGACCATCCGGTCAAGGCGGCGATTTCCTTAACCGATCGCTCCTCAATTTCCAGCAAGGTAATGATCAGCCGCGCGGAGGGCGAAAGTTGGTTGAGAATTTTTTTCACTAGCTCCCGTGCCGCGGCGGCATTCTCACGGCTCGTGGAAGGCTCGGCGACGAACTGGTCCAGCCAGTCCGTTTCGTTGACTGTCATATCCGTAAAGGCGGTCTCTCGATTTCGCTGATGGCTGCGCAAGAAATCGTAGCAAGTCCGCACCGCCAAGCGCATGAACCAGTGTTCAAAAGGAGCTTCCATCCGATAGCTGGCAAGCTTTCGGAAGGCCTTGATGAATATCTCTTGGACGATATCCTCGACCTCATCCTCCCTGCGAGCGTATCGCCGCGCAGTGGCAAAGATCCGAGGTTGATATCGTTTGACTAGAACCTCAAAGCTCGCGGCATCACCCTTGAGAGTGGCTGCAATGAGTTCTGTGTCCGAAGGTTCCATCCAAAGGCAATCTGGCATATCCATCAAACAGGCAAAAGCCAAAAACCGCGACCATGAGAGGATTGGCATTAACGATGACTTGAACGCAAAAATGCGTAAGCCTCAGAAACAAGAGATCAAGACCCAGCCAGCTCCTTACTTTCGAACCCGGTCTGAGTTTCGGATAGATCGACGCCTGAAGAAACGGTGAATTACAACAGCTTCGGATCGGGAAGGGGGCCCTGCCACCCGCACGCGCAACTGGACGGTCATTCATTCCTACGGTTGTCTCGTCCTTCGAATCGCAGAAATAGGTCAATCTTGCAGCGCTTGAAAAGCTTTTGACAGCGGCCAGCGTTCGACTAGCTTAGGGCCAACCAATATGAGATTCGGCATCAATACATTTCTGTTCACCTCTCCTTTCACCAACGAAAGCACCTCGCTCTTTCCCCAGTTTAAAAAATGGGGCTTTGACACGGTTGAAATCCCGGTGGAAGACACTTCGCACATCGATCCGGCGCACGTGAAAGCCGAGTTGTCGAAGAGTGGCCTTGTGTGCGGCTCGGTCTGCGCTTGCATGGGGCCAGACCGCGACTTGCGCGGCACTCCCGAGCAACAGAAGACAGGTTTGGATTACATGCTAAAGCTCATCGATCAGATGGTGACGCTCGATTGCCCGAGTCTCATCGGCCCGGTGTATTCCGCTGTGGGACGCGCCGATGCTGTGCCGGATAAGGAATACCAGCAGCAGTGGAAAACCGTGGTCAAAAACCTCAAGCAGCTTTGCAAATACGCCCAGAAGCGTGGTCGTCAGGTTTGCCTCGAGCCGCTCAACCGTTTTGAAACAGACTTTATCAATACGTGCGATCAGGGCCTCAAAATGATCCACGACGTCGGAAGCCCGGCCCTCAAGCTGCACCTGGACACTTTCCACATGAACATCGAGGAAAAAAATCAGTCCAAAGCAATTCGCAGGGCGGGCAAAGCCCTTGGCCATTTCCATGCCTGTGGCAGTGATCGCGGAACTCCCGGCAACGATCATATCGATTGGAAACCGATCACCGCGGCCCTGAAGGGAATCGGTTACAAAGGCGACGTCGTGATCGAGTCCTTCACGACTGATGTGAAAGTCATTGCGCGTGCCGCGGCGATCTGGCGTCAGATGGAGCCGACCCGCGACGAGATCGCCGTTAAAGGCGTAAAGTTTTTGAAGAAAACATTCGCCTAAGAGTCTGATTGTGTGCAATCGGATGCTATCCAGAGTCGCTCGCGAAATTATCCACGTCGAAAATCTGAAACCAACATGAAAACCAAACTCCGTATTCATTCATTACTGTCGGCCTTGATCGCCGGTTTAATCACCTCAACTGCGGTAGGTGCCGCCGATGCGGAACCTGGCTTTAAGAGCCTCTTCAACGGCAAAGATCTTTCCGGCTGGGAAGGCAACTGGGACCTTTGGTCCGCCAAAGATGGGACTATCACTGGCATCACGAAGGCTGACCCAAAACTCACGCACAATACGTTCCTGGTCTATACCAATGCTCCCGTTGACGATTTTGAACTGCGAGTCTCATACCGGATTGTCAATGGCAACTCTGGGATGCAGTACCGAAGCAAGGTGCTCCGAAAGGGGGAGTTTGGTCCGGTTGTCGGCGGTTATCAGGCGGACTTCGAGGCAGGCAAAACCTACAGCGGAATTCTCTACGAAGAACAAGGTCGAGGTATTCTCGCTCAGCGCGGCCAGAAGACGGTGATCAAGGAAGTGGACGGCAAGACCAAGGTTGAAGTCGCCGGATCACTTGGCAAATCCGAAGACATTCAAGCCAAGATCAAGAACGAGGAGTGGAATGACTACGTCGTGATCGCCAAGGGCAATCACTTGCAGCATTTCATCAATGGCATGCAGACGGTGGATGTTGTCGATGAGCAGCCAGCCAAAGCCTCCAAGTCCGGCATCCTAGCCCTTCAGATCCACGTCGGTCCGCCGATGACTGTTCAATTCAAAAACATCCGGATCAAATCGCTGAAGTAGTCGCAGATTGTTGCGAAGAACGAGAACTGAGGTTCGTCTGACTTTTCACAGCAAAAACCCGTGCATTTTGAGAACAGTAAACTTCCACGCGATATGTTCAAATTGAGGTTCCTCTTTCTGGTCGCCGGGTTATTGATTGGAATTGTTTTCAACGCCTCCGCCGCTGACAAAAAAATCGTTTTGGTCGCCGGCCGCCCGAGTCACGGGCCAGCTGAACACGAACACAATGCCGGCGTTCAGTTGCTTCACAAATGTCTCCAGGGCCTCCCCGGCATCTCTTCGACGGTTTACCTCAATGGTTGGCCGAAAGATCCGCAGGCGTTCGACGGCGCGGATACGATTCTGTTTTACGCTGACGGCGGCGGCTCCCATCCCGCAATCCAAGGAGATCATCTGAAAGTGCTCGGCGACTTGATGAAGAAAGGCGTCGGGCTGGTTTGCGTGCACTACGCCGTCGAGGTTCCCAAAGAGAAAGGTGGCCCTGAGTTTCTTCAATGGCTCGGCGGCTATTTCGAAACGTTCTGGTCCGTGAACCCGCACTGGGATGCGGATTTCAAGGAATTGCCCAAGCACCCGATCACTCGCGGCGTGAAGCCATTCAAGATCCGGGATGAATGGTACTATCACATGCGGTTTCCGGAGGACCTTAAAGGCGTCACGCCCATTTTAAGCGCGGTCCCGCCCGAGAGCACTCGCAACGGTGGCGACAGCTCACACGGCGGCAACGCGGCGGTTCGTGCGCGCAAGGGCATGCCTGAGCATGTTGCTTGGGCTTTTGAGCGTCCCGATGGCGGGCGCGGATTTGGTCTTACGGGCGCTCATTTCCACAAGAATTGGGGCGACCCGAACTTCGGCAAAATCGTTTTGAATGCTTTGCTCTGGACTGCCAAGGCGGAGGTGCCTCCCAGCGGTGTGGAATGTTCCATCAGTTCAGCAGATCTTCAGAAAAATCTGGATCCCAAAGGAAAATAGCTTCGCGCGAAGCAGTTGATCCAACTCACAGTCCGAACCCATCGCTATCCTTGAACATTATGAAACGTATCGGAATTAAACTCATCCTCGGCCTCGTGCTCGCTGGATCCTTCCTCAATGCGAATGCCGCGGACAAGAAAGTAGTTCTCGTAGCAGGCACACCGAGCCATGGCCCTGGAGATCACGAGTTCAATGCCGGATGTTTGTTGCTCAAGAAATGCCTCGATAAAGTCTCGGGTATCCAGGCGGTGGTTTATACGAATGGCTGGCCCAAAGATCCCAACGCTTTCGATGGCGCTGACGCCATCTTCCTTTTCATGGATGGCGGCGGCGGACATCCGGCGGTTAAGGAAGATCATCTCCAAAAGATCGGGGCGCTGATGAAGAAAGGTGTTGGGTTGGGTTGCGCCCATTACGCTGTCGAAGTGCCTAAGGAAAAAGGTGGGCCGGAATTTCTCGATTGGATTGGCGGATATTACGAGACCGCCTTTTCCACGAATCCCCATTGGGAAGGCGACATTAAGGAGTTGCCCAAGCATCCGATCACCCGCGGGGTTAAGCCCTTTAACGTCCGCGATGAATGGTATTTCAATATGCGCTTTCGCCCAGAGATGAAGGGCGTGACGCCGATTTTGATCGCGAAGCCGTCTGACGAAACTCGGCAAGGGAAGAGCGCCTCGCCTCGCGGGCCCTACCCGCACATCGTCGCTGCCGGTGGCCGGGATGAGATCCTTATGTGGGCCGTGGAACGTCCGGATGGAGGGCGCGGGTTTGGCTTCACGGGGGGGCACTTTCATAAGAACTGGGGCAACGATGATTTCCGCAAAACCGTCCTTAACGCGATCCTCTGGAGCGCCAAGGCGGAGGTCCCTGCAAATGGAGTTCGCTCCAGCGTGACTCCCGAAGAGCTCGATCAAAATCTGGATCCCAAAGGCCGCAGAAAATAATTTAACCTCATGACACCTATGAACAAAATCCTTTTCCGATCCCTGAGCTTCACCGCGCTGCTGTCCGTTTTCACAGCTCCGGTTTTAGCAGCCGATAGCTCTTCTCGTTCCGGCCCCGCCGCCGCGCGCGAGCAACTAAAAACCATGACCGTGCCTGAAGGCCTTGAGGTCAGCTTGTTCGCTTCCGAGCCCCAACTCGTCAATCCAGCGAACATGGACATCGATGCCAAAGGCCGAGTCTGGATCACGGAGGGAGCCAATTATCGCCGGTGGACCAATCTTCGTCCTGAAGGCGATCGCATCGTGATCTTGGAGGACACAGACGGCGATGGCACGGCCGATGTCGTCAAGACGTTTTATCAAGGCAAGGACGTCAACACAGCTCTCGGGATCTGCGTCCTTGGCAATAAGGTGATTGTCTCGTGCTCGCCCAAAATCATGGTCTTTACCGATGCCGATGGCGACGACAAAGCCGATGGACCTCCTCAGATCCTTTTCAGCGGAATCTCCGGGCTTCAGCACGATCACGGCGCGCACGCCTTCGTCTTTGGACCCGACGGGAAACTTTACTTCAACTTTGGTAACGAGGGACGCCAGCTCAAAACTCCCGACGGAAGCAAATTCATCGTGGACGCGGCGGGCAACGAGGTGACTGGCAGCGGCAAGCCCTACCGGCAAGGGATGGTCTTCCGGTGCAATATCGACGGCTCAGAAGTCGAAACGCTCGGCTGGAATTTTCGCAATAATTACGAGGTCGCGTTGGATTCTTTCGGCACGCTGTGGCAATCAGACAACGATGATGACGGCAATCGCGGTGTGCGAATTAACTACGTCATGGAATTCGGTAATTACGGTTACACGGACGAAGCGACCGGGGGCGGTTGGGGCCAGAAGCGAACCAACCTTGAAACGGACATCCCCCTTCGACACTGGCATCTGAACGATCCCGGAGTCGTTCCGAACCTTCTGCAAACTGGAGCGGGTTCTCCGACAGGCATCACGGTTTACGAAGGTAAATTGCTTCCGGCTGCGTTTCAGAATCAAGTCATTCACTGCGATGCCGGTCCTCGGGTCGTTCGCGCTTATCCCGCTGAGCCGGACGGGGCCGGTTACAAAGCCAAGATCTTGGATCTATTGACCAGCACCGATACCTGGTACCGCCCTTCCGATGTAACTGTGGCTCCTGACGGCTCGGTTTACATAGCCGATTGGAACGACGCTGGCGTAGGCGGCCACGCGATGGCGGATCAAAAGCTGGAGGCTATGACCGGGCGTGTTTATCGTGTTGCTCCCAAAGGACACAAGGCCTCGGTGCCTAAATTGAATCTCACCACCGCGGCGGGTTGCACGGAGGCGTTGCAATCGCCCAACAACGCGACGCGTTATCTCGCTTGGACAAAACTTCACGAGATGCAAGGTGGCGCGGAAAAGGAGTTAATCAAGCTGTGGCAAGGTAAAGATCAGCGAGTGCGCGCCCGAGCCCTTCATCTGCTGGCTCGGATCAAAGGCAGTGAAAAGAAATATATCGACCAAGCTCTCAAGGACCGCAACTCGGATATTCGAATCACCGGCTTGCGCATTGCCCGCGAGCGGAAACTCGATCTTATTCCAATCGTTCAAGCTCTCGCCAAAGACTCTTCGCCGCAGGTCCGTCGTGAATGCGCCGTTGCGCTCAGGCACAGCAAATCTCCCCAAGCACCCAAGCTTTGGGCGCAGTTGGCCTTGCAACACGATGGCAAAGACCGCTGGTACCTGGAAGCCCTCGGCATTGGAGCGGATCAGCAATGGGATGAGTTTTTCGGCGCCTGGCTCGCGCAGGCAAGCGATAGTTGGAACACTCCTGCCGGGCGTGAAATCGTCTGGCGCTCGCGAAGCAAGAAAGCCCCCGCATTGCTTGTCAAAATCATCACAGACAAAGCGACATCCGAGAAGGAGAAGCCGCGTTTTATGCGAGCCATGGATTTCATCCCGAAATCTCCCGAGAAGGACGCCGCTCTTGCTGAGTTGGCCGCCGGCGCTCTGAACTAAAGCCGAAGCCTTTTCTGATTCTCACCAGAGATTCCTTCTGTCCGGAGGCCGGAGTTAACTCCGGCCTCTCTGCTGGATTCGCCCGACTCCTGACAATTGGCTTGGTGATTGGTGTGCTTCTCAGGGCCGCCGTTGTGTTTGGCCAACCCGCCGACCCTCAACGCACCGCCTTGGTGATCGAGGCGTTGAGCCGCCTCAGTCCTGAACAGATCAATGGCAACCCAAAGCTGCAGGCGGCTTTGAAGAAAGTATTGGAAGCTACGCGAGGGACAGCTCAGTTCGTCGAATTGTCCCGCAAGTTTCACGTCACGAACGAGAGCCCCGCCTGGCTGGAGATCGCGATCCAGAATTCGACAAATGCCACCGGCACCGACGCGCTGCGACTGTTTTTTGAACACGGGGACGTTCGGTTGTTACGCAACTCGCTTAACGGCACCAATATCGCTTCCGCTTCGAACCTGGCCGAAGCTTTGGGCAATCTCGGCGAAAAAAAATCCGTTCCTTTGCTTGAGCCATTAGTCACCGATCTCCATCGTGACACCGCTCTTCGGAAACACGTTGTTCATGCCCTGGCGCAAACCCAGGAAGGGGCGTCAGCATTACTCAGCCTGGC
>SIBE01000149.1 GCA_009695265.1 Pedosphaera sp. | reverse complement strand
CTCCCTCGTTTGCTCACGCGTCGCAACGCTCGGTCTGTTGCTCATTCTCTCAGCCTGCCAGTCCACGCCTCCTTCGCCCTCTCGACCGACACCACCAGCGGCACCGCCAACGCTGCCGGCCGCTGCCTTCTCTCCGATCAAATTGGCGGAGATGGATGCCGCTGTTCTGCAAACGGTCCGGAGCAATAAAATCCCTGGCGGCGTCCTTTGGCTCGAACGGCAAGGACGCGCCTATCGCAAAGCTTACGGGCATCGAGCGCTCGTTCCCGCTCAAGAGCCGATGACCGAGGAGACAATCTTCGACGCGGCTTCGTTGACCAAAGTCATCGCGACAGCTCCCGCAATCATGCTGTTGCTGGAAAGGGGCAAAGTGAAGCTGGACGCGTCCGTGGCAACTTACATCCCCGAATTTCAAACTGTGGGCAAAGAATCCATCACCGTTCGCCATCTCCTGACTCACACATCGGGGCTCCGTCCCGGTCTCAGCGCGACCCCGGCTTGGTCTGGCTATCCGAAGGGCATTGAGCTGGCTTGCGCGGAAAAGCTTTTGAACACGCCTGGGGCCGTCTTCCGCTACAGCGATATCAATTTCATTGTGCTCGGAGAAATCGTTCGGCGCGTGAGCGGCAGCAGACTGGACCAGTTCGTGGCCCGCGAAATTTATTCCCCGCTAAAAATGACGGACACGGGATTCCTGCCGCCGACTGGCAAGCTGCCAAGGATCGCGCCAACAGAACAATTTGGAGCCGAGATGCTGCGCGGCAAAGTTCATGACCCAACGGCGCGCCGGATGGATGGTGTGGCTGGCCATGCCGGACTTTTTACGACCGCGTGGGATTTGGCCCGTTATGTGCGAATGCTGCTCAACGACGGTGCGCTGGAGGGAGTGCGCGTGTTCAAGCCCGAAACCATCAAACTGATGACGAGTGTTCAATCGCCAGAAGCGGTTCCCTCGCGGCGCGGCTTGGGATGGGACATCGATTCGGCCTATAGCCGGCCGAGAGGCAAATATTTTCCGCTCGGTTCGTATGGGCATACCGGCTGGACGGGCACGTGCCTCTGGATCGATCCGTTCTCAGAAACATTTTGGATCTTTCTTTCAAACCGTGTTCACCCCGACGGCACTGGCAACGTGCTGCCACTCCAGGCCAGTCTCGCATCGCTCGCGGCGGAGTCAGTCCTTGGTTTCAATTTCGCCGGAGTGGCGGGAGCATTGCCCGCTCGCATAATTGCCGACACACCCGGCTCGATCTTAACAAACCAGCCCCGGTCGGCGCTCGCGGCGGTACGCAACGGGATCGATGTGCTGGCTCAACAACAATTCGCTCCGCTCAAAGGCCTGCGCGTTGGGCTGATCACCAACCACACTGGCACCGACCGCGAAAGAAATCCGACGATTGACCTCTTGCACAAAGCGCCCGGCGTGAACCTCAAAGCCCTTTTCAGTCCAGAGCATGGGGTTCGCGGGTTGCTGGACGAGAAAGTCTCCGACAGCGTGGATGAAACAACGGGTTTGCCCGTCCTCAGCCTTTATGGCGAAAGCCGAGCACCCAAGCCAGAGCAACTGAAAAATATCGACGTCCTGGTTTTCGATATCCAAGACATTGGCTGTCGCTTCTACACTTACATCTCGACGTTGGGCAATTGTTTGGAGGCGGCCGGCAAAGCCAAGGTGAAATTTGTGGTTCTGGACCGTGTCAATCCAATCAATGGCGTCGCAATCGACGGACCGGTCCTGAAGGGTGAAACGAGCTTCACTGCTTTTCATCCCATACCAGTGCGTCACGGAATGACCGTGGGAGAACTCGCCCGGATGTTCAACGCGGAACGCGGGTTCAAGACCGATCTCACGGTGATACCCATCGAAGGTTGGACACGCGATCTCTGGTTCGATCAAACGGGTCTCCCGTGGATCAATTCCTCTCCCAACATCCGCAGCCTGATCGAGGCCACGCTCTATCCGGGTGTCGGACTCTTGGAAACGACGGCCCTTTCCGTCGGACGCGGAACCGGAACTCCCTTTGAGGTGGTCGCCGCGCCCTACATTGACGATGTGAAGCTCTCAGCCGAACTGAATCGAATTGGTCTCACCGGCGTTCGCTTCATCCCGGTCCGCTTCACTCCAATCACCAGCGTCTTCAAGAACAAATCGTGCGCTGGAGTTAACATTCTCCTCACAGATCGCGACCGCTGCAACGTCGTTGACATCGGCATCGCCGTGGCCCAGACGTTGCATCGACTCTATCCAAAAGATTTCGACCTGGAGAAATTCGACCGATTGCTAGGGCATCGTGCCACTGTGGATGCGATTCGCTCCGGCAAGGGTTTGGCGGAAATCCGCCAGATGTGGGCCACCGATCTGGAGGAATTCAAAAAACGGCGTTCTTCCTATCTGCTCTATCAGTAGCATTGCGTTCAACAACCTCACTTGATCTTTTGCCCAACAGCAATTCTTCCAATGAACTTCCCTGCGGACGATTTTGCCGCAACGGGTTGTAAACATCGCCTCTTGGCGTGCGACCTCGGGTACGGCAAAGCAGTTCATCGGCCCTGCCACGCGCGCTTCGCGCTTGGTTTGCTCATCTTGACTCAGGATACTGTCCGTTCCACGCATTTAGTCCCGGCGTCAGCCGGTTTTCACGTGGCGACCGGCTGAAGCCGGGACTACATACCAGTTCCACTCGGGCCTTTGCGCTTGAGTCTGATCCGCGGCGGCCTTCCTTAAGAGAGTCGCTCAAAGGCTCCAGCCATGGCGATATGGCGGATTGATCAACTGATTGGCGGCTTCGGAATTGGTGAAACGGAGGTTGGGGCCGTCCCAGAGCAATTTCTCTTTCGCGCGGATGGCTATGTTGCCCAGCAGGACCACCTCGGCTAAGTGGGCCGCGTGGTCCACAAAATTTGAGCCGGCAGGCTGGCCACCTTTGCATGCCTGAACCCACTCCACGTAATGACCGGGGGAGCGCGAAAGGATCCGAGGCGGCGTGCCAACTTCGTTGGCTTTGGCATTCGGGATGATCCGGTTGCCGTACATCTTCCCCTTGTCACCGATGATCAAGACCCAATCATCCTCACCGAAGCGCTGGCTTGCCTCAAGTTCATCGGGGCGCGGAGGCTTCAGACCGCCATCCCACCAAGTGATAGTGACCGCTGCCCGATCGCCTTCCGCTGGGAAGAACCACTTGGTGATAGACGACAGAGGAGCGGTTTCGTTAGCAATCTCAGGCGGCATCTGATGGTTCGAGGACGAGGCATCCACCCACGCGGGATGGCCAAGCTTGAGGGCCTTGAAAACGGATGACAACTGGTGGCATCCGATGTCCCCCAACACCCCCGTTCCGAAATCCCACCAACCACGCCAAGCGAAAGGGTGATAAGACGGGTGATAGGGGCGCGCCGGTGCTGGACCAAGCCAGAGATCCCAATCAAGATTTGCCGGAGCCGCAGGCGTCTCAGCGGGACGCCGAATTCCTCGTGGTGAGATGGCAGGGTAACGGTTGGAGCCAGCGTGAACCTCGCGCACCGTGCCGATCGCCCCAGACCAGATCGTTTCGCAGAGCAGTCGCGCCCCTTCGCTCGCCTGGCCTTGATTGCCCATCTGCGTGGCAACCTTCGACTCCTTTGCTACCGAGGCCATCATCCGAGCCTCGTAAACCGAATGCGTCAGCGGCTTTTGACAATGGACATGTTTGCCCAGCTTCATCGCCATGATGCTCACGACCGCGTGGTTATGATCCGGCGTAGCGATCACGACGGCGTCAATGTCTTTCTGCGTCTCGAGCATCTTCCGAAAATCAGTGTAAAGCCTGGCCTTGGGGTAAGACTTGGCATTCCGTGCCGACGCGTTTTGGTCCACGTCGCAGAGCGCAACAATGTTCTCGCCGGCGACGGAGCGGATGTCACCGGAGCCCATGCCGCCGATCCCGACACCAGCGATGTTGAGCCTTTCACTGGGCGCGGTGAAGCCCGCGCCACCTAGGATGTGCCGGGGGACAATGTTAAAAACTGCGACAGCAGCACCCGCCTTGATCATATCACGGCGGCTAATGCGATGAATCGATTTCATAGACTGATCTCCTGTTGGTAGCGAGCCCCTTGGTCAGCGGAGGGCTGTTGGCCTCGTGGCCGGTTTTGTAAGTCCAATCCCGCTCCCCTTCCTATTGAAGCGTCGAAAGATGGCAACATGCTGAGCACTCTAGAACCATGAAACTGCCGGGTCAAGTATCCGAGTCGCAAGGTTCCTCTTGAAATTACATTGTTGAAATAAAACCCTTTCCATAGTCTGTGAACATGGCTCGGAAAGCAGCATCAGACTCAATCAGAACAGATAGTTCCAGCGATATTATCGGCATCATCCTCCTTGCTCTAGCGCTGTTGCTTTCGGTGGCGTTGTTTTCCTATGACCGCAATGACGTTCCCCTGAACCTTAGCTCACCTAACAACCCGCCTCACAATTGGATCGGTTCGATCGGGGCCTACACGGCTTACGGATTGTTCTTTGTCTTCGGCGCCGCGGCCTATTTGTTGCCCATGCTTCTCCTGGGGTTTGGTCTCGCGGGCTTTTTTGATATTTTAGCTTATCTCCACCGCCGCTCGCTCTGGGTTTGGGGAGCCCTGCTGCTCCTGGCCTGCATGGGCATGTTGGATTTGTATTCCGAAGGCTTGAGGCTGACGATCAATAAAGACTCTGGCCGAGCGGGCGGGCTGATCGGAATGGTCATGAATCATGCGGTGTTCGACCATTTTGGAAGAGTGGGGGCGACTATTGTCTTCGCTACCGTTTATCTCATCAGTCTTCTTTACCTGACGAATTTCCAGCTAGGTGACTGGCTCCGAACTCTCAGGGAACGCCGGTTGGAAGTTCCGGATGATCCGGGTGACTTCACCGCCGATGAGAAAGGTCTCGAACGCCGCGCGCGCGATCTCGACAAACAAGCCAGGAAGCTTCAGGAACAAGTTGAAACCACCGGTCTTGGGGCCGATCTGCAGCCCGTGCCTGAACCCACCGTTCGCGACCTGAGCGTGCCGCAAATTCGAAGTAAATCATCCTCCAAACCGAATCCTTTCCAAGCCGCTCTGGTGGCTGCGCCCGTTCTGGAAGGCGAAGTCATCACGGCCAACGAAATCGCTGCTGCGATCACAGCCGATGTTCTGGGCAGGTCAGCCCACTCGAAGCCCGAGCTGTCGGAGAATGAGGCGCCAGATGTCGCAGGCAATGATGCCAAAGGCAGCGCGAATGAGCGGGTGCCCACAATCCGCGATCTCTCGGGGGCATCCCTCAGGCAAAAACCTCGCAGAAACAAGCCAATCACCGTCGCCGCCACACCGCTGATCGGCAATTACCAATTGCCCACGCTCGCTCTGCTCAACTTTCCTGATGCCGCAGTCAAACCTACAGAGTCGAAAGAAGAACTGATGGCGAACGCGCGCCTCATGCAAAACACTCTGGCGCAGTTCGACATCGAGGTGGCCCTGGGGGACATCACCAAAGGTCCGACGATTACCCGCTACGAATTGCATCCCGCTCCTGGTGTCCGGCTCGAAAAAATCACCGCTCTAAGCAATAACATCGCTGCCGCGCTCAAGGCCGAGCGAATTCATATTCTCGCTCCCGTCCCCGGTAAAAGCTCGGTGGGTGTTGAGGTTCCGAACCTCATTAAAACCAAGGTGATCATGCGCGATATCTTGGAATCCGAAGAATGGCAGAAGACCAAAGCCCGAATTCCGCTTGCTCTTGGGAAGGATGTTTATGGTCATCCGATCATCGCCGACCTTGGCGAAATGCCGCACCTGCTGATCGCTGGCAGCACCGGGTCGGGTAAATCGGTTTGCATTAACTCGATCATTGCCTCGCTGCTTTATCGCTTTTCTCCCGACGAACTGCGTTTCGTCATGATCGATCCCAAGATCGTGGAGCTTCAGCAATACAACGCGCTGCCTCATCTTGTTGTGCCTGTTGTGAACGACCCGAAAAAGGTTATCCTCGCGCTCCGCTGGGTCGTCAACGAGATGGAGAAGCGTTACCAAATTTTCGCCAAGGTTGGCGTTCGCAACATCAAATCGTTTAACGAACGGCCCAAGAACAAGCCCATCCCGCCAGCAGAACCCGAGTTGCCGTTGACCGTAAGGAAGGAAAAAGTGGAAGTCAGCTCGGAGGGGTTCGCCGTGGAGTTGGACGAGGAAATTGTCGTTCCGCGCGAAGACGAAATCATCATTCCCGAGCGGCTGAGCTACATCGTTGTGATCATCGACGAACTCGCGGATTTAATGTTGGTCGCGCCGGCGGATGTGGAAATGGCCATTGCCCGCATTACGCAAATGGCCCGCGCCGCCGGCATCCATTGCATCGTGGCAACGCAGCGCCCAAGCGTCGATGTCATCACCGGAGTAATCAAAGCCAATATTCCCGCGCGCATCGCGTTTCAGGTCGCCGCGAAGGTGGACTCCCGTACCATTCTCGATGCCATGGGTGCCGACAAATTGCTCGGCAAAGGCGACATGCTCTACTTGCCGCCCGGCTCCGCGAAATTGACCCGCGCTCAAGGCGCGCTGATTACCGATCAGGAAATTCAAGGCATCGTTGACTTCATTGCCAAACAGGGCAAACCGAGCTACGAGATCGAAATCCACAAGCAGCTCTCCAAGCCGGTCAGCAGCATGGAGGAAGGCAGCGGTTGCGATGAGGACGAAGATTTGATCCAGCAATGCATCGAAGTGATCCGAAGCGAACAGAAGGCGAGTGTTTCACTCATGCAACGGCGGCTTCGCCTGGGCTACACCCGCGCCGCACGCATCATGGACGAACTGGAAAACCGCGGCATTGTGGGTCCCAGCAAAGGCGCCGAGCCGCGCGATATCCTGATCGACCTCGACGGCACAGGCGCTGACGGACAAGGTCAGTAATTTCACCCCAAAGAGCGAAGAATCCGCAAAATTTGGCTTGGCCTGTGCCGGAGTTGAAGTAGCGTCTGGTCGTGGATTGGCCCGAGCACTGCGCTGTCGTGATTCCTTGCTTGAACGAAGCGGCCAGTATAGCCTCGGTCGTTGCTCAAGCTCGCACCCATCTCTCCTGCGTCGTCGTGGTCGATGATGGTTCATCCGATGCCACCGCGCGCCTGGCAGCGGACAGCCGCGCTCATGTGTTGCGCCACGACACTCCGCGTGGGAAAGGCGCGGCCCTCAAAACGGGCTTGAGCTGGTCCTTTGCTCGCGGCTTCACTTGGGCTCTTACCATGGACGGAGATGGCCAGCATCTGGCCCGCGATATCCCGAGCTTCCTTGCTCGTGCCGTGGCGACCGATGCGGCTCTGGTCGTCGGCAACCGAATGTCGAATCCCACGGCGATGCCCTGGATCAGGCGCAAAGTTAACCAATGGATGAGCCATCGACTCTCGGGTTTGGCGGGGCCATTGCTCCCGGATTCCCAATGCGGCTTCAGGCTCTTTCAGTTGGGAGTCTGGTCGTCGTTAGATTTGCGGACTACCCACTTCGAGGTCGAGTCCGAGTTGCTCCTCGCATTCCTCGCCGCCAATGAAAGAGTCGAGTTCGTGCCGATTCAGGTGGTTTACAATCAGGAAACCAGCAAAATTCGGCCGATGCTCGACACCTGGCGCTGGCTGAGGTGGTGGCGAAGGACGTCGCGTTCAGGCGTGGCTTCGCCGAACCTGGAACGACGGAAGCCATTCTCCGCGTTCGAAAAACAATCGTGATCACACTCCAGATATGCAGAGCGGCAGTAAAATAGTTGTTCTCACCGGGGTAACGCGCGGGTTGGGCCGGGCGATGGCTGACGAGTTCGTCCGGTTGGGCCACACGGTGATTGGCTGCGGTCGATCCCGCGCCGAAATCGAGACCTTAACCAATCAATTCCCTAAACCTCACGATTTCGCTGTCGTCGATATCACGTCAAATGAACAAGTTCAAGCCTGGGCAGACCAAATCTTCAAAACTCACCGCGCCCCCGATTTTCTGCTGAACAACGCTGGCGTCATTAACCGAAATGCTCCTCTGTGGGAGATCAGCGCCCAGGAATTCTCCCGCGTGATCGAAGTCAATTTGAACGGGACAGCGAACGTGATCCGCCATTTTATTCCCCCCATGATTAAGTCCAGGAAAGGCGTGATCATCAATTTCAGTTCGGGCTGGGGCCGCTCCACGAGTCGGGACGTGGCTCCTTATTGCGCCACCAAATGGGGTGTCGAGGGATTGACTCAAGCACTGGCCCAAGAATTGCCGAGTGGCCTGGCCGCGATTGCACTCAACCCCGGCATCATCAACACGGCGATGCTCAGAAGCTGCTTTGGAGATTCAGCCGCGTCATATCCGACCGCAGTGAATTGGGCCAGAATTGCCGTTCCTTTTATCCTAAAATTAGATGGCCGACATAGCGGGCAGCCGCTGAGTGTGCCAGGAATCTAAGACCCGATTTGATCCGGGTCAGGCCGACGTAAACCAACGGAGTGGGCAATGTCATCGAACTCTTTGGCACTGACATCTTCCAGCTGCTTTCCTTTTTCCGCCAGCTTTTCGTTAATCTTGATTGCCTTCTCAGTCATCAACTCGTGGGTTTCTTCCGTCCCCCCCACTAGCGCAAAGTTCGGGCCGGTGGTGATGCGCTTGTGTCCGTCGGAATCGAGGCCAACGCCAAACAAAATTGCTTTGACACGCTTTTTCTTTTGGCCAGAAGACTTAGGCATTACGGAAACCTAGGGAATAACCCCTTCAAGTCAAGCCGCTACTGGCACAGCAGTGCTCATTTTGCGGACGGCAGCAATCCAAGCTGCGCGGGAGTTTGGACATTTCGGCAGCCTCCGCCTCCCGGAGGGAGACGGCAGGATCTATCTCCCGGTGGGAGACTCGAGAATAGCCCAGCAGTTCACTGCTGGGTTGGAATCGGCGATTGCCTGGGTCCCGCAGGGACGATTGAATCCCGGTGCATGTCCCCTACGGCAGGTGATTTACACAAATTAAGTATCCAAACACCAAGTGCGATGAGCGGTATTTGTGGCAGTGATTCAATCGTCCCTTCGCGACTTGGGATCTCCACGGGCGCAATCCCACCCTTGAAAGGGTGGGCTATTCTGAAATCTCCCATCCGGGAGATGGCGGTCGGAAGCCTCCCTCGGTTTGCGCGGCACTCGAAAATATCCAAACTCGACCGCAGACAAGAGGGCCGCACGCAGCCCAAAATCAGAAGTGCCCGAGGCGTTCGTGCGACGCCTTCCAGACTCTACTTTTGGCGTTCCAACCAATTTTGCATAAAAATCTGTTGCCATGCTCCGGGAAATATGGTTGCATCGGCACCGTTCCTTAACGAATGGTCGTTGTTCCATTCAATGTTTCTTGAACCAGACAGAGTACGCACGCACCGGCCAAGGCTTGTCCTTGGTGTGATAAAATATCGAACCAATGACAACAGCCTTTGCGGTTAAACTCAAATCCAGCCATCAGTGCATGAAAACCAAACTCGTTGCTAGCCTAGTCAAGTCATCCTCCACCGCCCTCAGCGCTCTATTACTCGCCTTATCGGCCTTAACTGCCAGTGCCCTTCCTATCATCACCAATGTGATCGAAACAGGAGGTGACAACGAGGCGACCGATACAGTCACAGCGAAGTGGACCGGCGTCACGTTCACCAACGGCATTGCTGGTGAATACCTCACGCCGTTTCTCGTGCCCCGTTTTGCCGAGGAGGTTCCGGCAATGGTGGACCGCGTTCACCAATGGAACGGAGTGGCCACGAACCTTCCTCTCCCGAGCTATCTTGTCGGCGGTGAGTACATCATGATTGGCAACGACAATCGTGATAACAACCCGTTCAAGTTGGATGTAACGGTTTCCGTGCCTTCGATCGTTTTTCTTTTAGTCGATAATCGGCAGGGCGATGCCGATAACGCAACTCCGCCCCAAGCGGGTAGGCCGCTCTCCGGCTGGACCAACATGACTTGGGTAGGCACCAGCGGCTTCGTTCCTGTGATGAACGGTCTTAACCGAACTGCCAGCAGGGCGGTGCCGGATGAGGTCGGATATGACGAGAACGGCGATGCTGTTGGGGCCGGTGGCTCAATCCAAAATGCCGCCTCAGTTTACGTCAAGTCGGTGCCGGCGGGGACATTCACGCTTCTTCAAGCAGACAATGCTGGTCAAAATATGTATGGCGTCGTCGTGAAGGCTGCGTCCGACCCTTCCGCACAGGCGAACTTGCCAGCGGAATTCGGACAGACTGTCAACGGTTTTCAAGACTCATTCGATGGGGCGACGTTGAATGCCAGTTGGAAGGCGCGCGGTCCAGCGACGAACATCTACAGCTTGGCCAACGGTATCCTTTCCGTGACCAATGCAATTGGCGATCCTAATCACCTTTTGTATGAAGCTGCCGGATACAATTCGACGAATCAAGAAGTGCTCGCTCGCATTCGGATCAACCGTTTTGGAACTAACGATCTGGCTCGAGCTGGAATCGGGGCAAGCGTTGGTATTACAAACAGCCAAGGAATTAACTATCATTTCCGTAATGAAGGCGCTGGAGCAGTTCATACTGAGTTTCTTGATGATGCCCGGCAATGGGGACCGGAACTGAGTTTCAAATGGCAAACGAACGTCTGGTATTGGATGCGCCTTAAGCATGAGCCCAACACAGCGACTAATGTTGATGCTTTCGCGAAGGTCTGGGTTGCTGA